>NZ_JBSGAW010000003.1:0-384201 GCF_053600955.1 Streptomyces sp. NPDC004838 | reverse complement strand
TCGCCCCGCAATTCCTCAACTTCCCCCAAGTCCACCGCACCACCATGCCCGAACCAACACCACACCACCAAATCGACCTAACGAAGTACTACTAGGGCCTTGACCGGTGAGTTGGGATCTGGCCGGCGAGCGGGCTCATGGTCCGTGCCGGGAGGGCACCGCAGCACCGCTGATCCAGCGTCGGCTTCGGTCCGGTGAACGCGCACGGGCCCGTGCCCCCGGCTCGGGAGGGAACGGGCCCGTCCGGGCGTCCGGGCGGTCAGGAACGGGCGTCGGTGACGGCGGCCTCCTTCACCACGGTGGCGAGGGCGTCCATCCCCGCGTCATTGGGGTGGATGCCGTCCCCGGAGTCGTACCCGGGCGCCAGTTCGTCGCCATGGCCGGGGCGCGGATCGGCGAGCGCCCGGTCCGTGTCGGCGACCGCGTCGAACTCCCCGCCCGTACGGATCCAGTGGTTCACCGCGTCCCGTACCGCCTCCTTCTCCGGTGAGTAGTAGGGCGCGTACCCCTTGAACGGGGTGAGCGTCGCCCCGACCACCGTGATCCCGCGTTGGTGCGCGGCCCGGATGAGCTGCCGGTACCCGTCGATCAGGCGATTTGCCTCCGCCCTGGGCGCGCTGCCGCAGCCCCAGTCGTCCGCTCCGCCGCCGCCGATGTCGTTGATCCCGATCAGGACGACGGCGGTACGGACGCCGGGCCGCTCCGTCACGTCGTGGCGGAACCGCGCGACCCCCTTCTCGCCGTAGCAGGCCGAGTCGGTGAGCAGCATGTTTCCGCTGACTCCCGCGTTGACCACGGGGTTGCGCCGACCATCGGCGAGCAGGCGGTCGGCGAGCCGGTCGGGATAGCGGCGGTCGGTGCCCGGTGTGGACCCCCAGCCGTCGGTGATGGAGTCGCCGAAGGCGGCCACCCCGCCCCCGTTCCGGATCCCGCGCACCTCGACGCCCGAGAGCAGGTAGCGCGACTCGCTCGTCTCTCCGTACGAGGCGCCCGACACCTCGCCCGCCGCGTCACCCGATGCCCGGTAGGCGGTGGTGAGCCCGTCCTCGTGCAGCGCCGCGGGGCCGGTGGCGGCCCGGAAGTGCAGGGTGACGGTGACCCGCTCCAGTGGGGAGACCGGAAGCCGTACGGGGTCCGAGTACCGTTCCCCGCCTCCAGGTATGGCGGTCTGTGCCCGGCCGTCGAACCGGACCTCCCGTACGGAACCGGGCGCCAGGGCCGGGCCCTCGCCCGCACGGGCGACCGTGGCGCGGGCGAGTTCCAGTGGCCGGGTGCCGTACCGGTTGGAGACCCGGATCCGCAGTTCGGCGCCGGCCGCGCCGACCCGCACCACCTGACGCAGGCTCTGGTCGGCGAATCCGTCCCAGGCCCAGTTCGGCCAGGACCACGGCAGCGGCGCCGTCGGGCGGACCAGCCCGGAGGCCCAGGCGGCGCTCCAGCGGTCCGGACCGCCGGTATGGGAATCGCCGGTACGGGAGGAGTCCGCCCCTGGATTCTGGGCCGCGGGGGCGGCGTTGGCCGGGGCGGCGGTGGCGGGGACCGCCGTCAGCAGGCTCGCCGCCGCTGCCGTGGCGGCCAGGGTGAGCCTTGAGGTGCGGGGGGTGTGGGGGGTGCGGGAGGTGCGCGGACGCGTCGCTCGCATCGATGCTCCTTCTGTGGGGGTAGCCGGAATCTACCCCGAGGGGGCGGAGGAGACGGCCCCCGCCCGGGGGCCGTGAGGGAACCCCGCCACGTCCAATCCCTGTGCGTACCAAGGGTGTTCACCTGAGCGAATATCCGATAAGCGGCGGCATAGCGCTCTTTCCCGTGCGATATTGGCCATGGGTGCGAACCGGGGGGTACGCGGGGCAGCACCCGGTCAACGGGGTTGTGGGGGAACGCGTCCGATACGCCGGCGCTCCCCTGACGTGCGCCCGCCGCACCCAGGGGCGGGCGCACACCGGCCGCCCGTGCCCGCCGCCGGGAGGCGCCGCGCCGTACGCCCTGCCCCCGGCCCGTCCCTCGCACCGGAATCGGAGCAGCGGTGTCCCAGACAGACGACGAGTCCCAGAGCAGCGACCACGCGTCCGGCACCGGACGCCCGGGAGGGAGCACGGACAAGGGGGAGGGAGTACGGCCAAGGGGGAGTGGCCCGGACGGCACCGGCCGCCGCGAACCCCACGACGCCCCCGTCGCCTTCGCCGAGGAGACCCTCGCCGTTCTCGCCCGCCAGACGGCCGACGAGGGCGACCAGGTCATCGGACGGCTCATCGAGCAGACCGTGCAGGAGGCGCACGACCTGCGCCAGGTGGCGTCCTCTCCCGTCACCATGGGCGTGGTGGGGGAGTTCAGCAACGGCAAGTCCCTGCTGATCGGCACCCTGCTCGGCAGGCCCGATGTGCTGCCCGTCGAAGTCCGCGCCTGCACCGGCAATGTGACGGCGCTCCACCTCTCGCAGGGCCCGCCGGGCGAACACACCAGACTCTCGCGGGACGCGGTCGTGGAGTTCCTGACCCGCGAGGGCGCCCGCGAATGCGCCGCCTTCATGCTCGGCGAACTGGCCCACAAGGTACGGCAGGACCTGCCCCACCTCGACCTGCGCGCCCTCGACGGCTACGACCCCTTCGAGGACGACTGGCGCGGCTTTGAGGAGTGGGCCCGCCGAACCCTGTGGACCCAGGAGGCAGACAACCCCCGGCACCGGCGGCTCGCCCATGAACTCCTGCTCTTCCGGGACGCCTGCCTCGGCGACGGAACCCTCTTCGGCGCCACCGTCCAGCCCAGCGCCGCCCTGCTGAACGAAGCCCTCGACCTCGGCGACATCACCGAACCCCCCAGGGAGTTCCCGGTCAGGCCCGGCATACGCCACTCCGTCCGCCGAGTCGCCGACTCCGCGACCGATCTGCGCGCCGCCTTCCCGCTGATCCGCCGCGTCACCTACCGGGTCTCCGTGGACCCCGGCGCCTGGAACCTCGGCCGGCTCGCGGGCGAACGGGACCTGGTCCTCCTGGACTTCCCCGGCCTCGGCAGCGAGAGCTCCGGCAGCCGCGACGCCTATCTCAGCCACAGCGAACTCGCCGACGTCTCCACCATCCTGATCGTGCTCGACGCCGACGAACCCAATGCCGGCACCCCCCTCGACTTCTACGGAATGCTCCAGCGGCACGGCCGCAGCCGCTCGGAGCTGGAGGACTCGGTCCTCGTGGCGGGCAACAAGTTCGACGCCGTCCCCGTACCGCCGCTGCCCGACGGACGCCTCTCCGCCGAGGACCTGCGCGCCGCCTCCCAGCACATCAAGGGCTTCGACGTCACCGGCCGGGAACTCGTCCAGGGCCGCCACGATCGCGTCCTGCCCGTCTCGGCGATCGCCGGGATCGCCGCCCACGGCTACACCTACAGCGAGGCGAGCGACCAGTCCCGGCACGAGGTCCGCCGACTGCTCTCCGCCCACCGAGCCGCCCGTAGCGCTCCCGCGCCGGACACCGGCGACCCCTTCGACTTCTCGGATCCCTTCAGCGATCCGGCCGGTCCCGCCGGTCCCGTCGACAACGCCGCCGGCCCGCCCGGCTGGACCGGCTGGACCGACCGGATCTCCGAGAACTTCCCCAACGACGCCTGGGCCCGCCGGCTCAGCGCCTACGAGACGGACGGCGGCATCACCGCCCTCCGCGCGCTCATCGAGGAGCATGTCGTACGCCACGGGGTACGGCTGAAGAACATGCGCGTCGGCAAACGCGTCCGCACCCTCACCGGTCTGCTGGAGAAACTCGCCGCCCTCACCGGCGGCCCCGGCGGCGAGGACGACGAGGCCCTGCGCCGGGCCGACAACCGGCTCCGCGAACTGCGCAGCACCCTCCAGCGCCTCGACCACGACCTCAACCAGCTCCGCGACCCCACCTCGCTCACCCACGGCTCCGGAGTCTCCCTGCTGGAACTGCTGCGCCGCCAGGCCGTCGTCGAGGTCTTCGCCTGGCCCGAGTGGCACAGCCTCGCCAACCGGATGCAGAACGGCACCATCACCGTCGGCGACGGTGCCGCCCGGACGCCCGGCGACACCTCCGACGACCCCTTCGGCGACGACCCCTTCGGCGGTGATTCCCCGGGAGGCGACCCCTTCGACAACGAACTCTCCGGCGCCGCCGACGCCGTCTACAACACCGCCGCCTTCCGCCGCGAGTTCGACGCCACCGTCAACCAGCTCGCCGAGGAGACCTTCGTCCACGTCCACCAGTGGGCCATCGACTTCGCCCGCACCTGGAACGAACGCCTCGACGACCTCAACACCTGGTGGGCCGACGACGAGACCGAGGCCCTGCTCGCCGTACCCCTCGCCGAACTCGACGGCCCCAACGACGTCCTCCGCAAACGCATGATCGGCAAGATGACCGACGTCTCCTGGATACCCGAGAAGGTCAAGGAGCGGGTTCTCAGGCCCGCCCACGACGCGGCCGACATCGGCGCCGAACCCCACCGCCGGTTCCCCCAGCGCGACGACCACGACCTGCCCTGGAACAGCTCCGTCGCCGCCCGCCTCAACACCGTCCAGGCACAGGTGGAACTCCACCAGATGCGGGCCTTCCGGATGCGCCGGGAAATGGCCGAGGCCGTCGCCGAAGCCTGTACCGGACTCCTGCTCGACCTCCTCGAAGAGGTGCGGGCCTACCTCTCCGACCAGTTCCGCAGGGCCCAGGCCCGCATCCCCGTCGGACGCCAGCTCCGCCAGCGCAGTGCCCAGCGCGCCCGGCACAGCCTCTTCCGGGACACCCCGGAACCCGCCGCAGGACCGGCCGAACCCTACGGCAAAAGCGACAACAGGGGCGACGGGGAAGACGGCCACGACGGCGGGATTCCCCCGCTCCTCGACCACCTGGCGAAGTGGGGACTCGACACATGACATCCCAGCGCGACCTGACGATGGAGTTCGACGCCGGCGGCCACAGCGGGGTGCACCGCCTCGGCCCGCGCGCCTTCCGGACCAGCCCCGACCCCGCGACCGGCCGGTACGAACTGCCCCGGCTCACCCTCGTCTCCGGCGACGGCGCGGCCTGGAACTCCATCCACGGACTGCGGATCATCGAAATCCGAGACGCCCCGCCCGAACTGACGCAGTGGCTCGAGAACGGCTGGACCTACCCCGGCGTCGAACGCGAACGCATCCTCGGCCGCCGGGTCCTGGACACCCCGCTCTCCGTACCCCCGGAGGTCCTGCCGCCCGCCCCCGGCACCCCCGTCTCCGGCGAGGAGATCCTCGCTTGCGAGATCGTCTGGAGCGTCTCCTACACCACGGGCGCCGCACCCCAGACCGAACCGGTCCGCGTCCCCCACACCATGACCCTGGAGTTCGTCGTCCCCCGGCCCGCCGCCGACGCCGGCCACGCCGGGCCCCCGGACGAGCTGTACTTCCTGCGCCGCCGGGTCATCGCGGACCGCAACCAGGTCTTCCCCGGCTTCGCCGCCATCGACTTCGGCACCACCGCCTCCGCCATCACCCTCTTCGACCCCCGCCAGGACGACCAGCTCCCCATCGACCCCGGCCAGGAACGCCGGCTCCGGGAACTCCTCGCCGACCTCCTCGACGGCCACCCCGAAGGCCCGCCGGCCGCGGCCGCCGACTCCTGGCGGGCCCATCTCGCCGAACTCACCGCCCTCCTCACCGACCGTGCGGTCGACGAACGGCTCACCACCCCGGCCGCCCTCGCCACCCGCCTCCGCGACGGCCGCCCCCTCCCCGCCGGCATGCTCGACCTGGTCTGCCTGGAACTCGACAAGGGCCTCTCCTCCGAGTCCGAGGCCCTCTCCCGCTGGCTCGCCCTGCGTCTCCACGACGTCTACGACGACGCGCTCAACGTGCCCTCGCTCGCCCGGCAGCGGCTCCGCCAGGTCGAGTTCGGCCAGAGCACCACCTTCATCGACAGCGGACTGAGGATGCGCCTCGACAACGACGGCACCCCCCGCTTCTCCCTCGGCGCCCGCGTCACCGAGGAGGCCGGGGTCTGCCCCGACCTCAAGCGCTTCCTCGGCCAGACCCGGCAGGTCGGCATCCCCGGTCTGCCCCCCGACCACTCGCTCACCACCGACTACCTCTACACCCATGTCTACGACGACCTGCTGAACCGGGCCGAGGGCTTCGCCGCCGCCGACCGCGACCGGGAGCCCCGCCCCCTCGCCCGTATCGTCGTCACCCACCCCACGACCACCGCGCCCAGCGCCCGGGAGGCGCTCCGCGCCCTGCTCGTCGACGCACTCGACGCCACCGACGTCTGCGTCGACTACGACGAAGGGGTCGCCGCCGGACTCTTCTTCCTCCTCCGCGACCTCGGAACCGACCTCGGCAACGGGGTCGAGGCCCTGCGCGCCCGCTCCCACCCCCTCGACGGCGGCCCCCGCCCCTCCTGGGGACAGAGCGGACTCGTCGTCGACATCGGCGGCGGCACCACCGACATCGCCCTCATCCGCCTCACCACCGAGGTACGCGACCCCGAACCAGGTGATGACGCCGTGCCGGCCGCCGCCCGGGGTATCCACTACAGCCTCGCCCCCGAGGTCATCGGCTCAACCGGCCACAGCCAGCTCGGCGGGGACTTCCTCACCCTTCTCGTCTACTACTGGATCAAGGCCCGGATCGTCGACGAACTCCTCACCGGCGGCGAGCACGCCGAGGAACGCGAGGCTCTCACCTCCGTCCTTCCCGACTCCCTGCGCGAACCCGGCGGCGCGCCGCTGCCCCTCACCGAGGCCGTACTCGGCTACGGGCTCCGCGACGACGTGGCCCCCGCGGACGTCCGCCAGGTCCTCGGTGACCTGCTGCCCTCCCAGTGGCCCGAGGGCGACCAGGACACCGGGCGCCGCAACCCGTTCGTCCACCTCTTCACCCTCGCCGAGAAGATCAAGACCACCCTCGGCGCCACCGGCGCCGACGCCACCCCGCCCGTCGTGCCGCAGCGGTTCCTCCACGAACTCCACGAGCACGTCTTCGAGAACCAGGGCCGCAAGGCCCCTTACGGCAAGGCGCTCTTCCCGGCCGAGGGGGTCCCCCTGGACCCGGCCCAGTTCCACCGGCTGATGCGCCCCGCGGTCCACCGGATCGCGGCCATCGCCGCCGACCTGGTACGCGACAACCTCGCCCGGCTCCCCGGAGGACGGCTCGACCGGGTGATGCTCTCCGGCCGGAGCACCATGATGCCGCTCGTGCAGGAGGGCATCGTCGAGTGGTTCACCGGCGCCGTCCACGACTCCGTACGCCTGCCCTGGAACGCCGCCGCCCTCTCCCGCGAGACCCGGTACGCCAAGGAGGCCGCCTCCATCGGCGCCGCCTGGGCCTACTCCCGTAAGACGATCAACTTCCGCGCGGTGGAGGAGTACGGCGACGGCGGTGGCACCGAGGCCATCAAGAGCGCCGCACAGCGCGGACTGACCGAGGCCACCGTCAGCACCGGCAACCTCTTCCTCGGCATGCCCTGCAACATGAACCTGATGAGCGCCAACGGCCAGGAACCCGTCTTCCGCACCGGCGAACCCTTCGAGGAACTCGACATCACCGGCCGCCTCGGCCGCCACAGCGCGCCCTTCCAGCCCAATGAGACGGTCTTCCTCCAGCGCGCCACCGACCGCTCCAACTCGGTCAACTGGGGCAACGTCGACCTCGTCGACCACGCCCGCCGCGAGAAGTTCACCCCCGGAGCCGCCATGTGGGACCGGATCAGGGCCCGGGTCGAGGTCGACCACCAGCTCAACCCGGTCCTCCTGGTCTTCCTGGGCCGCGAGCACCACCTCACCGAGGGGGAGTACTTCGACCTCGTCCCCCGGCTCGGCGAGGACCCCCGCGAGGAGTGGCCCGCCCGCAACCTGCCCTGGGCCGTGCACGCCGAGACCGCCGGGGGAGGAAGCACCGAGATCTTCCCCGCCGGACCGCTCGGCGGCGACGAACCGGCGCAGCTCCACGAGACCCCCGACCCGCACACCCCGCCCGTGGCCGGGGCGATGGCGCTGCTGCCGCCACCCCTGGACGAGGACCCCGACGGATACCGCTTCTTCCGCTTCCACGCGGTGGAACCGGACGGCACCCGCCATCTCCTCGGCGAGGCGAAGGCCCCCGGCGACCCCGGCCCCACCGCCGTCCACCGGGCCTCGCTGACCGCCACCGGCCGGCTCCGGGTGCACCGGGGCAGGGTGCCCTTCCTGCCCGCCAAGGACCTCCGGGACGTCCACGAGCGGCCCGGCGCCGTCCGCAGACTGCCGATGAACCGCAGCGAACCCTCCCTCAACGAGATGTGGAACCCCTACTCCGGAAGGCACTGATGTCCACCCCAGCGTCCCTGGAGACATTGCTCGACGAGGTCGTACGGGACCGGGAGTCGGCCGCCGCCGACCTCGCCCGCGCCGAACTGCGCCGCACCGCACGGGCGTTCTTCGGCATCGCCCTGGAGGCGGAGCACGGCGACCGGGCCGCCGTGCCCGTGCGCCTGCTCTCGCTCGCCCTCGCCGATCTGCTCCGGGGCGTCCCCGAGGAGCCGGCCCCGCGGGGAGAGCCCGCGTCCCCCTCTCCGGCCGCCGTGGGGGAAAACGCCCGACCGGCTGTGCCCGTCCGTCACCCGGCACCCGAGACGGCCGACGGATCCCGTTCCGGGGAACCCGGACCCGCGGCCCCCGGCGGGCCCGGCCGCGCCGCTCCCACGGGTGGGCGGGATCCGGGCGTCACGGATGCCACGGACACGGCGGACGTCCCGGACGCCCCCGGCGCGGCGGCCACCGCACCAGCCACCGCACCAGCCACCGCACCGGCGACTGGGGCGGCCACCGCAGCGGACATCGGAGCGGACACCGGCGAAGGCCCCGGCGGTCCCGTCGTATCCGAGCCCGGCGACCAGGCCGCCGGGCCCGTGCGCCGGACCCCCGCCCGGCCGGCCGTCACCCCCGACCCCGCGGCCGCGCTCCGCGACTCGCTGCTGAGGATCTGGGACGAGCACTTCACCCCGCTCGACCAGCTCCGCCGCGACCATCTCCTCGGCAACTGGATACGCCGCTGCCGCCCCGGCGCCGGCCCTCTCACCGCCGACCGGGCCGTGCCCGAGCTGTGGGACGCCCTCCACCTCGCCCTGCTCCGGCTGCCGGAGTCCCAGGCCCCGGGGGAACTGCGCGACCTGCTCGCCACCGCCGCCGAACTGCCCCCGGCCCGGCCGGCCGGCCATGGCATCCCGGCCCTCCCGGAGGGACTGCGGCCCCCGCCGGGCGACGGCCCCGGGCCCGCCCGGGGCACCGCCCTCACCCTCACCGACTACCGCTCCCACGCCGAGGGGACCGCGAGCGCCGGCGGCAAGGTGGCCCCGCCCTTCGATGGAGCCCCCAAACAGCTCGGCTCCCTCCTCACCTCGCTCCTCCGCGACCTGGAGCTGCTGCTGCCCCGTGACGCGAGCCTCCAGTACTGGTGGCCCAGTGTCACCAAACTCCAGGCGATGACCCTGACCGTGTTCCACCCGCAGGCGGGCCAGGGGGCCGACTTCCCCACCCCGGCCGCGGCCCCCGGAAACGATGTGAGCCGCTACCTCGAACAGCTCCGCCGGTCGGCTGGACGGATGAGGACCGCCCACCGGTGGCGTGTCACGGACAAGGAGGCGGCGGTGGAACTCGGCGAACTCGACGCCGGACTCGGCGGACCCGTCCATTCCGTGCCCGCCGACGACATGAGCTGGTGGGGCACCCGTCGCAGGGCACTGACCCGCCATACCCGTGCCCTGCTGCGGGAAGGCGGCTACGGCTGCGCCGCCCGTGACATCGGCATGTCGTCCGCCTCCCGGGCACGCGGCTCCGTCATCACCGCCGACGCCGGCACCGGGGAACCGGAGACCATCCTCTGGGTGCTCCGGCACGAACTGCTCCAGGGCGGCGGCACCGTGAAGGACGGCGTCGTGGTGGCGACCGGCGCCCGCGGCACCAAGACGTCCCACTGAACCGGGGCCGAGGAGGGAACACCCATGCCTGACGAGGACATCTACCGGCTCGCCCTTGCCGTACTCACCCTGCTGGCGCTGTTGCTGGCGGCCGGGCTCGCCGTCACGGCACGACGAGGACGACGCCTCGCCGCCGACCTCGAAGCCCTCCGCCGCTCCGCCGGGGAGCCCGCCCTGCAGGCCCGGGAACGGGCGGGGGCACTGGAGGCCGACTACCGCAGCCGGCTCGCCGCGGGCGAACAGGAACTGGCACGGCTGAGGGCGGCCGAGGCCCAGGCCCGCACCGAACTCGGGGTCGGCGCCCTGGAGACCGCGCGCCACCGGCAGGAGGCCGAGACCGCCCGGGCCGAGGCCGACGCCCACGGGCGGAACGCCGAGCGGTTCCGCGCCGACGCGGAGGCCGCCCGCGCCGGGGAGGAGACCGCCCGGACGGACGCGGAAACCGCCCGCGCCGAGGCCGAGGCACTCGCGGACGCCCTGGCGCGGCTGAGGGCCGAGAGCGAGGGCGACCGAGTCCGCCTGGTGCCGGAACTCCCCACGGCCGGGCCCGGCGCGGAGACCGACACCGGCTCCGGACAGGTGCCGGCGGACCTGGACCCCGTACCCGACACCGAGGCCGACGGCGGTGACCAGGGCGCCCTCCGGATCAGGGCCGCCTCCGTCCGAGGTCTCCGGCACCGCCGGGCGGCCGTCCCCCGCCGGGACGCCTTCGTGCTGCGCAGCTACGACGGGCGCTTCAACCGCCCGTTCACCCTCGCCGCGCTCGCCGCCGGGAACCCCGTCGGCAACTGGGCCCAGATCGCGGCACGCCGGACCTGCCTCAGCCTCGCCGATCAACTCGCCGGCCAGGCAGGCACCCTGGAACAGGTCCTCTCCGGCGGCGACCACGGAGTGCTTCGGGAACTGCTGCATTCCGTCGTCACCGGGACCGCGGACTCCCTGACCCGGCTCGCCCAGTCCCGGAACGCCGCCTCCACCGCCTCGGTCGCCACCGACTTCGTCGCCGTGCTCTCCCCGATGGGCGACACCGAGGAACGCGACCATCTGGTCTTCGGCGTCGGACCCTGCGGAGCGCTCCGGCTGCGCAACGGCCGCTGGGAGCGCCTCCCGCTGCCCGGCACCCACGCGAACCCGGCCCCCAGCCCCTTCGACCGGGGCGGGAGGACCCTCTGGTACGGAACGGCCAGTACCGTGCCCGATGACGTCCTGGTGCTCTGCAGCCCCGCCACCCTCGATCTCCTCCAGAACACCCACGTCCAGGACTTCCTCGGCGATCAGTGGTCCGCCGGCGCGCCCCATCTCCCCGAGTTCCTCTGGCAGTTCGGCGTCCGCACCCGTGGCGCCGCCGGGGACCGTACCGCGGTCTGTCTCTGGGACTCCGGCTCCGTCTCCCGGATCGGATCCGCCGCCCCGCCCGCCGCCGAGGAGGGCTGAGGCCGTCCGTACGACGAGCACCGGCGCGCCCCCGGCGGGCGCGCCGCGCGCGGGGACGCCCGAGGGGTGCCGTCAGGCACCGTAGCCGGAGGCCCACGTTCGGATGAATGACAAAGCGTCAAGCCGCCCATCGGGTAACCGCCTTGTCGATGCGTCCGTTCACCGAGGCGATCCCGGCCGCCGCCGCCGTCGTCGTGCGGTGCGGGGAGGCGACGCCGCACCCTGATCGCCGCGTGCCAGGGCAGGACCCGTGGGCGGACGGTATCCGCCCGCCACGGGGCGAGGTTTCGGAATCGATGTTCCCCGGCTGATGTCGGAAGGGCCCCGCGATTGGCCGGAAGGTTGTGTTTGGCGACTTACCGTCTGGTTTTCCGGCCGGAGGAGATCGCCGACCGTGCCATGCTTCCGCCCGGCCTCACCACCACCTCGACGCTCGGGGAGCTCATGGCCCTCTCACTCCAGGAATTGCTCGATCTCTTTCCCGGTTCCGGCGACGACTTCGGCATCCCCTTCGACCGGCTCAGAGAGCTGGGAGGGGTGCCCGAACTGCTCGCGACCTGGCTCCAGTCGTCGGATCTGACCGTCGGGGGGTCCATCCCCGACCGGGGGAACCTGACCGTCGAAGGGACGCTCTCCTTCACCCTCGTCGACGGGCCCTGCCCCGTGGTCGTGGCCTTCACCGTCGACGGCACGCAGACGGTCACCGGGGTCAGCCTCGACTTCACCCTCCCGTCATCGGACGACGACGAGGCCGTCCGTGCTCCCGGCGGTCCCGGTGACCCCGGCGGTCCCGGCGCTCAGAGCACGAAGAGCCTGGACCCGGTGCGCACAGAGGCCCAGGCCGACGAGGCGTACAAGGCGTACAAGGCATACAAGGAGAACGACGAGGAGGACGAGGAGGATCCGGGGTTCACCCCGCATCTCGTCCTCAGCGTCGGCGCCCAGCTCTCCGCCGCCCTGTCCCTGCCCTTCGCCGGCGGGGAGAAGGAGATGGTCTTCACCGCCACCTACGACGGCGGCACCGTCATCGGCGACTGGTCCTCCGACGAGGGCCTGTCCTGGGACGACATCGCCGACGCCCTCGGCACCGCCCCCGCCGAACTCCCGTCCGCGCTGGTGCCCTCCCTCCACCAGGTCGCCTTCGCCTACGAGAAGCGCAAGCGCGCCGTCGTCCTGAGCGCGCGCACCGAGTACGTCCAGCTGGCCTGGGCCTCCCTGCCCCAGAAGCGCTCCGCCATCGGCACCGGCCGCCGACTGCGGGTCGTTCTGCTCCAGGGCGTCTACGAGGCGGGTCTCGCCGACCTCCCCACCGTCGGCGAGCACATCCCCCTGGAGGACGACCTCGTCTTCGCCGGACTCCAGGCGTTCCATCTCTCCGCCCCGATGAAGACCCGCAAGGTGAAGGCCGTCAACGAGCTGCTGGGCAATGTGGGGGTCAACCTCGGACTGCCCTCCCGCGACCTGACCGCCGGAGCCTCCGTCGCCGTCACCGGCGGCATCGCCCTCACCGCCAAGAACTACGCCCTGGTCTATCCGCTGCGCCGCAGAAAACCCGGCACCGGCCCCGGCCCGGTCCCGCCGCCCTTCGCGCCCGTACCCGCCGCGCGGACCGCGCCCTCCGCGCCGCCGGGACTCCCGGCCGTCGCCGCGGACGAGGACACCCCCGAGCCCGCCAAAGCCTCCCTCCCCGTCGACGCCGTCTTCGGCCCGCTGCGGATCTCCGAGATCTCCCTCGGCTACGCCGACGGCACCGTCCGGATCACCGTCGACGCGACCCTCGACGCCGGGGGCATCGAACTCGGCGCCTCCGGGCTCGGCTTCACCGTCCGCATCGACCGGGGCGACGGCGACTGGGACTTCACCCCCGTCCTGAGCGGCCTGGGGCTCGCCTACGACCGGCCCCCCGTCCGGATCGCCGGAGCCTTCCTCGCCAAGCAGTCCGAGCCGCCCTACGAGCAGCTCTTCGCGGGCATGGCGGTGATCGAGGCCAAGGTCCTCAGCATCAAGGTCCTCGGCGCCTACGCCCGCGCCGAGGGCGGCTTCCCCTCCCTCTTCCTCTACGGCGTACTCGGCGGGCGCTCCGGCCTCGGGCCGCCCCCGTTCCAGGTGCGCGGCATCGCGGCCGGGTTCGGCTACAACAGCTCCGTACGGGTGCCCGCCCCCGCCGACACCCCGTACTTCCCGTTCGTCGCCGAACTCGCCCAGGGCGGCGAGGCCCGGCCCCCGCTGGAGGTCCTCGACTCCCTGCTCGACGGCACCGGCGGCCGGCCCCCGTGGATCACCCCCGAATCCGGGCGGATCTGGTTCGCCCTCGGCATCGACTTCACCGTCTTCCGGATGGTCGACGCCCAGGCCCTCGCCCTGGTGGAGTTCGGCGACGACTTCACCGTCGCCGTGCTCGGGCTCGCCACCGCCTCCTTTCCCCTCGGACGCGGCACCGGCCCCGTCTTCGCCCGGATCCAGCTCGCGCTCCAGGCCCTCTACACCTCGCGCGACGGCATGCTCGCGCTCGCCGCCGAACTCACCCCCGAGTCCTTCGTCCTCGACCCGGACTGCCGGCTCACCGGCGGGCTCGCCTACCGCACCTGGTTCTCCGGGCCGCACGCCGGGGACTTCGTCTTCAGCCTCGGCGGCTACCACCGCGACTTCGACCCGCCCGCGCACTACCCCGTCGTCCCCCGGCTCGGCTTCACCTGGGGCATCTCCGACGTCGTCACCGTCCGGGGCGAGGCGTACTGCGCCCTCACCCCCTCCGCGCTGATGGCGGGCGGACGGCTGGAGGTCGCCTTCCACTCGGGCATCGTGGACGCCTGGCTCACCGCCCGGCTGGACGCCCTGATCCAGTGGAAGCCGTTCTACTTCCGGCTCGGCATCGGCGTCCGCATCGGCTTCTCGGTGGACCTGTGGCTCTTCACCGTCCGAGGCGAGGTCGGCGTCGACCTCGATCTCTGGGGCCCGCGCGTCGGCGGCATCGCCACCGTCCACCTCTGGTGCATCGACTTCGACGTCTCCTTCGGCGCGAGCGCCCGGAAGTCCCCGCCCCCCGTCTCCTGGGACGAGTTCCGGGAACAACTGCCCGCCCGGGACCAGATGCTGCGCATCACCCCGCTCAGCGGCATCCTCCCCGAGGAGGAGTCCGTCCGCGCCCGCCGCCTGGCCGCCGGGGACGAGCGCTGGGTGGTCTCCGCCGACGGCTTCTCCTTCTCCACCACCACCGCCGTCCCCGCGTCGAAGGCCACCGCCGGGACGAAGACCGTCGACGGCAAACCCCTCGACATCCGGCCCATGGACGTCACCGGAATCGACTCCCTGCACACCCTGACCGTCACCCTGGACGACCGTCCCTTCGACCCACACGCCCGCGGCTGGATCATCACGGAGGACACCTCCGCCGTACCGAAGGCGCTGTGGGGCGCGGGTGAGCCCGACCCCCACGACTCCCTCGTCCCCGGGCAGCTCCTCGGGCTCACCGTCGTCGTGCCGCCGCCCCAGGACGGGCCCACCCCCGGCGAGATGACCGATGTCTCGCTCGGCCACGAGGACCTGGCGCCCAGCGACGCCCTGCCCGTCGCCCCCGCCGACCCGCCCACCGGCCCCGTGCCCGAACGCTGGCAGGACGGCACCCCCACCCCCATCGCGACCATCGCCGACACCGTCGCCACCACCACGGTCCCCGCCCGGAACGCCCTCCACACGGAGCTGACGGCCCTCGGGCTCGCCCCGCCCGGCCACCACGACTCCCTGGACGGCTTCGCCGCCCGTGCCGCGAGCACCTTCACCGCCGAACCGCTGACGATCTGAAGCGCGCCACGGGAGCCGCCATGACCGAGACCACCGCCGAACAGACCCCCAGGTTCACCGTCCACTTCCACGACGACCACATCGCCCCCGCCCCCGCCGGGCTCTACACCGCCGCCCTCCAACACACCGTCGAGGGCCCCGGAGTCGACGACGCCCTGCTCCCCGTCCAGAAGGACTTCGAGATCCGGGCCCCGCAGTTCACCCTGGACGACTCCTTCGTCCACGCCCTGCACCCCGCGCCCGGCGCATCCGGCGCCTTCGAGTACGTACTGCCGCACATCACCCTCAACCGGCTGATCCTGCCGTGGGAACGCAGCCCCGACCCGGACGACCTCACCCTGCCCTGGCTGGCGCTGCTGCTCTTCGCCGAGGAGGAACTGCCCGACGACCCCAAGGCCCAGGGCACCACCCGCATCCGGACCGTACGGGAGGTGACCCGGAACACCGACCCCACCGTCCTCACCCCCGAGATCAACCGGGTCCCCGAGGAACTGCTCGACAGCGAGTGCGCCACCGTCGACATCCCCGCCGACGTCTACGCCGCCCTCATCCCGCGCAAGCGGGAGCTGCGCCACCTCTGCCATCTGCGCAGAGTCCGCGACCGGCAGGCCGCCCGCGTCCTCGGACCCGCCGGGGAGATCCTGGAGACCGGTGACTACGGCGTCGTCGTCGCCAACCGCTTCCCCCGCACCGCCGGACGGTACGCCGCCCATCTCGTCGCCCTCGAAGGCTTCGCCGAACACCTCGACGGCGCGCGCCCCACCCAGGACACCGTCCGGATGGTGTCCCTCGTCGCCTGGTCCTTCGAAGCGGTCCCCGACGCGGGCGGCCACTTCGCCGCCCTCATCCGCGCACTCGCCGAGGACCCGGCGGGACTCGGACTCCGGCTGACCGGCCCACGGCCCGCGCAGGGCCCCGCCGCCGACCGGCTCGCACAGGGCTACGCCCCCGTCGGACACGTCCTGCCCTCCGGGGAGCGCACCTTCGCCTGGTACCGGGGACCGCTCACCCCCGTCGTCCCCCAGCAGCCGCCCGGCATCGGCGACACCCCGCTGCGCCACGCCGACGAAGCCCTGATCTACCTCACCGACACCGGAGTCCTCGACGTCGGCTACGCGTCCGCCTTCACCCTCGGCCGGGCCCTCGCCCTCTCCGACGACACCCTGGCGAGCGCGCTGGCCGCCTTCCGCTCCCGCTCCCGCCGGGTCGCGGCACGGGCCCTGGTGCACTCCCGTACCGCCGTCTCACTCGCGGCGGACAGCGCCCACCCGGCCCGCGACCGCTTCCACCGGCTGATCGAGGACGGACTCGGCGAACGGCTGCACCGGGCCGCCCGCACCACCGGGACCGCCACCGCGGGGAAGCCTCGCCGCCAAACCGGGGGAGTGCCCCGGCCCCCGTCCGTGGCCGCGCTGCGCGACGGAACGCTCCGCGCGGGACCCCTCCGCGACGGGCTGCTCCGCGCGCTCGACCAGCCCATCGCCGAGCTGCGCGACACCGTCGACCAGGTGACCCTGATCGCCCGGACACCCCTGCACCACCTGGTGCCCGACGCCCGGATGCTGCCCGCGGAGAGCCTGCGGTTCTTCCACGTCGACCCCTGGTGGTGCGCCGCGCTGCGGGACGGCGTCCTCAGCACCGGCATCGGCACCACCCTCGACGAGGTGGTCAACCGCATGGCGTACGACACCCTCGACGCCCCCCGCCCGCTCTCCGGTCTCCTCATGCGCTCCGCACTGGTCCGGGGCTGGCCCGAGGTCGTCGTCGAACCCCTGCGCACCGGGACCGGGCTGCTCGACATCGTCCACCGCAGGATCATCGGCCCCGATCTGCTCCTCTGCCTCATCGACGGGGTGCCCGACGAGGTCGTGTTCCGCGAGCCCCACGCCGGAATCCACTTCGGCGTCGACGAGGCAGACCGCATCGGACTGCGCCGGCTCACCCCACCGGTCGGGGACTCCCTCGGCGAGGAAGCCTCCTTCCCCGCCGACGGCGACATCACCCGCGTTCTGCGGACCTCCCACGGCGGAACCGTCCCCGAGATCCTGAGCGTCACCGTCGGCCCCGACCCGCTGGTCCCCGCACTGGCCGCAGCCCTGCGGGACCTCGGCGAACTCCCCGACGGCCAGGACCTGTCGCCCGGCGCGCTCGCCGTGGAACTCGTCAACGCCCCGCAGCGGATCACCTTCACCCCCGGCCGACGTTAGGAACCCGTACGAGATGGACGCCCCTACCTCCTCGAACTCCCTGATCGTCCCCGTGCAGGTGGACACCCTGCTGGTCAACAAGCGCGTACGCGCCAACGAGCCCTTCCGCCGCTGGTACCCCGACTTCGAACGGCTCGACCAGCGGGTACAGCCCGAACCCGACCCCTTCGGCAGCGCCTCGTCCGACAAACCCGACCACGGCGCCCATGTGCACTGGCAGCTCCCCGACGCACTCCGGCGCGGAGAACAGGACGGACCCGCCGGACGGGTCCGCTTCCGCCACGTCCCCAACCGCTGGCTGGTCGTCCGCTACAGCCGCCCCGCCAACGCCCCCGAACAGACCCCCACCGCCACCGGCTGGGTCGTCGACAGCGACTTCCTCGACGACGACGAGGGCACCTCCCCCTTCCTCGACCCCACCGCGCCCCGACTGGTGCCCGCCTGGATCGGCCGCGCCGTCTCCGTCACCACCGACCCCTTCGACGGACGTGAGTCCGACACGCCCTTCCTCACCGCCGTCGGCCCCGGACTGCCCACCTTCTCCGCCTTCCAGCCCTACAACGAGAACGTCTTCTCCCTGCACGACCCGCTCACCGGCCTCACCGAACCCACCCTCCTCGGCTACGCCGTCGTCGGCTGGTACTCCGACCCGCGGTGGGACATCCTCCACGCGCCCCCCGGCGGCGACGTCCGCGCCTGGCTGGAGACCCTGCGCTGGGACACGACCGACCCCGCCCTCACACCCACCCGCTCCTACTGCGCGGGCACCTCCCTCGGCCTTCGCTGGGACCTCGAAGGCGAACGGCCCACCCCCGACCGCAAACCGGACGACATCAACGCCATCGACGTCGCCGTCGGCCATGTCGCCCCCGACGCCGCCACCGCGCTCACCCCCGCCGCCCTGGACGACCCCGAAGCGGCCCTGCTCTGGGAGGCGTTCGGCTACGACCTCCTCGACGTGCTCGACGAGGACGGCGAGAGCGCCCTCGACCAGGCCCTGCGCCGCACCTGGTTCGGCGCCGAGGAAGGCGGCTACCGCTGGCGCGTCGTCGACCGCCCCCAACCCCCGGGCGAGCGGCGCCGGCAGCGCACCGACCGGGAGACCGCGGACGAGCGGGAGTGGCTTGACGGACTCAACCGGGCCCAGTCCGCCCATGACACCGCCCTGCGCGACCTCGCCCACATCCAGCGCCGCCTCTACGGGCTGTGGTGGCTGCGCGGACGCAGCAGCAGGCCCCAGGGCTGGGACAACCGCTGCGACGCCCAGCTCAAGCAGGACGACGAGACCTCCCTGGCGGGGAAGGTACGGACCGCCGTCGACGCGCTGTTCGGCGCGGACGGGCTGCGCTCGAAGATCCCCTGGGGCGACACCCCCGAGGAACTGGCCCGGAGGACCGCCGAGTTCGCCGAGGGGAACATCGCCCCCGACCGCGAACTCCAGCGCTGCCCCGAACCCCCCTTCCACAGCACCCCCGACCCCTCCGTCGTCGTCCGAGGCGCCCGGCTCGACCGCCAGCTCACCGACGAGAACGCCCTGCTCTGCCGTACCGCCGCCGAGACCGTCACCGGCGTGGTCATCGGCGGCACCATGACCCCGGCACCGGCCGCGCCGCCCGCGCCCCAACTCGGCGGACTCCCCGGACAGGACGTGATCGCCGCCCTGCTGAAGGAGTTCTTCCTCCTCGACCGGGCCGCCCTCAGCGGCGACGACCTGGAACAGGCCATCGCCGACGACACCCGTGTCCAGGGCACCCTCGCCCGCTGGACCCGCCCCTGGGAACAACCCTGGTCCCCGCTCCACATCATCTGGAAGACGGACTGCCACCCCACCCCGTACCACAGCGAAGGCGCGGACCACTGGAGCTTCGACGGCACCCGCTACACCTGGGAAGGCACCGGCGCCGTGGACCCCAGCACCCTCACCGGACGGGCCCTCCTCAATCCGCTGCTCCCCTTCAACACCCGCTCCCGGCTCGCCCAGCACATCCGCACCCACCCCCGTGGGCCCGTGGCCGAACTGGCGGCCCTGAAGGAGAAGACCGCCGAGGACGACGATCTGTCCCAGCGCATCGACGGAGTGAACCTCTGGCTCGCCCAGCACTCGCCCGCCTTCAACCTCCGCACCGAACTCGTCGACACCAGCAGCTCCCGCGTCCCGCTGAGCGAGGTGCCTGACCCCGGCCCGGTGAGCGAGCCGCCGAGGGATTTCCGCCCCGTCCGCGCCGGACAGCTCGCCTTCGAACAGCTCCACGTCATCGACCGCTTCGGCCGCTCCCTCGCCGTCATCAGCCCCGACAACATGCTCCAGTACGAGGTGAAGCGCGCCGACAGCGTCGTCCCGGACATCCCCGTCAACGAGGAGAACGAATACCGCTACATCCAGCTGCCGCCCCGGCTGCTCCAGCCCGCCCGGCTCCGCTTCGACCACGTCTCCGCCCTCGACGACCACCGGCGGATCGACGCCGAGGACGGACCCGCCGCGGCGTACGGCGACACCCCCGTCTGCGGCTGGCTGATCGCCAACCGGCTCTCGGACTCCCTGCTGGTGCACGCCCCCGACGGCACCGCGCTCGGCGAGATCAGGGCGGTCCTCGACACCGGCCACCGGCGGACCACCGACTGGGACCCGCTGCCCGGATCCCCGTACCCGGAGGTCGACGACGGCACCCCCGCCGGGCGGGAGTTCCAGCAGGATCTGCCCCACCTCCACGGCTTCGTCACCGGACTCCTCGACGGCGGCCCCGACGCCTTCGACGCCCTGCTCGCCACCGTCGACAGCGCCCTGTCCGCGACCGCCCCCCAGGGCGAGGACACCAGCCTCGCCGCCCTCGTGGGACGCCCCATGGCGCTGCTGCGCAGCCGGGTACGGCTGGAACTCGACGGGCCCGCGATGACCGCGTCCTCCTGGGAGGAAGTCCTCTCCCCCTCCGAGCCCGAGTTCACCGAGTACCGGTGGAACGTCCGGCTGGGCGCCGGGGACATCATCAGCGACGGACTGGCCGGATTCTTCACCGGCACCGACTACACCACGCTCCACACCGTCGCCGAACGCCCCAGCGCCCTCCCCGTCGACGAACCGGACCCCGACCGCGTCGGTGCCGAACCCGGCGCTCCGGGCTACACCGTCCCCATCGACGGACACGAGATCGCCCTGCGGGCGCGCCCCGCGACCGGCGACCATCCCCCCGAGGACACCCGTGCGGACGAGGACACCGACACCGCCTGGCTGACCCTGCTCGCCGACCCCTGGGCCGCCGTCCACGCGGTCAGCGACATTCTGCCGGTGGCCCGGCTGGAGCTGCCGGAGACCTGGGTGCGCACCCCTCTGGGCCGGGTCCGGCTCGCTTTCCGGATGGGCCCGCTGCTCGCGGGCACCCGGACGATCCCCGGCGCGGAAGGCACCGAACCCACCGAACACCTCGTCATGCCCGGTCCCTCCGGCCGGCGCGGCTCCTGGTCCTGGGCCGAGCCGGCGTCCGGCAGCGGCGGGACGGGGGAGTGGACCACCCGCCCCCTCGCCCAGCCCGACGCCCCCCTCGCCCTCAGCGACACCACTCCCGCGGCCCGCTTCGGCTTCCTCCAGCTCAGCGGGGCGCTCGACGAGTCCGGCCCCGGCGAACAGCCCCAAGGGAGCAGCGCATGACCACCGTGCTCGGCTATCGCGTCCACACCAGCCCCTCCCCGCTGCGGATCAGCACCGCCGCACAGGTCAGCCGTGCCACCGTCGACGTCGTCGTCACCAACGACGGCCCGGAGCCGGCCGTCTGCGAGGCCGTCACCGTCACCCTCCCCTCCGGCACCGGGCCCGGCAGCCTCACCGCGCTGCCCCAGACCGTCAGCGCCACGGTCGACGACCCCGCGTGGGCGGCGGAGCACCGGGGCGGCGGAGTCTTCGCGCTCCGCCCGGCCGCCCCCGGCACCCCGCTGCCGCCCGGCGGACGGATCACCCTCACCCTCGCCGGGATCGTCGTGGACAGCGTGCCCGGCACCGTCACCCTCGACATCGCCGAGACCCTTCCGGCCGACGGACCGGCACGGAGCGCCGACGGACCGGTACGGAGCGCCGACGGACCGGTACGGGGCACCGACGGACCGGTACGGAGCACGGCGGTCACCGGAGCCCGGCTGGCCAAGGCCGCCCCGGACGCCCTCCTGGAGGACTTCCGGCCCGACAAGGCGGGCGTGTCCAACGGCGAGACGGTGACCCTGACCTGGAAGTGCCAGGAGGGCCCCGACTTCGACCTCTTCTTCGACGACCAGCGCATCTCCGTCAACGGCTTCATCAGCGACGGCAACGGAAGCTGGACCTCGCACCCCCTGACCCGGGCGACCGCCTTCATGCTGCTGGCCTCCACCACAGAGGACGGGCGTCCCGTCACCTACGGGCTGACCACCGCCGTGACGGTGGACGTCCCCGACCTGGAGGTCGGGGACCTCGACGCCAACGGCACGGTCCGGCTCTTCGGGCAGGCCCAGGAGATCCCGGTCACCACCCAGAGCGACGCCATGACCTACTTCGCCGACACCGACGGCGTCCTGACCGGCTACGTCAAGACCACCCGGACCGACGTCATGGCCGAACTCTCCGTCCTCGTCACCCCGCCGGGGCTGCGACGGCAGAAGTTCGCCACCCAGTCCTGGGACGTGCGCGGCGGCAGCGACAACCAGGAGGCGAGCCTCTTCGTCCCCGTACCGAAGGACGCGACGATCCGGGTCGTCTCCAAGGGGGAGGACTTCACCGCCTCCCTGACCTGGTTCCCCCTCGGCACCGGCCCGCTGCGCGAGTACACCCCGGCCTGACCACCGCCGACCGACCACGCCCCTCCAGGAGGTACCGCCATGACCCCGTCCTCCCTCGTACCCTCCGGTATCGACGCCGCGTTCGGCGTCCCCGGCACCGCCGGCCCGCTGATCTACTTCGTCCGGGGCGGCTGGGCCGTGGAGCACGACGCGGGGGCGGTCGCCCCGCCGCTGCGCGGCGCCGCCGTCGCCGATCTGTGGCCGAAGCTGCCCGCCGCCTACCGGGGCGGGTTCGACGGCGCCTGCGCCACCGACGGCCCGGAGGTCCACTTCTTCCAGGGCGCCACCACCGTCCGCTACGACGTGGTGAAGAACGAACCGGTCGGCGGGACATCCCCGGTCCCGATCGGCAGCCGCTTCCCCGGACTGAACAAGGACGCTCCCGACTTCACCCAGGGCATCGACGCCGGGGTCCCGAACCCCGACGGCACGCTCTACCTCTTCCGGGGTGAGAGGTGTGTCGTCTACGACCCCGAGACCGACGAAGTCCTCGACCACGGCACCATCGCGGAGATCTGGCGCACCCCCGAATTCCCGGACGCGGAGGTCTACCAGGGGGTCGTCGCGGCCTTCAGCCACCCCGCCACCAGCAACGGCTATCTGGTCACCCGTGACGGCGTCCGGGCCGCGCAGTGCAACACGGACCGGAGCAAGATCACCTCCGCGCCGGGTCTGCTGCGGGAGCGCTGGCCCTACCGCACCTTCCTGAGCGTGACGGACAACACCGAGGAACTGCTGCGGGTGTACGACGCGGCGAGCGGGCAGCAGATCCTCCAGACCACGATCGGCCGCTCGGGCCAGGTCACCTTCTCCGTGGACGGCTTCCTCGGCTTCGCCCCCGTCTACCGGGACCGCAGCCTGGTCGTCTGCGATCTCACCGCGGGCACCGTGGACACCGTCGACCTCGGCGGCAGCCCCTACGGGGTCACCGCGCTGCCCGACGGGTCGGCGGTCTACGTCGGTGATCTCGACGGCCCCCAGATCCGCTCCGTCGACCTCGCGACCGGAGCCGTCACCTCCATCCAGGCCGGGGGCACGCCGTCGGCGCTCGTGGCCGCTCCCGACAGCCGCTCCGTCTATGTGAGCTGCCGGGGCTCGGGAGACGTCGCGGTGGTGGACACCGCGAGCGGGACCGTGGTCCGCAGGCTGGGCGATTTGACGACGCCGACGGACGTGGTGGTCACCCCCGACGGCCGCAACCTCGCCGTCCTGGACCCGACCTCCGGCAGCAGCTTCGTCGCCCTGCTGACCACCTCCGGCACCGGAACGGCCCGGCTCGTGCCGACCGGGCGGGACCTCATGGGCATCGCCGCCTTCCCGGACTCCCGGACGGTCTACGCGGCCGACCTCGGCCCGGAGGTCCGGGTGATCGACGTCCCGAGCGCGAGCCAGAAGGGCACCGTCACCACGACGGGACGGGCCTCGTCGGTCGCCGTCACTCCGGAGGGCGACCGGCTCTTCGTCGTCGCGTACACGGCCGACGTGGTCCAGATCTTCGACCCGGTGAGCGGTGAGCGGGACGGGGAGATCCCGCTGGGCTCCGCCCTGACCGACTACGGCTATCTCTCCACCGGCCTCGCCTGGGGCTGAGCGGGACCGGTCAAGCTGAGCGGCACCGGTCGAAGATACGGAGACCAGGACCGGTTGAAGAGACGGAGACCAGGACCGGTCGAAGAGAAGGCACGGAGACAAGGAGCCGAAGCCATGGTCCATCGTGACTCGGAGGAGAGCCCCCTCGCCGTCACCTACGAGGTGGCCACCCGGCCCTCGCCCCTTCAGGTGTCCCAGGGCTCCACTCCGGCCCTGGCGTCCGTGGACGTGATCCTCACCAACCACCGGGACGAGACCGTAAGCCCCGAGAGGGTCGTCTTCTCCTTCCCGGTGGGGGACGGCCCGGGGGACCTCACGGCCAACCCCGGCGGTATCGAGCCCCGCCTCGACGACTCCCGGCGCTGGCGGCTGGATCCCGACCCCGACCGCCCCGGCACGTTTCTGCTCGAGCCCAAACGCGGCGGAAAGCTGGAGCCGGGGGAGGAACTGGAGGTGACCTTCGCCCATATCCAGATCAACTCGGCGGTCGGCACCAGCCGGCTCACGGTCACCGAGACCGTCGAGGGCGGAAGCGGGCCCAAGAGCGAGGAACACCCCCTGGCCAAGGTCCCCGCCGGGTTCACCGTCGGGGACTTCCGCCCCGAGTACATCCTCGTCGACAGCGGTGAGAGCGCTGTCCTCACCTGGCGCGGGGAGAACAGGCCCGGAGCCGCCTACACCATGCTCCACGCCGGTGAGCCCGTCGACGTCACACAGGTCAAGCGCTGGGAGTCGCCGCCGCTGCACCAGGACACCGCGTTCACCCTGGTGGTCGAGGTGACGGTCGACGGCAGCACCGCCGAGTACGCGCTGAACACCCTGGTCACCGTCGCCCGGCCCGATCTGATGATCCGTCATCTCGCTGTGGGGGGCCAGGTCGTCCTGACCCCGGTCCCCGTGGAGTTCGCGCTCGACGACGATGTCTTCGTACGCGAGTGCACGGCGGAGACCGACGGTTTCCTGATCGGGCACGTCCTCGCCGACGAGGACATCACCGACCCCGCCGCACCGGCGCCGACCCTCGCGGTCACGGTCACCGCGCAGGGAACCGCGCGCCGCAGCAGCGTCCAGTCCCGGACCGTCGCCCGCTCACCCGAGGACCCGGGCAGCGGGCTGACGGCCCTGGTGCCGCGGGGCGCGGCCGTCCGGATCACCCGTGACGACCGCACCGCGTACACCCACCGGCTCGCCTGGATCCCGTTCGGCACCGGCGAACTCCGGACCGGGACGGGACAGGAGGGGGACTGAGTCGGGATCGGGGAAGGAGCCCGCGTCGGCCGACGGGCGAGGTCGGCCGGTCGCCGGGCTCGGAGGTCCGGCCTGCTCGGCTCAGAGGTCCAGGACGAGTCGGTCGCTCTTGCAGCGTCCGACGCAGATCATCATCGTGCGCCCGGCAAGACGTTCCTCGTCGCTGAGCACGGAATCCCGGTGCTCCGGTGTCCCGGCGAGGACTCGGGTCTCGCAGGCGCCGCAGTATCCCTTCTCGCAGTCGTAGGACAGGCCGCTCACGGCATCGCGCAGAACCTCGATGAGGCGGCGGTCGGGCGGCACGGTGAGCGTGCCCCCGCTGCGCGCGAGCTGGACCTCGAAGGCCCGGTTCTCCGCCGCGTCGAACGCCGTTTCGAGGTCGTCGCCTGCGGCGAAGCGCTCCAGGTGCAGCCGGTCGGTGATCTCCAGGCGGGCGCACTCGCGCTCGACGGCCGCCAGCATCGGGCCCGGCCCGCACGCGTACACAGCTGCGTCCGCGTCCAGCCCGCCCAGCAGCCTGGGGAGGTCCGGCAGCCCGGCCTCGTCCTGCGGGAGCAGGGTGAGCGCGTCCCCGGCGACGGCGGCCAGTTCGTCGGCGAACGCCATCGTCGAGCGGGTGCGTCCGCCGTATACGACGGTGAAGGGCGTACCACGTCCGGCGGCCTCGCGGACCATGGCGAGGATCGGTGTGACACCGATGCCGCCCGCGAGGAAGAGGTAGGACTCCGCCGGCACGAGCGGGAAGTGGTTGCGTGGTCCGCGTACCGCGAACGTGACTCCGGAGCGGGCCAGGTCGTGGAGTTCGACCGACCCTCCCCGGCCGTCGGGCTCACGCAGGACCCCGATGCGCCATGTCGTGGCGTCGGCTGGGTCACCGCACAGCGAGTACTGACGCAGCCGGCCCGAGGGCAGACGCAGCTCGACGTGCGCGCCGGGCCGCCATGGGGGGAGTGCGCCCGCGTCCGGCATGCCGAGTTCGACGGCGAGCACGTCCCGCGCCGCCTCGCGCACCGCCGTCACCCGCAGCGGTGTGGGCGTGCTGAGCGTACGGACCGTGCCTGCCCCCGCGGTCGCCCGGGGGCCGGGTGTGAAGACCGCCGGGACCGCGTCCCAGCCGGACTGGTTGCCGCGCGTCGGGTAGGGAACGAGCCCCTCCTCGATCACCCGGTAGTCGGGCAGCCGGGTCAGGACCTGCGTCATCATCGCGCGGAACATGGCTCGGGCGAGGTGGGCGCCGGCGCACCGGTGCGATCCGATCCCGAAGCTGAGGTGCCGACTGGCGTCGCGGTCGAGCCGTACCTGCTCGGGCTCGGGGAACACGGCGGGGTCATGGTTCGCGGCGACCCAGGGGATCAGCACCCGGTCGCCCGCGCGCATCGGGCAGCCACCGATCTCCACGTCCCCGGTGACCGTGCGCGCCATCGACTGCGACGGCGCGAACGCGCGGAGGAACTCATCGGTCGCGCTGTCCAGCAGATCGGGGGAGTCCACCAGCCGCCGGCGCTGCTCGGGGTGGCGAGCGAGGTGGACGAGCGTCGATCCGGTCAGGGAGGTGGTGGTGTCGACGCCGCCCGCGATGAGCAGACCGATCACCGACACCAGCTCGTCCTCGTCGAACTCGCTTCCGTCGGCACGACGGCCGGCCACCAGGGTGCTGACCGCGTCGGCCCGTGGTGCCACGCGGCGATCGGCGATCAACTCGCGGATGCGCTGGTCCATATAGGCCAGACCGGCGGCCCCGCGCACGGCGCGCTCACTGTCGGCCGGTGCGGCGAAGATGTCGTGGATCGGCCCGGCCAGCTTCGCCCAGTCCTCCTCGGGGAAACCCAGCCAGTCCAGGGTGACCGCGGCCGGCAGCGGGTTGGTGAGGTCGCGGACGATGTCGCAGGAGCCGAGCTCGATGAATTCGTCCACGACACGGGCGGCGTGGCGCTCGATCATGGGCACCAGTTGCTCGACCGCCTCCGGGGTCAGCAGCGGGTTGATCAGTTTCCGGTACTCGGTCGAACGCGGCGGGTCGAGCTCGATCGGATACTGTTCGAGCCCCGGTCCCTTGGGGATGACGATGCCGACCCCCTGCCCGCCGTGGTCGCTGCGGGAAGAGGAGAACGTCTCGTCGTCGCGGGCGATGCGGGCCACGTCGGCGTACCGCGTCGTGTAGTGGAAGCCGCCGTGGGCGGCCGAGCGGCCTACCGGGCAGCGCTTACGGAAGCCCGCGTAGTAGGCGACCGGATCGGCGTTGGCCTCGTCGGAGTGGTGGTCGAAGTCGGTGTCAGTGGCGAAGTCGGCGGACATGTGGGCACGCTCCACGTGCTCGGAACTGTGCGCGGTGTTGTCCGGCCGCGCCACCGGATGTCGGCTGCCTCATCGGCGTCGGGTCACCCTAAGCTGCGCCCCTGAGCTTGACAACGTCCAGCGGACGGCGCTCAGAAGGTCAGCACGGCTTTGCCGACCGAGCCGGACCGGACCGCCGCGACGGCCTCGTTGATCTGCTCGAACGGGAAGTAGGTGATCATCTTCTCGACCGGGAACCGGCCTTCGGCGTTGAGTTCGAGCAGTCGCGGCAGGAACAGTTGCGGCACGCCGGCCCCGGCGACGATGCCGGTGACCGAGCGGCCGTTGAGGATGCTGCGCCAGTCGAAGCTCATCGACTCGCTCGGGCCGACGCCGATGACGCCCGCGCGGCCGAGCGGCCCGAGAGCCTCCACCGCGGTGCGCAGGACGTCCTCGCGCCCGGTCGTGTCGATCACGAAGTCGAACCCCTCGGGGACCAGGGCGGCCAGATGCTCGGCGGTCCCGCCGGCCGAGGAGTCGACGGAGTGCGTGGCTCCGTAGCCGCGGGCGGCCTCGGCCTTGGCCGGGTTCACGTCGACGGCCGTGACGACCTTGCAGCCGCTCAGCGAGGCGGCGATGACGGCGGCCACGCCGACGGCACCTGCCCCGAAGACCGCGATCGACGAGCCGGGGCGCGGCTGCAGCACGTTGAGCACGCCGCCGGCTCCCGTCTGGAAGCCGCAGCCGAAGGGGCCGGCCCGCAGCAGGTCCCACGCGGGGTCGATTTTGACGACCGCCCGCTCCGGTGCGACGACGTGACTGGCGAACGACGACTGGCCGAGGAAGTGGGCGTTGACCTCCCGCCCCTCGTGGGTCACCGCGGTGGAGCCGTCGGGCCGGCGGCCGGAGAAGTTCACCGCGTCGAAGCCGCGGCAGTAGGAGGGCGAGCCCGTACGGCACAGGGAGCATGTGCCGCAGGACGTGAAGGACATGGCGACGTGGTCGCCCGGACGTACGGAGGTGACGTGCGCGCCGACCTTCTCGACGACGCCCGATCCCTCGTGGCCGAGCAGCGCGGGCGTGGGGAAGAAGCCGGCGAACTCCAGATCGGTACCGCAGACGCCGACGGCGGCGACGCGGACGAGCACCTCGTCCGGACGGGGATCGTCCAGGTCCACTTCGGTCAGGACGAACGGCTGTCCGGACTGCTCCAGCAGAGCGGCGGTGGCGCGCACAGGGCCTCCTCAGTGCCTCACAAAGCGAGACTGCATATTGACATGCGTGACAGGGTCGGTCAATGTTCCCCCATGGCGGCTGTTGACTTCCCTTCTTCCCAACACTTCATCGACGGCGAGTGGGTTGCGGCCCGCGACGGCGGCACGCTGGACGTCCTCGATCCGGCCACCCAGCAGGTGATCACCACGGTGGCCCGGGCGGGCGGCGCCGACGTCGACGACGCGGTCGCCGCGGCGCGCCGCGCCTTCCCTGCCTGGGCGACGACCAACCCGAGCGAGCGCGGGGCGCTGATCCGGCGCTGGGCCGACCTGATCATCGCCGAGGTCGAGGCGCTCGCGGCCGTCGAGGCACAGGACGTGGGCAAGCCGCTGTCCGGGGGCCGGACGAACATCTACATCGCCCACGGCATCATCGACTACTTCGCCGGCGCGGCCGACAAACTCACCGGAGTCACGCTGCCGACCCGCAGCCCCGACTACCTGGGCTACACGGTTCCCGAGCCGTACGGCGTGTGCGCGGTCGTCCTTCCGTGGAACGTACCCGCCGTGCTCACCGCCGCGAACGTCGCGCCGGCGCTCGCCGCGGGCAACACGGTCGTCCTCAAGCCGTCCGAGATCGCGCCGCTGGCCCCGTTCGCACTCGCCGAACTCGCCCGCCGCGCCGGCTTCCCGCCGGGTGTGATCAACGTGGTGGCGGGCCTCGGCCCCGAGGCGGGCGTCGCGCTCACCTCGCACCCGGACGTCGGCCACATCAGCTTCGTCGGCTCCACCGCCACCGGGCGGGCGATCATGGCGGCCGCGGCACAGAACCTCGTCCCGGTGAAGCTGGAACTCGGCGGCAAGTCGCCGAACGTGGTCTTCGCCGACGCCGACCTCGACACGGCGATCCCCCAGATCGTCGCCTCCATCACCGAGAACGCGGGGCAGAACTGCTACGCCGGTTCCCGGCTGCTCGTGGAGTCCTCGGTGCACGACGAGGTCGTGGAGCGGGTCGCCGCCGCCATGGCCGCGATCAAGACCGGGCCCTGGGAAGCGGACCTCGACATGGGGCCGCTGGTCAGCGCCGCGCAGTTCGACCGCGTCGGCGGCTTCCTCCGGGAGGCGCCTCGCGAGGGGGCGCGGCTGGTCACCGGTGGCGCGCCCGCCGACAACGGGTGGTTCGTCCGGCCGACCGTGTTCGACCGTGTGGAAGCGGACATGCGCATCGCCCGCGAGGAGGTCTTCGGCCCGGTGCTCGGCGTGCAGTCGTTCCGTGACACCGCCGAGGCGACCGAGCTGATGAACGCGACCGACTTCGGCCTGTTGGCCTGTATCTGGACCGACGACGTCTCCCGGGCGCTGCGGCTGGCCAAGGACGTCCGCTCCGGGCAGGTGGCGGTCAACCAGTTCCACGATGCGGGGGTGATCGGCTTTCCGTTCAACATGCAGAAGGACAGCGGCTTCAGCCGGGGCGGTGGGTACGCGGCACTGCGCGAGTACACGCAGGAGAAGGGCGTGGCCATCCGGCTGCTGGCCCGTTGAGACGCCGACTTGTCAGTCCCGCGTGATCCGTGCGCGGGTGCCGGCCGGTGGGACGGTGAGTCCCTCGGTGTGCGCGTCGGCCGCGAGTGCTGTGGCCGGAGAGGTCTGCCGTGGGCGCGCGGCGTCCGGTGCGGTGCGGCGCAAGGGCCACTTGATACGCGTGGCGGAGGTCCCCAGCTCGTACTCGCCGTACTCGCGCGGTCCGACAACGCGGCATGGGGGTACCACCCGTGCCCGCAGGGCACAGGGGGAGAAGTGCGGTGCGGGGCGTCGCGGGCCGGTGAACGTTTCCGGTCGCGGCGCTAGGCCGCTTCTGATGGATCTTGCTGGGCTCGCGTGCCCTGGCACCGCGCCTCGCCGCGTTGTCGTCGGTCGCCGATGCTCCGCATGGACTCCCTCCTCCGCCTTGCGATCCACGGCACCAGACCCCGCTCCCTGATCCAGCCTGATCCATCAGAAACGACCTAGACCGGAGTTCGGCCCGCGACCGGGACCGGGGATCGACCCGCGGTGACCGTCGGCCGGTGCCGTACCGCACTGACAGCGGTCCCGCCCGCGCTCCCGGTGCACGGCCATCGCCTGGCCGAAGCACCCTGTGGAGCAGGAGGGGGCCGCGGCGTGGACGGTGGCACCGGGCGACGTCGAGCGCGCCCGCCTGCGGAAGCGAGGCGAAGGGCCGCTCGGCCCGGCCGGGGTCAAGCGCCTTCCGCCGCTCGCCATCGGCTGCGGGTCGTCCAAGGGGCGGTTCCGCCTCTCCCGCGCGCGGCTTGAGGCGTACGCCGAAGCGCGCCGCGCGCCGATCCGCAGGCGTCCGGAACCGATGCCGACTCCGCGTGCCCGGCCCGGCCGGGAGGGGCAGTCGGCAGAGCCCCTTGGGACAACTCCGTCCGCACCGCGACCCGGTGGGCTACCGGGTGCGCCAGCTCGAGAACCTTCTCGGCACGGCCCCCGCTTCCCGCCTCCTCGGCACAACCGCGCCCGGCGCTCACGGCACCGGACCCCCGCTCGCCGCCGCCGACGGGCCACCGCGCGGCGATGACGAGCCGGGCCGGCCGAGCGCTGAACCGGCATGTCCTCTTCGCCTGTCGGCCGAGTGCTCGACCGGCATGCGCTCTTCGCCTGCCGACCGGACGCGTAACCGGCATTTCGTTCGTCGCCGAGCCGCCGCGCGGTCCCTCGACGCCTGCCCGTGCACCGGCCTCCAACTGCCGCCACCTGGGCTGTCGGTCTTGCGATCAGGCGAAACGCCGACGAATCGAAGATGTGGCGCAGGAGCGTTGACAGCACTGGGCGGCGGAGGTCAGAGTACCTCGCAATACGTTCCACCGACTCGCAATGCGAGACGGCAAGGGTGAGGAGGCCGTGCGGTGCGAGCCATGGTGCAGACCGATCCCGGCGGGCCCGAGGCCGTGTTCCCGCAGGATGTCCCGGAACCGACGTGCGGACCGCGCGTCGTCGTCGACGACGCGTACCGCGAGCTGATCTGCCTGGACCTGCCGCGGATCGAGGGGCCGGGCCCGACCCCCGGCTCCCGCCGTCCGCACCTGCCGGGCACGGACTTCGCCGGAACGGCGGTGGCGACCCGGTCCGCGGTCGGCCCGGTCGTCCCCGGCGACCGGGGCATCGCCGGTCCCAACCGGTCCCTGCGGCCGGGCGGACGGGATTCCGGTGGTGCGACGCCGTTCCCGTGGCGCGACGCCGCGAGCGGTGAGCCGCTCTTCCACCGACGGCGTGTCTCCCACGCCGAGCTCGACCGAAGCTTCGAACCCGCCAACTGACCACCGCCCGCGCCTCCACGGGGCGGTGCCACCCAGCGAATGGAACCACGCACATGACTACACACAGCATGCTCTGGCGCCGTGGGGCCGCGGTCGGCCTCGCCCTCGCGGGAGCCATCGCGCTGTCCGGCTGCGCCGACAACGCGGCGACCGCGCCCAAGACGACCCCCGCCGCGAGCGCCGGCGGCGACTCCGGCCTCAAGCAGCCCGACGTCAACGGCGACGGCAAAGTCGTCATCGGCGTCCTCAGCCCCGGCGACATCAACGACCGCGGCTACTACCAGAGCTTCGTCGACTCGGCCGACGCCTTCGCCAAGGAGAAGGGCTGGACGGTCATCAAGCGCGGCAACGTGCCCCCGAGCGACGCGCTCACCGCGGCACGCGCGCTCTGCCAACAGAACGTCGACCTGGTCGCGCTCGGCGCCACTGAACTCAAGGCCGCCATCCCCGCCTCGGAGGAGCCGGTCTGCGGCAAGTCCGCCTGGTACGTGCCGGTACAGGCGAACGTCGACCAGACCCCGAAGATCATGCTGTCCACCGACGATCCCAAACAGTCCATGCTCGCCGCCGGCTACGCCGCGGGTCTGAGGATGAAGGCCGCCGGCCACACCAAGGCAGGGTTCATCACCGGCGTCAAGGCCGACTACAGCGTCGCCGCCTCCACGGCCTTCCTCGCCGGGATCCGGCAGGTGGTGCCGAAGGCCACCCTGACGACCACCTACACCGGCGACTTCAACGACTCGGCCAAGGCCAAGGAGGCCACCCAGGCGCAGATCAGCCAGGGCGTCAAGGTCATCTACCCCTACCTCGGAGGCGCGACCGACGCCGCCGCGCAGCTGGCGAACGCCAACGGCGCGCTGACCCTCACCCCGGGCACCGACCGGTGCGCCTCGACCAGCCCGAAGTTCGACATCTCGGCGCTGTTCAGCCCGGGCGACTACTTCCGTGCCGCACTGGAGGAGTTCGCCAAGGACAACCTGAAGATGGGCACGACGCGCGTGTGGCAGATGGGCGTCGACCCCTTCCCGACCATCAAGATCTGCGACGCCCAGGGAGACGAGCAGCAGCAGTTGGCGGAGTTCATCAAGAAGATCGGCAGCAAGGAGATCGACGCGGCGGCCGAGGTCAAGCGACTCGGCTGACGCGCCGACACCCACGAGGAAGATCAGCAATGGAACGAACGACCTCAGCGGTTCCGCTCCTCGAGCTGCGCGGCATCACGAAGTCCTACGGATCCGTCACGGCCTGCGACGCCGTGGACCTCAGGGTCGACGCCGGAGAGATCCACGGACTCCTGGGTGAGAACGGAGCGGGCAAGTCGAGCCTCATGAAGGTCCTGCTCGGACTGGTCCGGCGCGACGCCGGCACCGTCCTGGTACGCGGCGAGGAACTCGCGCTGGACAGCCCGCAGGAAGCGGCCGAACTCGGCATCGGCATGGTGCACCAGCACTTCAGCCTCATCAACGCGCTCACCGTGTGGGAGAACGTGGCGCTCGGCGACACCGGCAAGGTGAACAAACAGGCCGTCTGCGCCGACATCGCCGAGGTCTCCGCCCGGTACGGACTGCGGATCGACCCCGAGGCGCGCGTCGAGGCGCTCTCGGCCGGCGAGCGGCAGCGGGTCGAGGTGGTCAAGTGCCTGCGGCGCAACCCTCGGATCCTGATCCTGGACGAGCCCACCTCGGTGCTGACCCAGGCCGAGTCGCAGGAACTGTTCGCCGTGCTCGGCCGCGTGGTGCAGGAGGAGGGGCGCGCTGTCATCCTCATCAGCCACAAGCTCGCCGAGATCACCCAGGCGACGGACCGGGTGACGGTCCTGCGCAAGGGCCGTGTCGCCTTCCAGACGGTCACCGCCGAGACCACCCCCCAACTGCTCGCCCGGCAGATGGTGGGCCGCGAGGTGTCGCTGGGCGAGGAAGGCGCGGCCCTCGGCCTGCTGCCGGTGCAGACGGCGAGCACCGGCGGGGCCGGGGCGCAGGACCGGCAGCAGCCCGTCCTGCGCCTCGCCGGACTCACCGTCGAGCAGGGCGGGATCAAGGTTCTCGACCAGATCGATCTGACCGTGGGCGCGGGCGAGATCGTCGCCCTCTACGGCGTCGAAGGCAACGGCCAGACGACGCTCGGCGATGTCCTCGCCGGGCTGGTCGCGCCGACCGACGGCACCATCGAGGTCGCCGGGAGCCGGGTCGACACGACCCGGCCCGGTGCGCTGCCGAAGGCCGGTCTCGGCATCGTGCCGGAGGACCGGCACCGCAGCGGCGTCGTCCTCGACATGAGCGTCGCCGAGAACCTGACGATGAAGTCGCTGAACGAGGTCAGCGGCCGGTTCCTGCTGCGGCGGCGCGCGATGCTCGACCAGGCGCGTCGCCTCGCGGAGGAGTTCAACATCGTCACACCGTCGCTGGACGCGCCGGTGCGCAGCCTCTCCGGCGGCAACCAGCAGCGGGTCGTACTCGCCCGGGAGCTGACGGGCCACACCCGCGTCCTGGTGGCCGCGCAGCCCACCCACGGGCTCGACGTCGGCGCCATCGAGGACATGTACTCCCGACTGCGCGGGGCGGCCGCCGAGGGCGTAGGGGTGCTGCTCGTCTCCACCGAACTCGAGGAAGTCATGGCACTTGCAACCTGGATCGCAGTGATCTCCTCGGGGCGGATCACCGGAGCACTGCCCGTCTCCGAGGCGACCCCCGAGCGGCTCGGCATGCTGGTGGGCGGTGAGGCCGCGTGAGTGCCGCCTCGCAGACGGGTCCGGACGACTTCGGCCGGCGCCTCCTCGCCCGGCTCCGGCCGGGGCGCGACGGCCGGCTGACGGCGGGTGTCACCGTCGTGCTCGTCACCGTCGCCCTGGGCGTGTCCGCCCTGCTGCTCACGCTGACCGGAGCCTCGCCGAGTGCTTCGCTCTCCGCCATCTGGAACGGGAGTCTGGCCAGCACCACCGGATGGACGACGACGCTGCTCCACGCCGCGCCTCTGCTGCTCGTGGCGGTCGGTGCGTGCATCTGCGCGTCCGCCGGCATGTTCAACATCGGCCAGGAGGGGCAGGTGCTCATCGGCGGCCTGTTCGGAGCCTGGGTCGGGCTGAGGCTGGCCCTCCCCGGTCCGATGCTGGTCGTCGTGGTGATGGCGGCCGCGGCGGTCGGCGGTGGCGTCTGGGCCGGGCTCAGCGCGCTGATGTCCCGCTTCCGCGGCGTCAACGTCGTGGTGAGCACCCTGCTGATGACGTTCCTCGCCATCCAGCTCGTCACCTTCGCGGTCAGCACCCCGTGGCTGCAGGAGAGCGCGCAGGGCTCGTCGGGCATCGCCGACGCGCAGTCCAACCCCCTGCCGGCGAACGCCCTGCTCGGCGACTTCGGGCAGTACCCGTCGCTGCAACTGAGCGCGGGACTGTTCATCGCGCTCGTCGCCGCGGTCGGCGCCGCGCTCCTCCTGAGCCGTAGTCGGTGGGGCTTCAGGGTCCGCATGGTCGGACTGAATCCGCTGACGGCCAAGCACACCGGTGTCCGGGTGGCCGCGCTCGGCGGCTTCACCCTGGCGCTGTCGGGCGCCTTCGCGGGGCTGGCGGGAGGGCTGCTGCTGGCCAGCCCGGTCAGCCCCAACCGGCTGCAGGCCGGGCTCTCGGACAACGTCGGCTGGGACGGTCTGCTCGTCGCGCTCGTCGCGCGCAACCGGCCTCTGATCGCGATCCCGGTGGCGTTCGGGTTCGCCGTGCTGCGTGCGGGCGGCGATTTCCTCACCGCCACCGGCGTGCCGTACTTCCTCATCGACATCGTCAAGGCGCTGCTCGTCCTCGCGTTCGTCGCGCCGCCCATCCTCGTCGACCTCTTCCGCGGGCGTCGCGGCGCCAAGCCGTCGACGCCGCCCGCCCTGTCCGTTGTCCCGACCGAGACGAAGGCGGCCGCGTGAGCGTTCTGGATAGCACCACGACCATTCTGGCGAGCGGCGTCCGGCTGACCGTGCCGCTGGCGTTCGCCGCCTGTGGCGAGTACCTGGCCCAGCGCGCCGGAGCGATGAACATCTCCGTCGAGGCGATGATGCTCGGCGCCGCCTTCACCTCGGTCGCCACCGCGAGCGCGACCGGCAGTGCCACCGCCGGCCTCGCGGTCGGCGTCCTGACCGGCCTCGTCCTCGGCTTCGTGCACGGCAACCTCTCCCACCGCGCGCAGATCAACACCTTCGTCGTCGGCCTGGTGCTGAACGCGCTGGTGCTCGGGCTGACGAGCTACCTGATCACGACGAACCAGTTCGCCTCGCACCAGGTGGGGATGCTGTCGATCCCGCTGCTGCGGGACATCCCGCTCATCGGCGAGCCGCTGTTCTCCGGACGCTGGCCCGCCTACCTTCTGATCCTGCTGGTGCCGCTCACCTGGTGGCTGGTGCAGCGCAGCCGCTGGGGCCTGGAACTGCGGGCGGTGGGGGAGAACCCGCAGGCCGCCGACGTCGCGGGCATCAAGGTCAACGCGCGGCGCCGCCAGGCCCTGTTGTGGTGCGGCGCACTGGCCGGTCTCGGAGGCGCGTACCTCGCGGTCGGCGAGGTCGGATCGTTCAACCAGAACATGACCGCCGGACGTGGGTACATCGTCATCGCCGCGGTGATCTTCGGTGCGTGGCGGCTCGGCCGTACCCTGCTCGGCTGCCTGGTGTTCGGCCTCTCCGACGCGATGCGCCTGGCGCTCCCCGCGCTCGGTGTCACCCTCAACCCCCAACTGCTCGTCGCGGCCCCGTATCTGCTCGCGCTCCTCGCCATGCTGCTGTTCACCACCCAGCACCGAGAACCCGCGGCGCTCGGCCGGCCCTTCCTGCGCGGGTCGACCTGACGCCACGGAACGGTACGGCTCCGGTGAGAACGGACGCCGGCTCCGCGAACCGCGCGGAGCCGGCGTCCTCGTGCGATACCGGCGTCAGCGGCGGCGCGGCCGAGGCGTACCCCGCAGCGCGGCCGAGGCGTACCCGGCGGCGCTGAAGCCCACGACGCCGGCGCTGTGGCGGTAGGCGCGGCCGAGTCCGCGCGGCCGAGGGCTTCGTCGACGACCACACGTCATCGATGGGGCACATTCACGGGGGCCGTCGCGGCGGTGCGACATTCGCGGCCACTCAGTCGAGACAGAACTCGTTGCCCTCGATGTCCTGCATCACGAGGCACGACTCGTTGTAGTCATCGGCGGTCAGCAGTCGCACGCGTACCGCGCCGATCGCGACCAGTCGTGCGCATTCGGCCTCAAGTGCGGCCAGTCGCTCCTCACCCACGAGCCCGGTGCCGACCCGCACATCGAGATGCAGCCGATTCTTGACGACCTTGCCTTCGGGAACGCGCTGGAAGAACAGCCGCGGACCCACACCCGAGGGATCGACGCATGCGAACGCCGCACCCTGACGCTCAGACGGCAGCGTGCGGTCGAAATCGTCCCAGGTGGCAGACCCCTTCGGTGGCGGCGGCACGACGTACCCCAACACCTCGCACCAGAAACGAGCGACACGCTCGGGTTCCGCGCAGTCGAAGGTGACTTGGACCTGCTTGATCGATGCCATGGGGCCATCGTAGAGACGGGATGTCTCGCCGTCTCCACGGGACCGCCCCCGGCCAGGCTGTGGCGCGTGCGGCAGACCGTGGCACGTGCGGCCGACTCTCGGTGATGAGTGGGACCTTGAGCGGTGGGATGGCGATCCCGACAGTGGCCCCAGGGGGGAGGTCCTGAACTCTCTGTTTCAGTCGGTGCTGTTGGGCGGCTGAGTGGGGTTGTTCGAGGCTGTGTCGGTGGGTGGGCAGGAGGAGGGCCCGACGCGGAGTCGGGTTCTCCAAGGTCATTGAGTCGAGGGTGGGCAAAAACCGCGGGTCAGTCGGCGCAGCGGGCGAGAGGCCGGGTCGTCCGTTGCGCGGGTACCAGTCGGCGAAATCCTCGTCGTGCCATAGCCCGTCCAGCCGGTCTCGCACCCACACCGCCGTCGTGCCGTCAGGATTGCTCGCCCGCGCGATCAGGCGGTCGGACCCGGCCGTGCGCGGGCCGCGTCGCCGCAGGCTCCCGACCGACCCGATCGCCAGCACGATCAGGCCGCCGCCGCGGCGATTCCGCCTTCGGCGACGACCTGTCGGCTCGCGTCCATGGTCACGGCGTCACCGCCGGTGATCGGCGGGTCGGCCGTGGAGCGTGCGGTCGGCTCTCTGTTCAGCCCCAGAGCTCCTGGATGGTCGAGAACACCTTCTGGTTGTGCGAGAACTCGATCGTGTTGCCGTCGGGGTCGTTCACGGCGCAGATGTACCCGATGTGGGCGGCCATCTCCATCGGCTCCCACCGCAGGTTGCCCGTCTCGCGCGCCTTGGCCGCGACCGCGTCGACGTCCTCGCGGTTGGGCAGCTCGATGCCGATGTGCGCGAACGGCGCCAGCGTCGTCACCTGCTTGCCCGGCTCGATGCCGAAGCGCGCCCCGACCTCGGGGATGAACTCGGCCAGGACGAGGACGAGCGGCGAGTCGACCTGACCCTTGTTGGACAGCCAGGCGCCGCGCCCGTTGCTGTCCGTGTTCTTGGTGACCAGCACCAGCGGGGTGATGCGCTCGTAGAACTCGATCGATCGATCCAGATCGCTGACCGGGATGGCGACGTGGGTCCAGCGGGGTTCGGTCAGTTCTGCCATGGTTCGGCTCTCCTCAGTCGTTCGCTCTTCATTCGTACGTTCAGCGCGGCCGCGACATGCGGCCGTACGGTCAGACGGTGGGCCACTTGGCCCGGTTGGGCAGGCCCGAGCGGGCCACGATGCCCTCGCCGGCGGTCTGGGCGCGGCGCAGCAGGTCGTCCTCGTCGATCGTCGTGCAGCGGTAGTCGTCGACGACGCGCCGCCCGTCGACGAACACGGTGTGCACACCCCGCCCGTCGGCCGACCACACGAGCTGGTTGGCGACGTTGTGCAGCGGCCGCCACTCCGGCCGGTTCGTGTCGTGCAGGACCAGGTCGGCCTTCTTGCCCGTCTCGATCGAGCCGATCTCGTGCTCGGCCTGCAGCGCGCGGGCGCCGTTGCGGGTGGCCATCGCGAACGCGTCCTCGGCCGGGAAGATCGTGGCGTCGCGCCGGGCGTCCTTGAACAGTCCGGCCACCAGGTAGGTCGCACGCATCAGGTCGTGGTAGTTCGAGGCGTTGTTGCCGTCGGTGCCGATCGCCACGTTCACGCCGGCGGCCACCATCTCGGGGAACTTGCCGATCTGGGTCACGCCGTACGACACCTTGAGCGCCGTGGTCGGGCAGTGCGACACGCTCGTACCGGTCCTGGCGAGCAGTGCCACCTCGTCGTCGTCGACGTGGACGGCGTGGGTGAGGGTCACGTTCTCGCCGAGCACGCCGAGCTTGTCGAGGTGCACCATCGGCCGTTGCCCGTACGCCGCGAGGAACCCCTCGGGATCCATCGCCGCCGGCGACATGTGGGCGCTGAAACCGGTGCCGCACTCGACCGACAGCCCCTTCGCGGCCCGCCACAGCTCGTCGCTGCAGCAGGTGTGGCCGATGAGGATCGGCCATGCCTGGATGCGGCCGTCGGCCACCGAGGCGTATCTGTCCATCGTGTCGTTGAGGCGTGCGATCGCCTGCGCGGTCGTCATGCGCAGCACCTCCGGCTCGGGCACGAGATCCCACGCCCACGGTCCGACGCGGGCGCGGATGCCGATCTCGCCGAGGGCCTCGACGACCGGGTCGATGAACCGGATCGTGCCGGCCTCCAGGAACGAGGTGGTTCCGCTCTTGAGCATCTCCAGCGCCGCGACCTGGGCCGAGATGTGCTCGTCCTCCTCGGTGTAGTGCGTGTGGATCGGCGTGAGCCACTCGAAGACGTTCTCCAGGAACGGGGTGTCGTCCGGGACGAAGCCGCGCGTGAGCGGTTCGCCGGTGATGTGCACATGCGTGTTGATCAGTCCGGGGGTGACGACGAACCGCTCGCCCGCGATGACGGTGTCGCTGTGCCACTGGGAGGTCACGTCGGCGGTCTTGCCGACGGCCACGATCCGGTCGTCCCGGATGGCGACCGCCCCGTCGCTGATCACGCGGCGGGAGTCGTCCATCGTCACGACGAGGGTGTTGACGATCAGGGTGTCGGCGGGTGCCGTGGTGTTCGGGGCGTTCACGAGATGGCCTCCGGGGTGCGGGAACGGATGAGGCGGACGTGCTGGCGCGGCACCGGCTCGAACGAGCCGGTCAACTCGGCTCCGGCCGCTTCGGCCCACGCGCGCAGGTCCGCGACCGTGACACCGAGCCCCGCTGTCGAGGCCAGCATCGTCAGTGACAGCAGCAGTTCGTGGCGCGCGGCGACACAGGCGGCGCCGCGGTCCTCGCCGTCGCTGTCGTCGTAGCCGTCGTTGGCGTCGTTGTCGTCGTTGGCGTCGTGTGGGGCGCGGGCCGGGTCGGGTCGCGGGTAGTCGACGACCACGACGACCCCGTCCGCCCCGGCCAGCTCGACCGCGCGGGCGAGCAGTCGCCGGGCCCGCTCGGCCGGCTCGGCCCGCAGCACGTGCGCCAGAACGACGACGTCCGCCGTGGCGACGGGGAGCGCGGCTTCGAGGTAGTCGCCGGCGACGGCGATCACCTGTTCACGCAGGCCGGCTTCCGTGGCCGCCTGCTCGGCCATCGGCAGCACGTGGGGCAGGTCGACCGCGATCGCCGTGCCCTTCGGCCGGGTGCGCAGCAGCGCGGTCAGCCACGCCCCCGAGCCGCAGCCGAAGTCGACGATCGTCGGCTGCTCCGGCCATAGCCCGCGGCGCTCCAGCTCGGCGGCGACGGCCGTCGCCACGCCGGCCTGCGTCGGGCCGGTCGCGCGTACGAGCGCCGGGTACAGCTCGGTCAGCTCGGCCGTCACTGCCGGGGCGGGTGCGCCGGTACGGACGGTGTCGGCCAGGCCCGGCCAGGCCCCCCGAGGCCCGGGCGAGTACCGCACGAGAGCGGTCATCGAGGCCGGCGCCGTCGACACCAGGTAGCGCTCGGCCTCCGGCGTGAGCCGGAAGCGATCCTCGACGGCGTCCAGCAGACCGAGCGAGACGAGCGTCTCGGCCAGCACGGTCACCGGGCCCGGCCCGGCCGCACCGATCGCTGCCGCCAGCTGCGAAGCGTCCAGTCCGGGCCCGGAATCCGCGTCCTTGGCCAGAGCGTCGAACAGGCCGAGGTCGAGCGCGGCCGAGAGCGCCCAATAGGACGTGAAGCCGTTGATCACCTCCCACACCGGCGCGGGGCTGACCGGGGTGGAGGCCGCCCCGCTCATGGGCGCAGCACGATCTTGCCGGTGGCGCGCCGCGACTCCATCCGCTCCTGTGCCGCCGCGGCTTCGCTCAGCTTGAACTCGCTGTCGATCGGCGTACGGAAGGGCGAGGCCCAGTAGGCGTCGAGCATCGCGGCGAACTCGCGGCGGTCGTACGGGTCGGAGCCGAGCAGTTGCAGGCCGAAGTGGTAGGCGTACACCAGGTCGAAATCGGCCCGGTTGCCCGTCGTGTTGCCGAAGAACACCAGTCGCCCGCGAGGCGCGAGGCTGTAGATGCCGGTGTTCCATGTGGCGGGGCCGACGTGATCGAGTACGAGGTCGGCGCCCCGCCCGCCGGTGAACTCGCGCACGGCGCCCACGACGTCGCCGGTCGTCGAGTTGACCACGAGGTCGGCGCCGAGGCCGCGTGCGTACTCGGCCTTCTCGTCCGAGCCGACCGTGGTGACCACGCGGGCGCCGCCGGCCTTGGCCAGCTGGATCAACGCGGTGCTGACGCCGCTGCCGGCCGCGTGGATCAGCACCGTCTCGCCGAGGCGGACCTTGCCGATCTCGATGAGCGCGTGCCAGGCCGTCATCCAGATCGTCGGCACGACGGCCGCGTCGACCAGATCGACGTCGTCCGGCACGGGGTGCACATTGGCCGCCGGGACGATGACGTACTCGGCGTAGCCGCCGGCCAGGGTGGCGCCGATGACGCCCGCGCTCGGGCACCCGCCGTCGGCCCCGGCGGCGCAGCTCTCGCAGCGATCGCACGGCACGGCCGGATTCACGACGACGCGCGCGCCCTCGGCGAGCGCGGTCGTGTTGCCCGCCGGCCCGTTGCCTGTCGGGCCCACTGCCGCTACGGTGCCCGCGACATCCATGCCGGCCACGTGCGGTAGGTTGAATCCCGGTATCAGCCCAGGTCCGCGCCGCTGTAGGACGTCGAGGTGGTTGAGGCCGCAGGCGGCGACGCGGACGAGTACCTCGTCCGGTCCGGGTTCGGGCACTGGGACATCGGCTACTTCGAGTACATCCGAGTCGCCGTGTGTTCGATGGAGTACAACCTTCATGGGAGAGACCTCCACTGGCTGTGGGACTTCGGTCACCGGCCAGTTCGTCGCACGCCTGGTCGGCATGCAACGGTCTCCGTGGAGCGCCGCCGGCGCTCCCGCCGATCGGTTTGTTGCCCACCGATCGGATGGGCCCGAACGCTATTGCCGCCCGTCGACGGTTGTCAATGGCCGGGAACAATCGGCTTGAACTCGGCTAGCACGGTGTGGAGTTGGGGCGATCCTGGCGGTTCTCGGGAGTTCGCCGGGCCGCTGACTCTCCAGGGCCTGGCGCGGCCGCAGGGTGGCGGAACGCCCGAAAACGCCTGATGAGCCGCTGTCCACGGCGATCACCACGTGCTGGTGGCGGGTGCGCACGGTGAGCCTTGCCGTCGTGCTCCGGCCTATCGAGGTCAACGGCCCGACGCCGGTTTCCGATCCGGCCCGAGGCCGGTCTCCGACCTGGTCCCGGGTCGGTTCCTGAGCCGGTCTCCGGCCCGGTCTCCGGCCGGCCTGTGGGGCCGACCGCGCGAAGAGGTCCCGCATCGACTCGATGACATCTCTGGCCTCGCCGCGGCCTTGTGGTGCCGTAGACGGCTCCCGTGCCTCACCGCCAACGCACGTGCGGCGTCGTCCTGTTCACCGTGGTCGGCGGTCTCCTCACGCGCCGCACGGACTCCGGGACAGCGGCGGCGTACGGGCCCTCCGGCACCCCGTCCGCCTCCGGTGCGGGCGGGGTGTCCGTGCGTCCGCAGCCCGCATTTCGTATCGCTTGACATGATGCCGTCTCGCATTGAAAGATGCTCGCCATGCAAGTAGTGACGACGCAGTCCGGCCTGGGCCGGATCGAGAACGGGGCTGTCGCCCTGCTGGACACTGCTTTTCCGCACGTCGGCGCGGTCCTCGAACAGGAGGGCTCGCTGCGGTGCCTGGCGTCCTGTGCGGTGCGCCGGCGCATCCCGCTCGACGAGGTCACGTTCACAGCGCCACTGGGCCGTCCCCGCGCGGTGTGGGGCGTCGGGCTCAACTACCTGTCGAAGGCGGCCCGGACCGGCCGGGGACTGCCCGAGCAGCCGATCCTGTACCTGGCCGCGCCGTCCGGTGTGTCGGCCCCCGGCGCGCAGGTGGTGATCCCACAGGCCGCGACCGAACCGGACTACGAGGGAGAGATCGCGGTCGTCGTCGGGCGACGGCTGTACCGGGCGACCGAGTCGGAGGTCTGGCCCGCGATCGCCGGCATCACCGCCGCCAACGACATGACGGCACGTGATGTCATGCGCACCACAGGAATCCCCGCCCTCGCCAAGAGCTATCCGGGGTTCACGCCGCTCGGCCCGTCGCTCCGCACCTCCGACGACCTCGCCGACCGCGACGCGATCCGCGTACGGACCCGGGTCAACGGCGAACTCCTCCAGGACGACACCAGCGCCGGGATGATCTTCCCGATCCCCGATCTGCTCAGCAGGCTGTCATGGTTCGCCGCGCTCGAACCCGGCGACGTCGTCCTCACCGGAACCCCGGCCGGCACCGGCCAGGACCGCGCGTGCTTCCTCGCCGACGGCGACGAGGTACGAGTCGAGGTGGACGGCGTGCTGCCCCTCGTCACCCGTATCGCGCGTCCTTCGGACGCCTCACCGCGCGACCACCGGCTGACCGAACCGGTCAGCTGACCGCCCCTCACCCAGGAGCCACACCGATGTCCAACTCCTCCGCGCCGTCCTACGATCTCGTCCTGGCCGGCGGCACCGTCATCGACCCGGCATCGGCCACCAACGCCCGGCTCGACGTGGCGGTCACCGGTGACCGCATCGCCGCGATCGGCGAGGGCCTGGCGGCGAACGCGGCCCGCACGATCGACGTCACCGGCTCCACCGTGCTGCCGGGCCTCGTCGAGGGCCACACCCACATCTTCCAGTACGTCTCCGCCGTCGGCGCCCCTGCCGAGGAAGCCCATCTGCGCCGGGGCGTGGTCGCCGCGGCGGACGCCGGCACGGCCGGCGCCTCGACGTTCGCCGCCTTCCGCAAGCTGGTGGTCGAGGCGAACCCGCTGCGCATAGTCAACTTCCTCAACGTCTCGGTGCTCGGCCTGATCGACTTCAGGTTCGGCGAGCTGCTGAACCCCGACACCCTGGTCCCCGAGGACGCGCTCGCGACCGCCGAGGCCCACCCCGACATCGTGCGCGGCTTCAAGATCCGGCTCTCCGAGGACGTCGTCGGCGAACACTGGGAGTCGTTGCTGAAGAAGTCCGTGGCGCTGGCCGAACAGGCCGGACTGCCGCTGATGCTGCACATCGGCGAGACCTCGGAGCCGTTGCCCGTCGTCCTGGACTACCTGCGCCCCGGCGACATCGTGGCGCACTGCTACACCGGCAAGCCCCACGGGATCCTCGACGGCGACCGCGTGCAGCCCGCCGTGGCCGCCGCCCGTGAGCGCGGCGTGCTGTTCGACTCCGCCCACGGCAAGAGCAACCTCAGCTTCGAGGTGGCGCGCCGGGCGATCGCCGACGGATTCCTGCCCGACGTGCTCAGCTCCGACACCAGTGCGCGCAACTGGCGCGGCCCGGTGTTCGACCTGCTCACCAGCGTCTCCAAGCTGGTCGCGCTCGGCGCGCCTCTGGAGGAGTGCGTCCGGCGGGCCACCGTCGTACCGGCGCGGGTGCTCGGGCTCGACGCCGAGGGTTACGGGCGTCTGGAGGTCGGCGGGAGGGCCGACGTCACGGTCGTCACCGAGACCGACGAGGTCACCCTGCCCGACGCCGCGGGCAACACGATCGTCGCGCCGCGCCTGGAGCCGACCGTGGTGCTGCACGGTGGCGCCGAGGTCGACATCGTGCCGTGGCGGGGTCTGTAGGCCGGTCCCGTGTACCCGCACTCCCAGGGGAGGATCCGTTGACCGTCGGTGACGTCCATCTGCTGCGGCGTCGGCTGCGAGCGGCCCTGACGGCGGGGAAACCCGCCGTCGGCACGTTCGTCAAGCTGGCCTCGCCCGACGTGGTGGAACTGGCCGCGGCGGCCGGGTTCGCGTTCGTGGTCGTCGACCTCGAACACTCCACGCTCACCGAGCGGGACGCCGTCGATCTGGTACGCCACGCGGACGCCTGCGGCCTGCCGGCCCTGGTCCGGCTGCCCGAGGTGGACGCCGCCGCCGTCAACCGGCTCCTGGAGGCCGGGGCGGCCGGAATCCAGCTCTCCATGCTCACCCGGATCGCCCAGGCCGAGGCACTCGTGGCGGCCGGCCGGTTCGCTCCGGCCGGCCGTCGGTCGGTGAGCCTGGCCAACAGGGCCGCCCGGTTCGGCGCGGCCCCGCTGGCCGGGTTCCTGCGCGCCGAGCAGGACGACCCGCCGGTGCTCGTGGGCCAGATCGAGACGGCGCGGACCGACCCTCTGCCGGATCTGGTCGCCGCCCTCGACGTGTGTTTCCTCGGCAGCACCGACCTCGCGGTCGACCTGGGCCTGCCGGCGGACCCGGCGGTGCTGCGGGCCGCGGTGGACCGGGTGAGAGACGCCGCCCGTTCCGCGGCGGTGGCGTTCGGCGGCTGGGCCCCGACCCGGAGCGCCGCGGCGGACCTGGGCCTCGGTGACGCCGACTACCTCGTAGTCGGTTCGGACCTGCAGATGTTGGCGGCCGGCCTGCGGGCGGCCGCCGGAGAGGGGAACCAGTGAGCACACGCAACGCAGCGCTGTTCAACACCGTCGTCAACTGGGAGGAACTGCCGGTGACGCAGGTACGGCCGGGGGTCCGTCGCCGTGTCTACGCGACGGACGAGGTGATGATCTGCCACCACGAACTCGAGGTCGGCATGACGCTCAACCCGCACCGGCACGAGGACTTCGACCAGCTGGTCCACATCGCCGAGGGGCGTGCGAACTACTACGTGGACGGCGTCGCGCACGATATGCGTGCCGGATCGTTCCTGCTCGTTCCCCGCGGCAGCGAGCACTACGTGGAGCCGACCGAGGCCCCCTGCGTGAACATCGACTTCTTCGTCCCGCCGAGGGCCGACCTGCTTCCCTGAACGGCGTACGGCTCGACGTCTCACCGCGGCGCGGGGGCGCGACGCCTCGGGTTTCGGGCGTACGCGTCCGCCACCCGCGGGGACACCGCGGGTGGCGGACCGGACCCGGCGCGGTGGCGGAGACCCGCACAGGGCCGGCCGGGTCAGCCGCCGTCCGAGGTGCCCAGCCGCTGCGACAACGCGCGGGCGGTCTCCAGCAGTGCCTGTGCCATCGGCGACTTGACGTCGTCGGGCACGGTCGCCGTCGTGCCGACGATCGCGAGCGTCCCGCTGATCTCGTCCCCCTCGAAGATCGGCGCCGCGATGGTGCGGACTCCGTTGACCGTGGGGGAGTTGACCGACAGCCCGTGCTCGCGGATGGCTTCGAGCTCTTCGGTGAGTTCGGCCGACCTGCGGACCGAACGCGGCAGTGCCGGTACCTGCTCCGGGGGCAGGAGCGCGAGGAAGACGCGTCCCTGCGCCGAGGACGTCAGGTTCAGACGCGAGCCGACCCGCACGCTGATGCGCACCATGTGGTCGGTGTTGTCCACCGAGCGCACCACGGTCGCCGACTCGCCGTCCCAGACCGACAGCACGATCGTCTCGTCGATGCGCCGGACCAGATCCTCCATGTACGGCTCGGCGGCGGCGACGATCGGCAGGCCGGCCCGCGCCGCCGAAGCGAGCGTGAGCACCTGGGGGCCGAGGGAGTACAGCGAGGTGCGCTCGTCGTACCGCAACAGATTCGCCGCCCGCAGCGCCTTCGTGTAGCGGTGCGCGGTCGCCTTGCTCGCCCCGAGGCGCGCGGTGATCTCGTTGAGGCTCATATGCGGCTTGCCGACGGTGAAAGAGCCGAGGATCAGCGCCGCACGCTGCACCGTCTGGATCGTCGGGGCGGTCCTTTCGGGACCGTCCTGCTCGCCGGTGCCGTGCTGCACCTTCGTGGCCATGGATTCCACGCTCCTGTCCATGCTCAGTCAAATTGGTAGGGGCATTTAATGAAACGCTGTCTTGTATGACGTCATGGTAAAGGTGTGTGAAGAGTGCCGAGGCGCTCAGTCGCGCCGATCCCCGCCGGTGCGGAGGAGCCGGGCGGGAAGCGTACCCGGCCCGCCGGGGGCGGCCGTCCGCGGGTGCTCTCCGCGCCCGCGGTACGGCCGCCGATGCGGTTCGCTCACGCGTCGGTGGAGTGGCCCGGTGTGATGGAGCGTGCCGGGTCGAGCACGGTGGCGATGTGGTTGACCGCGAGGGCGGCTTCACCGAAGCCGATCGAGATGAGACCGACCCTGCCGTCGTAGTCGGCGATGTCGCCCGCCGCGAAGACGCGCTCCCGGCTGGTGCGCATCGTGGGGTCCACGAGGATGCGCCGGCGGCGCAGCCGGAGTCCCCACTGTTCGATCGGGCCGAGGTCGGCGATGAAGCCGAGTGCGGCCACGACGCTCTGGGCGGGCAGGGTGATCCGGTCGCCGTCGGAGCCGGCGACCACGACCTCCGACAGCGGCCCGTCGCCGGAGATCTTCTCGACCTCGTAGGGCGTCAGGACCCGCACCGAGGATGTGTGCATCTGCTCGACGGTGCGTTCGTGGGCCCGGAACCGCGTACGCCGGTGCACCAGCGTCACCGAGGAGGCGATCGGCTCCAGCGACAGCGCCCAGTCCAGCGCGGAGTCTCCGCCGCCGACCACCACGACGTCCTGTCCCGCGAGCTCGTTGAGGCGCGGTACGAAGTACCGCAGCCCCCGGCCCAGATACTCGGAGCCCGCCGGGAGTTCGCGGGGGATGAAGTTGCCGATCCCGCCGCAGACGAGCACCGCGCCCGCGGTGATCCGGGCGCCGGCGTCGGTGGTGGCGACGATGCCGTCGCCGGTGTCGTCGAGCCGGGTGACCCCGTGCCCGAGCAGGTAGACGGGGTTCCACCGGCCGGCCTGCTCGGCGAGCCGTTCCACCAGCTCCTGGCCGCGGACGGCCGGGAAGCCGGCCACGTCGAAGATGAGCTTCTCGGGGTACAGCGCCGTGATCTGGCCGCCCACCTCGGGCAGGGCGTCGGCGACCGCGACGCTCATGCCGCGGAAGCCGGCGTAGTACGCGCCGTACAGTCCGGTGGGGCCGGCGCCGATGATGAGCAGGTCGACGGAGACCTCGGGGGCGGCGCCCGTGGGCGCCGGGCCCGTCACCCTTCCACCTCGGGGTGGTCACGGCCGACCCGGCCGACCTTGCGGGCCCCGCCGGGCGATCCGAGCGGTGGGGTCCCGAGGGTGAAGAACTCGGCGTTGACACGTTCGAACCGTTGGCTCTCCTCTGGCAGATCCTCGTGGTGGAAGATGGAGATCTGCGGGCAGACGGGTTCGCAGCGCCCGCACTCGACGCATTCGTCGGGCTGGATGTAGAGCATCCGGTCGCCCTCGTAAATGCAGTCGGCGGGGCACTCCTCCATGCACGACTTGTCCTTGACGTCGACGCAGGCTTGAGTGATGACGTACGGCACGAGTTTGTTGCCCTTCACACGGTCGCACAGAATGCGAGACGGTGTATCTCAATGCGGAATAGGATGATGGTCGCGCCGGCCTCGGATGTCAACCGTGCGCCGAGTGCTTGACACCGTCGTGCGTGCTGGGTGACGCTAGCGCGACATACGAGATGGCGTCTCGCAGAGCACGTCACTCGGGTCGGGACTTGTGAGAGGCAAACTCCCCATGGGCAGCAATCCCCGGACCGCCCCAGCTCCGATGATCGCCGAGGACTGGGACCAGCTCACCTTCCGGGTCAACCGCGAGGCGTACCGCAGCGCGGAGATCTTCACCCGGGAACGCGGATGGGTGTGGATGCACACCTGGCTCTACCTCGGGCACGAGAGTGAGATCCCCAACCCCAACGACTTCAAGGTGCGCACCCTCGGCGGTCGGCCGCTGATCTTCTGCCGGGACACCGCCGGCGAGCTGCACGCGTTCCTGAACTCCTGTCCACACCGCGGCACCGTGCTCTGCCGCGAGACCGAGGGCTCCACCAAGCTCTTCCAGTGCTTCTACCATGCCTGGACTTTCCGCAACAACGGCGAGGTCGCCGCGATCCCCGACGCCGGTGCGTACGAGTCGACCGACGAGTTCCGCGCCTCGATGGGGCTGCGCAGCGTGCCGCGCCTGGAGACCCACGAGGGATTCGTCTTCGTCTCCTTCGACCCCGACGTCCCGCCGCTGCTGGAGCACCTCGGCGACGCCGCCGACTACATGACGATGATCGAGCAGCAGCACGTCGGCGGCATGACCACACTGCCCGGCACACAGCTCTACAGCGTCCGGGGCAACTGGAAACTCGCCGTCGAGAACGCGATGGACGGGTACCACTTCGCGCCGACGCACAACACGTTCGTGGGCTATCTGCGGGAGAGCGGCTACGCCGTCACCGACGACAACCAGTACGCGTACAACCTCGGCAACGGCCATGGCCTGCTGGTCCTGACCGGGCACGGCGGACGGATCAGCATGATCTGGGAACCGCGCTTCGGCGAGGACGAGCGTGTCCGCACCGACGCCCACCGGGCCGAGATGACCGAGCGGCTGGGGGAGAAGCGGGCGCACCACGTGGCGGACGAGAGCCACATCCTGTTCGTCTTCCCGAACCTGCTGCTCTTCGACATCGAGGGCCTGTCGATCCGGCAACTGGAGCCGATGGCGCCCGACCAGACCGACGTACGCGCCTGGCAGCTGGTCCCGCGCGCCGAGGACCCGGACACGCGCGCCCTGCGCATGAAGACGGTCGTCAGCTTCGTCGGACCGGGCGGGCTCGCCACGCCGGACGACATCGAGGCGTACGAGGCGGTCCAGCGCGGCATCCAGGCCACGGCGGGCGCCGGCGCGCCCGAGCTGGACTTCAGCGACATGTCGCGCGGTATGGCCGACGAGGTCAAGGGTGTACAGGGCCGGTCGATCGACGAAGGCGCGATGCGGGGCTTCTGGCGGCAGTGGGTCGAAGCCATAGGACTCGATGACGGCATCGAGATCAAGGGCGAGCGTCCGGCGTCCTTCCTGACGGGGAGGGACGTGCGATGACCGCGATCGTCAACCGGGGCTCCGTGCGGTGTGCGGGACGCACCGTCACCCGGCAGGAGGTGGAGGACTTCCTCTACACCGAGGCCGACATCCTCGACCACTGGGACTACGACGGCTGGCTGGCCCTCTTCGAGCCCGGCTCCCGCTACGAGATCCCGACCACCGACTACCGGCCCGGCTGGTCGCCGCACGCGACCGGATCGTTCGTCGACGACGACTGGGACCTGCTCCGCGCCCGGGTCAAGCGACTGAAGTCCCGCAAGGCGCACGCCGAGAACCCGCACTCGCGTACACACCGTCTGGTGTCCAATGTGCGGCTCTTCGAGGCTGCGGAGAACACGGCGGAGACCGAGAACACCGAGAACACGGAGGGCACGGAGGACTCCTTCCGGGTGGCGGCCTCCTTCGTGGTGCACCGCGCCCGCGACGGGCACTTCGACTCCTACGTCGGGTGGTACGACCATCTGCTGGTGCCGACCGACGACGGACTCCGTTTCCGGTTGCGGCGCTCCATCCTCGGCCACGAGTCGCTGGCGGCAGGCGCCCGGCTCAGCTTCATCCTCTAGTCGGCGAACGGACGGTGACCCGATGATCAGACACACCCTGTCCTTCCGTTTCGCCGACGGAGCCGACCAGTCGACGCGCGACTCGGTGCTGGGCGAGCTGCGCACCTTCCCGGACCGGTACCCGGCCATGCGAGGCTTCGTCCTCGGCGAGAACATCAGCACCCGCGACCAGACCTTCACCCACACGATGGCCGTCGACTTCGACAGCCAGGACGACCTGCTCGCCTATCTCGGCAGCGAGTCCCACGAGGACTTCGTTCGCACGCGCTGGCGACCGGTCATCGCCCAGCAGGCCATCACCTCGTTCGAGTTCGCCGAGCGTGCTTCGCTCACTGCAGGAAGGACAACGCCGGTGAGCACCCGCCCGCGCGGCCCGTACGGCATGGAGTACGCCCGGATCGAGGTTCCGGACATGCAGGCCACGATCGACTTCCTCGAATACCACGTCGGTCTGCAGCTGGAACAGCGCACGGACGAGTACGCCTACCTGCGCGCCGACATCGAACACCACGCGATCGAACTGATCCACGCGCCCGAGCGCACCGACGGATGGACGACCGCGGTCGGCTACAGCGTGGAGAGCGAGCAGGTGCTCGAACAGCTCCACAAGAGCGTGCTCGACGCCGGCCTCGAAGTCCTCGAACTCCAGGAACGCCAGAAGGCGCTCTGCGACAACGGCTTCGGGGTCAAGGACCCCAACGGCCTGATCATCGAGCTGTTCACCGAGTTCCAGGAGTACGCCGAGCCGCCGCACAACGAGATCCGGCCGCTCGACCTGGTGCACCCCTTCATCGCCACCGCGAAGTTCGAGGAGACACGGGACTTCTACCAGAACGTCCTCAACTTCCTGCCCTCGGACCACATCGTCGGCTCGACCACGTTCTACCGCTGCGAGGACCGCTACCACCACAGCCTCGCGATCCAGAAGAACACGGAACACTACGTCGCGCACCTGTGCTTCGCGATGAAGAGCCTCGACCATGTCATGCGGATGCGCGCCCGCGCGCTGTACAAGGGCGCCCCGATCGCCTCCGACATCGTCAACCACTCGGCGTCGACGTCGATCGCGTTCTACATGCACGACACGCGCTTCGGCCCGCGGTTCGAACTGTGCGACCGGCACCGGGTGTTCACCCCGGAGGAGCACGAGACGCACCGCGCCCGCAAGATGCCGGCCGACCCGCGCAACATCGACGTATGGCGTCCGGCTTCCGACGACTGGGGACGTTTTTGAGACAGCAGCTGCTGGACGTCCTGCGGCTGCTCGACGCGACCCCCGCCCCACGAGGGCAGGAGCGGACGGCGGCCCACCGGTTGCGCGCCTGGTGCGCGCACCGGTGGCCGCACGTCGACTGGCAGGTGCTGGAGCACGGCCCCTCGGGTGCCAGCCTGGCCGCCGCGCACGGGACCGGACCCCTGCTCTACTCCCATCTCGACACCTCGCTGGACGACGGGAGCAAGGGCACCTGGCTCGTCACCGGCGACGCCTCGCCGGCCGGTCCGCTCAGTGTGGACGGTGATGTGGTGGCCGGCTTCGGTCTCGGGGTCGCCCGCGGGCCGGCCGCCGCCGCGCTGGTCGCCTTCGCCGAGGCGGGCGCCGGGCGGCTGCTGCTCGCCGGCTCCGGGACCCACCGCCGCGGCGGTGGGATCACCGGTGTGGAAGCCTACGCCGACGCGTACCCGCTGCCGCGGTCGGCGATCGTGGCCAAGTGCGGCCCGCCCATCCTGCTGTGGGAGGAGCCGGGCGCGTTCTTTCTGACGGTCCGGGTGACCGGCCGCCCCGGGCTCGCGATGCTGGCCGATGCGGCCACGCCGCCCGGGGGAGTGATCGCCTCGGCCGGTGTGGTCCTGGACGAGCTGGGCCGCTGGCGTACGGACTACCTGGCCGCCGACCCGCGGACCGGACAGGCCGGCCGGGCCTGTGGCATCGGCGCGATCGACGGCGGCTGGCCGGACAAACCGGATCTGCTGCCGTCCGAGCTGCGGATCGGTCTGTACGCCGTCGCCGGCGACCGGGTGGAGCCGAAGGAGCTGGCGGCCGGACTGGCCGACCGGCTGCGGGCGCGGTGCGCGGAGTCGGCGCTCCGGGAGTGCGCGGTCGAGGTGGAGGCCGAACAGGTGGCGCCCGCCGCGGCCACCCCGGCCAACGCCCCGGTGGTGACGGCCGCCCGGTGGGCCTGGCTCGACGAGTTCGGCGGGTCGCCGCCGCCGGTCACGGGCTGGACGGGATCGACCGACGGCATTGTGCTGCGCGGCCTGGGCGTCGACACCGTACGCCTCGGCCCGCAGGCGAAGCAGGCCGCCGACGATCCTCGTCGCGATGAACTGTCGCTGGCGCAGCTGACCGCCTACGCGCGCGTCTACCGCCGACTGCTGACAGAACTGTCGGCGTAGCCCGACCGGCCGGGGAGGTAGGCGAGTTCGACGGCGTCGTGTTCATCCGGGTACGCGGCTCGCCACCGAACTCGCCCCGGCGCGCGCGGCGAAGGGCGACCGGCACGGCAACCTGTTGCCCGACAGGCCCGCCCGGACCGTCGACCGACTGGCGGCCAAGGGCGGGCCTCGTCACGATCGCCGCAGGGGCGGGCCCTGGCCGACCGGCCCCGCCGCCCCGCCGACCTGGGCCACCGGCCGGCCCGCGCCCGGTCGCGGCAGAGTCCGACGGCCGCGACCGGGGCTCCCCGGCCAGGGATCAGGCGGGCAGAGAGGCGAGCCAGTCGGTGAGGAGACGATTGACCTCCTCGTGGCGTTCCTGCTGAATCCAGTGCCCGCAGCCGTCGAGGATATGAGAGGAGACGAGGCCGGGCAGGGTGGTGGGGTACGCCTGGATCGCCTCGGACATCCAAGTGGTGGAGGCGTCCAGTGCCCCGCCGAGGAACAGCGAGGGCTGGGTGATCGGCTTGCCCTGGAACCCGGCGAGGTCCTCCCAGTCCCGGTCCATGTTCCGGTAGCGGTTGAGCGACCCGGTCATGCCGGTCCGCTCGAACTCCCCGGCGTAGACGTCGAGGTCGTCCTCGCCGAGCCAGGCGGGCAGCGGTCCCGCGGGGAACCGCTCGCGCAGTTTCCCGCCGCGGCTGACGAAGTGCGGGTCCGGGGCATCGGCCGCGGGCATGGTGTCGGCGGAGAGAGCCGAGTAGAAGCCCGCGAGCCAGCCGCGGACATCGGGTTCGATCTCGGACTCGGCCCGGCCCGGCTCCTGGAAGTAGGAGACGTAGAACTCCTGATCCCCGCCCATGTTGGCGAAGATCTCGCTGGGCCGCGGACCGCCGGGCGGCGCGTAGGGAACGCTCAGCAGCCCGACCGCGCGGAAGACTTCGGGCCGCAGGAGGGCGGAGGTCGCGGCGATGTTCGAGCCCCAGTCGTGCCCGACGATCACCGCGCTCTCCTCACCGAGCGCGCGCACCACGGCGACGTTGTCCTCGACCAGGTCGAGCATCCGGTACGCGGCCTCGTCGCCGGGCCGGGAAGTGCGCCCGTAGCCGCGAACGTCGATGGCGACCGCGCGGTAGCCGGCCGCGGCCAGCGCCGGCAGTTGGTGGCGCCAGGAGTACCAGGATTCCGGGAACCCGTGCACCAGCAGTACGAGCGGCCCGGAACCCTGTTCCACCAGGTGGGTCCTGCCGGCGGGAGAGGTCACCAGCCGATGCGTGACATGGGTGACCTGGGCGGACTGAGACATGAATCCTCCGGGACTGTCGTGCGGACTACGTGTGCCGAGGTGTCGCCCGCCGGCACCGGGTGGGCCGACGGGCAGCGGCTGACCCCACGATCATCCGACGGGCAGAGAGGTCACCGCGAGTGATATTGCCGCTTCGGCAAATCGCTCCCCAGTTCGTTCGGGAGCGACGGGGAGGGAAGGCCGCGTCGAAGAAATGAGGCAAGCGCCCTATTGGGCTGTAGGAGGTCGCCGCCGCTGACCCGGCGGGCCTCATGCCGAACCTGTCGGCTCAGTACGTGGGGTCGGCGATGCGGGAACGGCCGGTCTCGCGGACCGAGTGCTGTGACCGAGGTGGCTCCGGCCGTTGTCGGCCGGCTCCCCGCTCGCAGGCGGGGGCAGGCTGACTGACCGATCGTTCCCGGTGTCGGCTCCCGGCCGGGCAGAGTCACCGCTTGGCGAGTTCGACGAGCCGGTCGACGACGAGGTCGATGTCCTCGAAGGTGGTGCGGTGGTTCGTCACGCAGGCCCGTATGCCGGCCCGGCCGCCGAGGAGAGCGGGACCCAGGAGGGCGGTCCCTTCTGCCCGCAGCCGGGCGAGGACCTCGGTGTGCTCGGCGTCGGTCCGGCCGCGCAGCCGCAGGCAGACCGCGGTCAGCGTCACCGGATTCATGGCCTCCAGGTCCGGTTCCGCCTCGATCCGCCGGCCCATGTGGGCGGCCAGGTCGAGACAGCGCTGGGCGGTGGCGCGGAAGGCGTCGACACCGAACGTCCGCAGGGCGGCCCAGACCTTGAACGCCTTGAACCCGCGGGAGAGTTGCGGGCCGTAGTCCATGAAGTCGACCATCAGCGGGTCCTCCGCCACGGTCAGATAGGAGGACGAGAACGCGAACGCGGCGCGCAGTTTCGCCGCGTCCCGGACGACGAGGCACCCCGCCTCCAGCGGGGCGAAGAGCATCTTGTGCGGGTCCAGGGCGATGGAGTCCGCACGCGAGCACGCCGCGAACTCCTCGCGGGCGCCCTCGGCCAGGACGAACAGCGCGCCGTAGGCACCGTCGATGTGCAGCCAGAGATCCTCCGCCTCGCACAGGTCGGCTATCGGCCCGATCGGGTCGATCGACCCGCTGGTCACCGTGCCCGAGGTCGCCACCACGCAGAACGGTTCACGCCCCGCCGCACGGTCCGCCCGGACCGCCTCCGCGAGCAGGTCGACGCGCATGCGGAACTGCTCGTCGGTCGGGATGTGCCGGACGTTGTCCAGCCCGATCCCCAGGACCGCGGCCGCCTTGTCGACGCACCGGTGGGCCTCCTCGGAGGTGTAGAGCACCAGGGGTGCTCCACCGGCCTGCAGCCCGTGCTCACGGAAGTCCGGGCGACGGTCGGCCAGGGCGGCGGTGAGCGCGTCCTGGGTGGCGATCGACCCGCCGGCGGTCAGGATCCCGGCGGCGTTCTCCCCCAGCCCGAAGAGTCCGGCCATCCACTCGACCACGGAGCGCTCGATCACGCTGGCGGCCGGCGAGAGCTGCCAGAAGTTGCAGTTCTGGTTCAGCGTGGCGGCCATCGCCTCCGCATAGGGGCCTATGCCGTTGGGCGGCCCCTGGACGTAGGCGAGGAACCGCGGGTGGGCGACGGTCGTCGAGTTGGGCAGGACGCGCTCGTTGAAGTCCGCGAACAACTCCTCCACCCCGACGCCCCGGTCCGGGAACGGCTCGGACAGGAGCCGCGCGAGTACCGTCCGGTCGACGTCGGGAACGATGGGGCGCTCCCGGAGGGAGTCCTCGTAGTCGCCGAGGAAGCGGGCCAGCAGCGCGTTGGCCCTGGCTCGTGACGCGGGGTCGAGAACGAGTGTGTCGGAGCGGGCGGCGGCTGAGTCCATCGTGGTCCTCCTGGCGTTCGGTCCTGGTGGAACGCTAGCCTGCGCGGCGGCGCAGCCGATGGCAGATATCCCTCCGTGGGCTTCCCTCTGTAGCATCCAGTGCCATGGATCGCATTGATCGCGCAATTATCGACCATCTGCTCGTCGATGGTCGGCTACCGAACAACGAGCTGGCCGACCGGATCGGGCTCTCCCCGTCACCGTGTCTGCGTCGCGTCCGCGCCCTGGAGTCGAGCGGGGTGATCACCGGCTACCACGCGTCCGTCGATCCGGTGGCCCTCGACCGCGGCTTCGCCGTCCTGGTCCATGTGGAGATGGCGGAGCAGCGCCGGGAGACGATCGAGGCGTTCGAGGCGGCGGTGCTCGGGCTGGACGAGGTCGTGGCCTGTCGCCGGATGTTCGGTGCCCCGGACTATCTGCTGCAGATCGCCGTCGCCGACATCGCGGCCTACGAGCAGCTCTACATGTCCCAGCTGACCTGTCTGCCCGGGGTCGCGCGAACCACGTCGCAATTCGCGATGAAGACCGTCAAGTCGACCCCCGGATTCCCGTGGTGACGCCGGAGTGCCGCGCGGTCCGCCCGGACCGTACGTCAGGGGAACCCCGGACACGCGGGGTCGGGTTTCCGTCGGAGACGCTGATGGGAGAGCGAGAGGTCCGGCCGCCCGGCCGGGCGCGATGCCCGGTCGCGTAGGGGCGGCAGGTCCGCATAACGTGGATGCGCGAGAACAGCCCCGATGCCGGGCCGACACAGCGAAGAGTAGGTCTCCGGTCTTGGTTCCCGGGGCACGCAAGACCATCCGGAAGTCCGTAGCCGCCGCCTGGAGGCAGGGGCCACCATCCAGGTAGGAACTGCCGGAAGGAGCGCACGATGACGTACCTTCAAGACCCCGAATATCCGGAGCCTCGCTACCACGGCGACAGAGGCGACGTGAGCGCGATGTTCCGCTCGGCCGACGCCCCGCCGGAGGTGTCCTCGCCCGGCGGGGCCACCCATTACCTCGCTACCCAAGAGTCGACCGGTGGCGAATTCGGCCTGTACAAGGCGGTGCTGGGACCGCGGTCCGCCGGAGCCAAGACCCACTTCCACAAGACGATCTCGGAGTCCTTCTACATCCTCTCCGGCGAGCTGGAGTTCTACGACGGTGAGAAGTGGGCCACGCGCCGCGAGGGTGACTTCCTCTACGTGCCGGTCGGGGGCCTGCACGCCTTCCGGAACGGGACCGACGAGCCCATGTCCATGCTCATGCTCTTCTCTCCGGGAGCCCCGCGAGAGGAGTACTTCGAGCGGGTCGCGGAGATCTCACAGCGCGGCGGCGAGGAGCTCAAGCGGTTCCGTATCCGGCACGACAGCTACTTCGTGGAGGACTTCGACCCCGGTCGGCCCCAGTGACCGGGAGCGTTCACCGGCCCGCCACGCCCTGCAGACTCCCCCTGGGCCCTGCGGCCCGGGAGGTACCCCCATGCCGTGTTGTGGTGGAGGTGACCATCGGGTTCGGGGGAAGGCCGGCATCCGGCTGCCGGGCGTCGCGGCGGAAGCGGGCAGGCGGCAGGGACCTGGCGCGGTGGAAAGCGCGGTTGAAGGCGTAGACGGAGGTGTAGCCGACGGCCCTGGAGATGGCCTCGATACTGTCGTCGGTGTCACGCAGCCGACGGGCGGCGAGGTCCATGCGCCACTGCGTGAGATAACCGCCGGGGCTCTGTCCGGTGGCGTCCTGGAAGCGGCGGCTGAGGGTGGAGCGGGAGACCGCCAGCGCGCGGGCGAGCGTGTCGGTCGTCCACGGGTGGCCGGGCCGCTGGTGCATCTGGGTCATCGCGTCGGCTACCAGCGGATCGGTGAGCGCCCCGAGCCAGGAGCCTCGGGCGAGTTCGGGGTGGTGGCTCAGCCAGCAGCGCAGCAGGTGGACGAGGATGACATCGGTCAGCCGGTCGAGTACGACCGCGGTGGCGAGCTGGGGAGCGGCGCTCTCCCGGGCGAGCAGGCGCACGGTGTCGTCCAGCGAGGCGTTGGCCGGGTCGGCGGGGATGTGCACGACCGGCGGGAGCAGGGTGAGGACGTGCAGTGAGACGGCGTGGTCGTGCTGGTACGACGTGCCGAGCAGGTGGGTGCGGGCCTCGCCGGAGCCGAGGCGCAGTGGCGCGCCGGTCAGGCGGAGCATATCGGTGAGCTTGGTGTCGCAGGGCAGCGGTGTGCGATCGGGGTCACTGGCGATGCTGTGCGCGGCCCCTGTGGGCAGCAGGAGGAGGTCGCCGGGCAGCAGTTCGATCGCCGCGCCGCCGCCCTCGGGGAACTCCGGGGTGAGCCAGGCGCGCCCGGCCGTGACGGCGTAGAGCACGGCGTCGGCGTTCTGCGCCCAGGACACGCTCCAGTCGTTTCCGCCGTCGATGCGGACCGCCACGGTGCCGCGTACGCCTGCCACGGTGAGGGCATCTGCGAGTACGTCCATGCGATCGATGCTACCGCCGTCGTGTCCGAACCCGCCGCCCTGGTGACACACACGGATAAAGAACTGGGCTATTCGGGCATCGATCAGGGCACAGCACTCCTCGTACTGTCATTCCCAGGGCACAACGACGCGGCCCCCGACACCACTCGATTCCCAAGGAGTCACCATGCTTACCGAATCCGGCTACACCGCACTGCGCGTCACCCGCGAGGGCGCGGTCGCCACCGTCACCCTGGACAACCCGCCGGTCAACACGATCGACAAGGCGCTGGTGACCGACCTGATCCGGGTCGTACGCGCCGCGGAGGCCGACGCCGGGCTACGCGTGATCGTCCTGGAGTCGGCGAACCCCGAGTTCTTCTCGGCCCACGCGGACCTGAAGTGGATGTTCGAGCCCGAGGAGCTGATGGCGCTGGCCGACGAGCAGGGCGACCCGAGCCTCAATCCGCTGCAGCAACTGCACGAGAGGTTCCGTAACCTGCCGCAGATCACCATCGCCAAGCTGCGCGGCCGGCTGCGGGCCGGTGGCGCCGAACTGGCCATGGCCGCCGACATGCGCTTCGCCGCCCGCGGCGAGACCTGGCTGGCCCAGCCGGAGACCCGGATGGGCATCTTCCCCGGCGGCGGAGGCACCCAGTACCTCACCCGGCTCCTCGGCCGCGCCCGCGCCCTCGAAGTCGTCCTCGGCGCCGAGCTGTTCGACACCGACCTGGCCGAGCGGTACGGCTGGATCAACCGCGCCGTGGCCCCGGACGAGCTCGACGACTTCGTGGGCTTCCTCGCCCGCAGGATCGCGGACCTGCCGCCCGGCGTCGCCGAGGCGGCGATGGAGGCCGTCAACGCCGCGGAGGCCAGTGGTCCGGTACCGGACCTGACGGAGGAGGCCCGAGCCCACTCCAAGGTCTACCCCGCGCCGGAGGCGGTCGTCGACCGGATGCGGCGGGCGGTGGCCGCGGGTGCGCAGACGCGAGACGGTGAACTCGACCTGGAGCGCCTGCTCGACCGGGCCGTCTGAACCACGGTCAGGCCGTCTGAACCGCGGGCCGCGAGCCCACGGGTGTTCGCGCTCTCGGGTCGGGAGCCTGCACGGTCGGCACGGCCGGGTTCCGGTGGAGGTGCCGAGCCGAGTGCGGGAGACGATCGAGCCGCGGACGGCCGTGTAGGACGGATCTTCCGGAGCCGGATGGCCCGGCCGTCCCTCAAGGCCGCCGCGGGTCGCGGGGCTTGGCTGGAGAGGGCCGGGTGCCGGGCTGGTCCGTCACCAGTTCCCGTAGTCCTCGACGAGGTTGCCGATGAGTGCAAGCAGGGCGGCGACCCGGTGTTGGTCCTCGTGCTGGTCGCGTAGGGCCTCGTCGAGCGCCTTGAGGTGGGCCAGGGCGGCCGGAGTCCGGTCCCGCACTTCGTCGAGTAGCGGCGTGGTGATCAGGTCGAGGCATTCGGTGAGCAGGTGCCGGGTGGCGTCGGACGGGGGTGCGGGGTCGGGGTCGGCGAACCCCGTGGTCAAGTACCGGACCGGGTCGGTGAGGCTCCAGCCGACGACGGTGCCGTGCTGGACGAGGAGCGCCACGTCGGGGGCGATGCCGATGCGGGCCTCCAGCGGCTCGTCCAGGACGTCGAGATCGCGTAGGCAGGTGAGCACGGTATCTCCGGGGGAGCGGCAGAGCTCCGTGGTCACTTCCAGGCGGAAGTCCCGGGCCTCGTCCGCGCGAAGACCGCCCGGGCGGATGGGGGGTGTGGCGGGAACGCGGGCACAGTCTTCGGCGGGCGCGGAGTCATAGGGCAATCGGAACCCTGCGCCGACCAGCTCCCGGCTGTCCGGGTTGAACCGGAGCTCGTCGGGAGCGTCCCACAGCCATTCCTGGCTGCCGAACGTGTCCACGAGGAACTGCTGCCATTCCCCTACGTCCGCGTACTCCGCAATGCGCACACTTTGGTCCGGGAAGTCGAAGCGCGGGGTGATGCGCAGTGGATCGCTCGTCACCGTCGCGTTCCAGTCGCCGTCGAGGGTGAGTCTCATGGTGAATGCAACCTCGTATCTGCACTGCGGGAGCCATGTGGTTCTTCAAGGCCGCCGCGGGTCGCGGGGCTTGGCTGGCTGGCGGGGGAGGGCGGGTCGACGTTGTCGGGGTGAGACCAGGCCCGCGGTCCACACCCACGTCTCGCACCGTTGGAAGTCATCAGCTCCCGTAGTCCTCCACATAGGTGGCGATCATTTCCAGTAGGGCATGCGCCCGGTGGCGGTCCTCGTGCTGGGCGCGCAGGGTCTCGTCGGCGGCCCGGAGGCGGGCCACGGCGGCTGGCTCACCGTCCACCAGGTCGTCGACCACTGGTGCAGTGAGCAGGTCCAGGCATTCGGTGAGCAGCCGACGGGTGGCGGGGGAGGGCGGGTTGGGGTCGGGGTCGGCGAACCCCGTGGTCAAGTACCGGACCGGGTCGGTGAGGCTCCAGCCGACGACGGTGCCGTGCTGGACGAGGAGCGCCACGTCGGGGGCGATGCCGATGCGGGCCTCCAGCGGCTCGTCGAGGACATCGAGGTCGCGCAGACAGATCAGCACGGCATCACCGGGAGCGCGGTACATAGCCGAGCACATCTCGTGCCGGAAGTCCCGCATCTCGTCCGCGCGCAGCCCGCCCGGGCGTACCGCGGGCATGACGGGTACGCGGGTGGAGGTCTCGGCGGCGGCGGACATGTACGGCAGCCGGAGTTCGGCCCCGACCAGCTTCTGGCTGTCCGGGTCGAACCGGAAGGTGTCAGGGGCGTCCCATAGCCACTCCTTGCTGCCGAAGGTGGTCACAAGGAAACGCTCACGTTCCTTCACGTTCGCGTACTGCGCGACATCCACGGAGTCGCCTGTGAAGCGGGGGGTGATGTGTAGCGGATCGTCCGTCACCGTTGCGCGCCAGTCGCCGTCAAACGATAGTTTCGTGATCATTATTGCCTTATCTGATCTGCTTTGCCGGGGCCATGTAGCCGTCCTCGGTGGGAATCCTGCCCTGCACGATGTCCTCGTGTGTCACCGGATTACCGGGGTCCGTCGGACTGCCACCGAGCGCCTTGACGCCGGAATCGCCCTTGATGCCCGACTCTCCGTATGCCGTGATGGCCTGGCCCTGCTTGGCGCTGGGCCCATAGGCCACGACAATGTCATTGTCCTTTCGGAAGATGAAGTTTCCTGCTTGGCCCGATGACTGGTACACGGCATCGGGGTTCTTCAGGATCTCCAGGACCCGTTCGTCGGTGAAGGCATGCCGGTCGTACCCGTGGTACTTGGCATGCTTGTTGATCTCACCGTTCTGTGCCCGTTCGGCGATTTCGTCCAGGATCTTGTCGATCCGCTTCTGGGCCTTCTCCTCCTTCGTGTACTTGGGCATCAGGCCCAGCGGGTCGCACCCGCTGAGCGGGTTGTCCACGTACGCGACGGGGTTCGGCGCGGGAGCCAGGCCGAGGGGGTCCGGGGAGGTGTAGCGGCCGGTCTCGGGGTCGTAGTGGCGGAAGTGGTTGTAGTGGAGGCCGGTCTCGGGGTCGTAGTACTGGCCGGGGAAACGCAGTGGGGTGTACGCGCTGCTGTCGCTGGCCCAGGCGGTGGTGCCCCACAGCGTGCTCCGGGTGCGCCAGGCGACGTCGCCCGTCTCGTCGATGAGTTCGGTCGGCGTGCCGATGAGGTCGGTGGCGATGGCGAAGAACCGGCGGTCGATCTCCTCCTGGCGGTCGCCGCCCGTGAGGATGCGCTCGGTCTGGGCCAGGGGGACGACGTCCCGGTGGTCCCAGGTGAGGGCGACCGCGTTCGGGGCGTCCGGCCGGTGGCTGGTCTGCTCGCACAGGGTGAGGCCGTCCCAGGTGAAGCGCACCTCCTCCACCACGCTCTCGCCGTCGGCCGCCAGGCGCTGTTTCGCGCTGCGGCGGCCCAGGGGGTCGTAGCGGTACCTCCACCGTGTTCCGTCGGGGGTGATGACGGACGTGAGGCGGTTCTCCGTGTCCCACGCGTAGCGCCAGGTGTCGGGCTTGCGGGAGAGACGGGTCTTCTGACGCAGGACGACCCGGCCGAGGGCGTCGTGTTCGAAGCGCACGCCTCCGGCCCGGGTGATGGTGGTGCCGGTGTAGGCGCGCGGTCCGGTGGCCTCGCCGCCGGGGTGGCGGGACGGCCAGGATGCCGAGGTCTGGTTGCCGGCGTCGTCGTAGGCGTACCGCTCCGTCCAGCCCTGGGCGCGGACGGCGGTGACGCGGCCCGCCTGGTCGAGTTCGAAGGTGCGGGTGCCCGACAGCCGGTCCGCGACCGAGGTCAGGTGACCGTCGGCGCGGTAGGCGTACGCGCGGCTGTTCACGGCGCGGGCTCCGGCGGTGATGTGCTGCGCGGCGAGCCTTCCGGCTTCGTCCCAGGTGGAGGAGACGGTGATCGCGTCGCCGAAGACGCGGGCGAGTTCCCGGCCGGCGGCGTCGTGCGTGAAGTCGATCCGGTGACCGCCGGTGGTGAGGCGTTCGAGTCGTCCGTCGGCACCGTAGGCGTAGGAGGTGACATGACCGGTGGGCGTGGCGCGCCTCCTGCGGCGGCCCAGGGCGTCGTAGGAGTAGGAGACGGGACGGCCGTCCACCAGCTCGGTCTTGACCTTCCCCCGTCGGTCGTACTGGTAGCGGAGTTCGCTGTCCGGTCCGGTCGCCTCCAGCAGGCGTCCCGCCCTGTCGTGGACGTAGGTCGTCACGCGGCCGTCGACGTCCTTGCGGATCACCTGGCCGAGCCGGTCGCGCTCGAAGGAGACGGTCCCGCCGAGCGCGTCGGTGCGGGCGGCCAGCCGGCCCGCGGCGTCCACCCGGTAGGTGAGGGTGCGGCCGTCGAAGTCGGTCTCGGAGACGATGTCGCCGGCGGCGTCGTACTCATAGGTCCAGGCAAGCCCCTGCGGGTTGGTGACGCGGGTGAGGCGCAGCTCGGCGTCGTGCTCGAACTCGTACCGTGCGCCGTCGGTCCCGGTGCGGGAGACCGGCAGGTCGAAGTGGGTGTACGCGAAGCGGTAGACGCCACCGGACGCGTCGGTGTGGGCGAGGCGGTTGCCCTCGCCGTCGTACGTCCACGACTCCGTGGCGCCACCGGGACCGGTACGCCGGGCCAGCTGCCCGTCGGCGTGCCACTGAAGGCGGGTGACACCGCCCACCGCGTCGGTGATGCGGACCGGTCTGCCGAGGGCGTCGCGCTCCGTGCGGGTGGTGCCGCCGCCGGGATCGGTCACCTCCACGGGCAGCCCCGCCGCGTCGCACACCACGCGTGTCGTGGCGCCGAGGGCGTCGGCGACCGACGTGAGCCGGCCGGCGTGGTCGTAGGTGTAGCGGGTGGTGGAGCCGGCCTGGTCGGTGACCGCCGTGCGGTTGCCGCGTTCGTCGAACTCGTGGACCATACGGGCGCCGTCCGGCCCGACGACCTCTGTCGGCAGACCGAATGGGCCGCGCACGGTACGCAGTTCGCTTCCGTCGGGGCGGACGGCGGAGACGACCCGACCGTCCTCGTCGTAGGAGAAGGCGGTGGTGAGGCCCAGCGGATCGGTGCGGGTCAGGAGGTTGCCGCGGGGGTCGTAGGTGAACCGGGTGGTGTGGCCGAGGGGGTCGGTGACGGCCAGCAGCCGGCAGCCGGGGCCGAACAGGTGGCGTGTCGCGTGCCCGGCGGCGGTGGTGAGCGTGGTGGTGCGGTGGCCCGTCTCGGGGTCGGGCTCGGTGTAGGCCAGGGTGATCTGGACGTGGCCGGCCTCGCCGCCCTCCGCCACGACTCGGTCGCGATCGTCGTAGACGTAGTCGTAGCGGCTTTCGTTGGAGTCGATCCAGGCGACGACGCGTCGGCGGTCGTCGTAGACGAAGGTGGTGGTGGCGCCGGAAGGCTTGGTGACCGTGGTGAGGTCGCCGTCCTCGTAGCCGTAGCTCATCAGGGGCAGGTCCGTGCCGCCCTCGCCCGCGCCGGCCAGGGACAGGGCGGTGACCAGGCCGTCGGTGAGGGACAGTCTCATGTGGTGGCCCGCCGAGTGGACCAGGGCCAGGGGCACTCCGTCCTCGGTGCGTTCGACGGTGATCGTGTGGCCGTTGCGTTCGGTGATCCCGGACAGCCAGGCCGTACCGTCGCCGCCCGGTTCGCTGCCGGACGGGGCGGTGAAGTGGAAGACCAGGCCGCTGTCGGGGGCGGTGACCGTGTAGTCGCCTTCGGCGTCGCGGGCCAGCAGGGTGCGGGCCCTGCCCGTGTCCGGCCGGGTGGGCGCGCCGGGCACCGGGTGCGGGTACGGGACGAGGAGCCCTTCCGCCGTGACGTGGAGGATGCCGATGGCGTCGATCTGCAGACGTTCGTCGACGGTGGAGGTCCAGGCGGGCCCCAGGAAGCGGCCGACCGCGCAACCGGACTCGGTGCGCCGGGTGAAGACCAACGGCAGGATGCCGGGGAGTTCGACGTCGGTCTGGGGCAGGTACATCCGGCCCGTGGCGAGGTCCACCGGGTCGCCGCCCTGATCGCGGTCTCCGTCCGGGGTGTTGTGGGTGCCGTCCGGGGAGTCGTCGACGAGCTTGCGGACCCTCGCGGCGTCGGCCATGTCCGCGGCGATGCGTACGCCCTTCACCGCGGCGCCGCCCCCGCCGGTGGCCACGGTCAGCGCGAGGTCGGGAATCAGCCGGCCGAAGCCCTCGGCCGGGTCCTTCATGAAGTCCTTGACCATCTCGGTGCCGGTGCCGATGGGGTCGTTGGCGGCGAGCACCAGACCGGCGGCCAGGTTGTTGAGAGATGTGGCGTACTCGGCCGGGTGCGTGATGTTGTACGGGTCCAAGGGGTTGACGCTGCGCACGAAGTTGAGCAGCCCCGCCGTGCCCTTGACGATGCCGCCGCCGAAGTGGTCGCCCATGATCCGCATCTCCTGGAACCCGTCGCCCACCTGCTCGGTGTACGACGGCTTCCGCGGCGCCATGTCGCGGGCGGCGCGGACTGCCGTGCGCGCGGTCTCCGCCGCCGAGTTCCGCTGCGTGCGGGCGTCGGCGAGGATGTCCTGAGCCTCCTTCATCAGCATCTTGCCGGGGTCGTCGAACGTCGCCGCGGGCCTCGGGGGGAGCGAGGCGGGGTCGCGTGTGTCGGCGGGCTGGGCGTTGTAGCGATCGACGGCGCCGTTGTAGTCGTCGACCTTCTCGCGGTGGGCGTCGGCGGCGCGCTCGGAGGCCCTGACGCCTTCCTTCCACTTGTCGATCGCCGTCTGTGCCTGCCCTTGCGCCCAGGTGACGGTGTCGGCGAACGCCTCAAGCGCGCCGACCGCCTTCGAGCAAGCGTCGGCGGCGCGGTACCACTGGGGCGGCTGGGTGCCCACCGCGGTGCGCAGCGCGTCGGCCGCCGCGCCCTTGAGGTCCGCGGAGTCGAGGCCCTTGAGACCGTCGCCGGTGTCGTCGAAAGCCGACTGGAACGCGCGGAGCCTCTTGGCGGTGGAGTTGATCTCGCTCGCGCTGCCGTAGATCAGCTTGGTCTTGTCCTCGGTCTGCCCGAGGTCCATCTCGTCGACTTCCGCGCCCAGCCGGTTGGCGACCGAGCGGGACTGCTCGCGCACCCAGTCCGCGCCGGACTCCCAGCCGACGTCCTCCAGCCGGTCGGCGGTCCAGTTCCCCGCGTCCTCGACCCGGTCGCCCACCCACTCGACGCCGTCCTCGACCGCGTCCTCGATGACGTCCGGCGTGACATCACTGATGAAGTCCCCGAAACCCACTGTCTAGTTCCCCCCGGAATCACCCTGCTGTCCCTGCTTCGCGCGTTCCTCCGGCGACGGGCCGAATCCCTCGTCCAGCCTCTGGTTCCACTGTTCGTCGGAGACGCCGAGCACATTGTTGAGCATGTCCGCCTGCCGGCCGCCGTTGCCCTCGGTGAGCAAGGCGCGGCCGGTGTCCTTCCAGGTCTGCTCCATGTCCTGGCCGGCCTTCTCGAACGACTCGGGGCTCCAGTCCGGGTCCAGGTAGTCCGGCGTGAAGATGTCGCCCCAGTCCTGCTTGGCGATCTCCTCCTCACCGGCGTGCGGGTTGCCACCGAACACGGCGTTGGCGCCCACTTTCAGCGTGCCCGCGATGTACTGGTCGTGCTCCCACTGGGTGCCCGCCGCCAGGCCGAGGCGGTTCGCGATCTCGCTGGCGTCCCGCACCAGGGCGCGCACGCCCCACTCCCAGCGCTCGCAGAAATCCTCGAAGTCGACCGAGAGACCGTGGTGTCCGGCCTCCATCCCGGTCATCGCCAGCGACGAGAAGCCCTTGCCCATCACCGAACCGGTGGCGCCGCCGAGATCGCCGAGCTGGTCGATCGTCGCGCCCATGCCCCGCGTGAACTTGAGGACGGACGCCTTGTCGAACCGCAGATCCCCTCCGTCACCGCCCATGACCGCGCCCGTTGCCCGCGTCGTCCGCCGCATCGGCGTCGACGGCGACCGCGTCCGGGACGATGCCGACGACCGGTGGGAAGAACATCGACCCGTCCTCGGTGGCGATGTCGACGGCGAGACCGCCGGGCTCGCCCAGGGCGGGCACGATCTCGTCGACGATGCGCGCGCCCAGCAGTGCCGCGTACTCCATGGGCTGATCACCGGGCGCGTGGTGCAGGGCGAACCGGGCCAGCGCGGCCTCGTCGGTGAACCCGCAGATCCACCGCACGCCGCCCGAACGCACCGTCCAGAGACCTCCGTCGGCCACCGGCACCAGGATGACCGAGCGTCGCATCTCGCCGACCAGAGCACGGGGGTCGCCGCCTCCCCGTCTCCGCTCGGCGATGCGCTCGGCGAGCGCCGCCTTCGGCTGCTGCTGCACGGTTTCCTCCCTGGTCGCAGACGACTGATGGTTCCGTGGAGGAAGACGCGCGCGAAGGAGCGGGTGGTTCTCCACGGAGACTCGATTCCGTTCTTCCGGAGGCCCGTTCGGGCCGGAAGCGCGGGCTACCGGTTCTTCTCGAGGTCGTGCGCGAGGGCCGCGTAGACGTACTCGCTGCCCCAGCGGTCGCCGTCGAGGTCGTTCTCGATCAGATGGGCTTCCCTGCGCATACCCAGGCGCTCGCAGAGCCGAACCGATCCGGTGTTCTCGACGTCGAGGCGGGCGAACAGCCGGTGCACGCCGAGTGCGCCGAAGGCGACCGAGGCCAGAGCCGCGGCGGCCTCGCTCGCGTAACCGTGTCCTTCGTGGCCGGGATGCAGGATCCATCCGATCTCACCCTGACGCGCTCGGGCGTCGGCCAGGGTGACGGAGACCTCCCCGATGACCCCCGGCTCCTCCCGGCGGCAGAGCGCCAGGGTGAGGTTGTCCCCGTCGACGCCCCACGAGGTGACCGCCGACCGCTCGGCGACGACCTTCTCGCACTCCTGCCGTGTGTACGGGGGCCGGTAGAGGTACCGGGCGACGCTCGCCAACCCCTGGTACGCGAACAGGTCCTCGGCATCATCCGGAGTGAACAGCCTCAGCGAGAGCCGGTCGGTCGTGAGGGGTACCAGTGAAGTGATGTCCACGTGATCTCCTGTGTGTTCACCGGCGCGGAGGCCCGCGCCCTTCGGATGGGCCAGAGGTGATTCTTGGTTACCGGCGGGGGACGTGCAACGGCGGGCCGTGAAGCGGAGCACTGCCCCTGTCCCGACCCCGAGGTCCGCGTGTCGCGGAGGTGAAAGACTTCGGCCAAGGAGGGATGCGCCATGGGGTTCGGTTTCCGGGTCGGTGTACCGGGGTTGAGTGTGCGGGTGTCGCCCCGCGGGGTGCGGGTGACCGTCGGGTCACGCGTGGCCCAGGTCGGTGTGGGGAGCGGAGGAACACGGGTCTCGTCCGGGGTGGGGCCCTTCCGGGCGTCCTCTTCTCCTGGGTATCCGGCTTCTCCTGGGTATCCGGCGCGTCCGGGTTCTCCCGGGTATCCGGCTTCTCCCGGGTATCCGGGAAGTCCGGGGCATCCCGTCCATCCGGGCCCGCCGGCCTCACCCGTCCCCGCGCGGACCGGCACCAGCACCCGGCGTACTCCGCCGTCCCGCGCCGTCGCGCCGTCGGCCGAGGAACTGGACCGGGCGCGGCGGCAGGCGGAGCGGGCGGAGATGGACGCGCAGCGGGACGCGGCGATCGTCGAGCTCCAGCAGCTCCGGCAGCGGATGACCAACGTGCATCTGCAGACCTTCCCGCCCGCCCGGCCTCCAGCCGTCGCCGGACCGCCGAGGTTGGGGGTGCAGTGGGCCATGGCCGAGGCCCAGGCGTTCCATCTGCGCGGACTCGGGATGTTCGCGCGCTCCGAGCGGGCGGCCGCCAAGGAGCGGGCAGAGCGGGACGCTCCCGTCTATCTGGCCGACCAGCAGTCGCGCCTGCGCAACGCGCATGAACAGCTCACGTCCGAGGCCGAGCAGTGGTGGCGGGCGCTGACGGGCAATGACGAGGAGACCGTCTGCGAGGCGGTGAACGCCGCGTTCTCCGACAATCCGGCCGCGGGCTGCGCCGTCGGGGTGGAGGGCTCGGTGATGTCCGTCGTGATGCGCCAGCCGGACCTCGACTCGCTGCCCGCGCAGGCTCCGGGAGTCACCCCCGCGGGCCGTCCGACGCTGAAGAACCTCAACAAGAGCGAACGCACGGAGTGGTGGCTCACCGTCATGGGCTCCAATGTGATCGCCACCCTCAAGGAGGGGTTCGCGACCGCTCCGGGCATCACCGCCGTCAATCTGGCCGTGCTGACCCGGATGCCCCAGACCCGTGAGCTGGGTGTGGTGGCGTACGGCCGCTGGACCCGCCGGGCCGTCGAGAGCCAGACCTGGCACGGGGCCGACGACGCGCTGCGCTTCCTGGACATCGGCGAGGACGTGCTCTGCTCCGTCCGGCGAACGGCGGCGGGCAACGTCTCCAGCACGGTCACGCCCCTGAGCACCCGTCGGCTGCCCGGTCTCCAGGACCTCCTCGACAACGCGGCGGACGATCCGGACTCCGGCGGATCCACCCTCGCCAGTCTGGACATCGGGCTGCACGACAGCTCTCCGAACGGTCGTCCCGAGCCGCCGTCGGACCCGTACCGGATCATGCCCTTCGCCGAGTGGAGGGAGGGGATCACCGCCTCGCCGACGGACGCCACGGTGGTCATGCGGCGGGAGGCGCCGGTGTCGCTCGTTCCGGGGCAGACCCTGACGCTCCCGGAGGGGGCATGGCAGGGCCTCCTGATCACGTTCGCCTTCGAAGGTGCCGACGCCGATCTGACCCTCTTCCTGACCGACGGCGACGGGCAGGTGGCGGGCGACGAGGACTTCGTCTTCTACAACCAGCCGTCCGCCGCAGCGGGCGCGGCCCGGCTGCTGGGCCGGCATACGGAGGGGCCGGACACCGTCGAGAGCGCCACCGTCCATCTGGAGGCGCTGCCCGAGAGGGTCCGGCGCGTCACCGTGGCCATCACCATGAACGTCGAGTCGGGTCTCACCTGCGGCGCGCTCACCCATGCCGCACTGCGCATGGAGTGCGGCACCGGGGCCGTCTGGGCGTTCCAGCCGCCGAGCGACCCGGACGTACGCGCCATGGTCGTCGCCGAGCTGTACCGGCACAGCCAGAACGGCCGGCCCGTGTGGAAGCTGCGCGCCATCGGGCAGGGCTGGGCCGACGGGCTCGACGGCCTGGCCCGTGCCCACGGCGTCGACGTGCAGTGACGGCGATGTCGCGGTAGCGGCAGCATGCGGCGATGTGCGGTGACGGCCACGGCGGCGGGGCGGCGCGTCCGTACGGCCCGCGCCGCCGTGCGGCACCGCCGTGCACCGCGGGTACGCGGTCGTGTGTACCGCGTCATCCGCCTCGCCAGATGTTGTCGAAGGCCGCCCCTTCGATGGCTCGCCGCTGGCGTACGGCCTCCAGCTCCAGCAACGCGTCATTGACGGCGGCCAGCACTGTGGCCACCGCGTCGTCGGTCACGATCGGGGCGTCCTCGGTCCGCGTTCCGCGGATCCCCACGGCTGCCGCGAGGGCGGCGAGGACCGGCTCATCCGATGTCCAGCGGGCCGCCGCCCGGCGGTGGTCGGGCGAATCGGCCGGCACCAGCCGCCCGGTCCCGAAGGGCAACCCGTGGCGGCGCCGCCGGGTGAACTGTCCTTCCGCCTCAAGGGCGGCCAGATAGGCCGCGGACAGTCCGCGACCTCTGCGCCACAGCCAGTCGCCGACCGATTCGTACGGCGCTTCCCGGACGAGCGACGCCGCGGCCTCGTCCAGCAGACGATCGGCTATGGGCGGCCGGTACCCCGGCACGATGCGATCGTCGTCCAGCGCGATGGCCTGGGCGTGGAGAAGGTCGATCGCCTCGGCTCCGGCGAGCGCGAGCGACAGGTCACCCCGCTCCACAGGGCGATCGGGCGCGATGTCCATGGCGGCGATCAACAGGTCCCGTGGTGTGGTCATGACTGGCTCCGCGTCTCAGGCGTCCGTGGCGACGCCGTGCCGAGCGGCCGGTCCGGCGCCCGGCGTGACGCCGGGAGGAGTGGCCGCCCGCCGGTGTCGATGGCCGCCGCGAACGCCGAGCGGGTGTGCCTTCGGGTCCGTTGCCGCGCGCTCCCGTCTACGAGGTTACGGAGTGGGGGCGGCGACCGCATCCCCCGCGTCGGCCCCGGCTGTCAGGGGGCGCGTCCGTGTTCAGTCCCGGTAGGGCAGCACGGGGTTCAGCCCTGGTAGGGCAGCACGGGGTTCAGCCTCGGTAGGGCAGTACGGGAACTCCTCGTACCCCCACGTCCGCGCGGAAGAGCGCGCCCGCTTCGGGCTGGTGGAGCGGGTCGACGCCCATGCGGGAGGTGGTGATGTAGAGCCGGTCGAGATCCGGACCGCCGAAGGCGCAGGCCGTGACCTGGGTGACGGGGAGTTCGACGACACCGTCGAGACGGCCTTCCGGGGTGTAGCGGTGGACGGCCGATCCGCCCCACAGGGCGACCCAGAGACATCCTTCGGCGTCCACGGTCAGCCCGTCCGGGAGACCCGCGTCCGCGGGGACGCGGACCGCGGTGCGCCGCCCGGTCAGCCCGGCGGCCGGATCGTAGTCGAAGGCGTCCACGCGTCCGGTCGCGGTGTCGGCGTAGTAGGCGGTCGATCCGTCGGGGCTCCAGACCAGACCGTTGGAGATGGTGACGCCGGTCAGGACGGGGACGGTCGTGCCGTCGGTGTCCAGCCGGAAGAGAGTGCCGCGGCCGGGGGCGACGCTGTAGGCCATCGTGCCGCAGTAGAAGCGTCCGTCGGGGTCGCAGCCGCCGTCGTTGAACCGTACGGCGGTGTCCGCCCAGATCTCGCCCAGGGGTGACGGCGGCGCACCGGTGGCGAGCTGTGCCGCGTCCAGGAGGGCGAATCCGCGCTCCAGCGCCACCACCGCACCGCCCCCGGCGCGGGGCCGCAGCGCCGCGGCCACGGTACCCACATGGTGCCGGCGCACCCGGCCGCCGGTCCGGTCCAGGGCCAGTACGTCCCCGGCCAGCATGTCGACCCAGCGCAGCCCTCCCCATGCCTCGTGCCAGACCGGCCCCTCCCCGTGATGGGCGACCGGGGCGGTCACCTGCGTCAGCTCCGTCGTCGCCTTCATGCGTGCTCCTTCGTGCGCCTTCATGCTCCGTCGTACTCCCGCGGGATGCGGGCGGCTGCCCGAGCCGGCTCACCGCGGATCCGCCTCCCGGCCGGATCGCCCCGTCGTGCCGGACCGGGGCGCGAACGGCCGCGCCGCCCCCTCGCCGAGCGGGGGACGGCGCGGCGGCCGGGCAGTGGTCCACCGGGCGGTTCAGCCCTTGACCGCGCCCATCGTCAGACCCTTGACCAGGAACTTCTGGAAGGCGAGGACGATCACGAACGCCGGTGCCAGCAGCATGGTCGCGGCAGCCGCCAGAGCGCCCAGGTCGACGGACTGGAAGCCGACGAAGTTGAACAGGCCCACCGGCGCGGTGGTGTGATTGGACGTCAGGATCAGGGCGAAGAAGAACTCGTTCCAGGAGAGCAGGAAGGAGAGGACGCCCGCCCCCACCAGACCGGGGACGGCGAGCGGCGCCATCACCCTGCGGAACGCGCCCCAGTGGGAGCAGCCGTCGACCATGGCCGCTTCGAGGAGTTCGCGGGGCAGGCCGTTGAAGGTCTCGATGAGGATCCAGGTCACGACGCCGATCACGACGACGACGTGCATCAGGGCCAGTCCCCAGATGGTGTCGAGCAGATCGGTGTGCCGGTAGATGAGATAGAAGGGCAGCGCCACGGCGACGGGCGGCGCCATACGGGTGGACAGCACCCAGAACTCGTAGTCGCGGGCCCGCGTGGAGCGCAGGTGCACCAGCGCGTAGGCGGCGAGCAGCCCCACGGCGAGTGCCACGGCCGTGGCCAGGACGGCGACCTGAAGGCTGTTGAGCAGCAGTGCGCGCAACGGGGCCTCGGTGAACGCCTGCCGGTAGGCGTCGAGTACCGGCTCGAACAGCCACTTCGGAGGCAGGGCGCTGACGTCGATGGGCTTCTTCAGGCTCATCTGGACGAGCCAGTAGATGGGGAACAGCGTCCACAGCGTGAACGCGGCCAGTCCGGCGGCGCGCAGCGCCGCGGCCGCCGGGCGCGCCTGCAGAGGGGATCGGTACCTGCTCACGCCCGCTCCTCCCGGCTCATGAATCGCATGACTACCTTTCCGAAGACGATCGCGGCGATCAGCAGCAGCGTGGACACGGCGGCTGCCTTGCCGAAGTCGAGGAACTGCAGACCGGTGCGGTACGCGAGCATGTTGAGCGTCGTGGTGGCGTCGCCCGGACCGCCGGCCGTGAGGACCTGGAAGCTGTCGAACGCCTTGAGCGAATCGATGCCCCGGAAGAGCACCGCCAGGATCAGGAAGGGCCTGATGTGCGGCAGCACCACGTACCGCAGCCGCTGGAGGGTGTTCGCGCCGTCCACATGGGCGGCTTCGACGGTCTCGCCGGGGAGGCTGCTGAGCGCGCCGAGGAGGATGACGACGACGAAGGGCGTCCACATCCACACGTCGACGAGGATCATCGTGCCCATGGCGGCGACGGGGGTGCCGAGCCAGTCGGGCTGCGGCATTCCGATCAGACCCAGCAGATAGTTGAGCACGCCCTGGGTCGGGTCGAGGAGCACCTTCCAGCCGAAGAGCACGGCCACGGGGGTGGCGGCCATGGGAAGGATCAGCGCCGCGCGCAGGACGCGGTGCTCGCGGCGGAGGCCGTTGAGCCCGATGGCCACGGCGAGCCCCAGCACGAGCTGGATGCCGACGGCCAGCACGCCGAAGACCAGGGTGAGCCGCAGTGCGTACCAGAACGTGCCGCTGCCGAGGAGGTCGGTGTAGTTGCGCAGGCCGATGAAGTCGCCTCCGCCGCCTGCCGTGCTGTCGGTGAGGCTGAGCCAGAGCGAGTAGGCGAAGGGGAACACGGTGAGGCCGAGGAGGAGCACCGTCATCGGTATGAGCATGAGCCGACGGGTGCGGACGGCCTCGGGCGAGTCGCCGGTGGGTTCGGGGACGAAGCGGCGGTTTCGGGGGGCCGGTACGCCGTCCGGCGCCGCGGTGGCGTGTGCCGTGGTGAGGGGTCGGCTGGTCACAGCACCCCCCGCAGGGTGCGGCGGGCGTCGGTCAGCGCGCTCTGCGCGCTGCGGCCCGAGGTGAAGACGGAGTTGACGGCGCGGGCGAAGGCGTCGCCGACGGCCGGCCACTGGGGATTCATCCACGCGAGCGTGACGGGACGGCTGTCGGCCGTGCGCAGGGTCCGCAGCGCGGCGTCGGCGGCGTCCGTGCCGAACGCCTCGCGGAAGGCGGGGTCCTGCCAGGCGGAGATCCGCGGCGGGGTGCCGCCGGAGCCGGCGATCTGCGCGGCGCCGGGGCGGCTGGTGGCCCACTGGAGGAACAGCCAGGCGGCCCGTTTGTTCTTGCTGCGCCGGTTGATGCCCATGATCCAGTGGTAGATGTTCGGCTTGCTGACGCCGTTGTGGGCGGGGAAGGCCGCGGCGCGGATCAGCTCGGGGTAGCGGCTCTTCTTGGCGTCCCGCAGGTCGGCGGAGGCGTTGGAGGAGTCCTGGAGCATGGCGACCTGGCCCTGCTGCATGGCGGTGGTGATCTCCAGCCAGGACCAGGTGGACACGCCCTTGGGGCAGGCGTCGCGGACGATGTCCGCGTACTTCTGGACGCCGGCCGCGGCCTGCGGGGAGTCGAGGGCGAGCGCGCCGTCCGGGTCGATGAGGTAGCCGCCGTAGGAGAAGACGTAGCCCGCGGCGGGCCAGGCGACGGCGTCGGCGGTGGGCTTGCCGCGCAGTGCGATGCCGGCGGGCGTCTTCCCGGACTTCGCCGCCCGGCGGGCGGTCTCGTGCAGTCCGTCGAACGTCGCGAGGGAGGCGGGGTCGGTGACCACGTCGTCGCGGAAGAAGGTGACCTGGGCCTCGGCGGTGATGGCCGCCCCGAGGGTGGTTCCGTCGGGCCGGCGTACGTAGTCCCGCGCGCTGGCGAAGATGTCGTTCTGGTCGTACCAGGACGCGTCGGTCAGGGACGGGTCCCGCAGATACGGGTCGAGCGGCTCCAGCCAGCCGTTGTCGGCGGCCTGTCCGTAGGACCAGACCATGTAGACGTCGGGTGTGCCGGAGTCGCCGGCCAGGGTGATGGGCATCTTGGCGAAGTACTGCTCCTCGCCGGAGACCTGGATGCGCACGGTGATGCCGGTCAGGCGCTGGAACTGCCCGAGGTGGGGGCGTATCGCCGCGATCCACGGGTGCTGGAGGGCGGCGAGGGTGAGGCTGGTGCCCCGCGCGGAGCGCCAGTCGATGTCGGCGGAGGCGAAGGCGTCGGTGTTCCGCCCGCCCGAGCCGGTGGCCGTGAGTTCGGTGGGCTGGGCGCAGGCGGCGAGGAGGCCGGTGGCGGGGACGGCCGCGAGCGTCAGGGCTCCGGCGCGGGCGAGGAAGCCGCGGCGGTTCGTCGGCTCGGGCGGGCGCACGGGCCCGTTCATGGTGCTTCCTGCAACGGCATGGGTCGCTCCCGGAGGGTGGACTGTCGGGTTGTCGTCAGGGGGGAGGGTGGTGCGTGGGGGAGGGGCGGGTGAGCGGTGTGCCGCGGCGGCTGTCCCGCGGGGGTCAGCGGGCGGGGGGCGGGTCCTGGAGGAGCGCGGACCGGCCGCCGTCCACGGTCAGGCAGGTGCCCGTGGTGAAGGGGGACTCCTCGGCGGAGGCCAGGAACCGGATCGCGCGGGCCACGGCGTCGGGGTCTCCGATACGGCCCAGGGGGTGGAGGGCCTCGACCCGCGCCCGTTCGGCGGCCGGGTCGGGGAAGGTGCCGAAGTAGTCCTCGTTCACGGCGGTGTCGATGTATCCGGGACAGACCGCGTTGACGCGGATGTCGCGCGCGGCGAGTTCGATGGCCAGGGACTGGGTGAGCGCGAGGACGCCGGCCTTGGCCACGTTGTACGGGAAGACGCCGGGCATCGTGGCGGTCGCGTGGTTCGAGGCGATGTTGACGATGGCGGCGGGCCCCGTCATCACACGGGCGGCGGCGCGTGAGCACAGCCAGACCGCGCGCAGGTCCAGGTCGAGACAGCGGTTCCAGACCGCCGGGTCGGCGGCCTCGACGCCCGCGAAGACGTTGGCCCCGGCGTTGTTCACCAGGACGTCCAGCCGGCCCGTGAGTTCCAGAGCCCGGTCGATCAGACGGTCGGGGGCCGCCGGGTCGGTCAGGTCGGCGGGGACGAAGTGGGCCGTGCCGCCCGCCGCGCGCAGTTCGGCGACCAGCCTGTCGCCCTCCGCCTCTTCGAGGCCGTGGACGATCACCTGCGCCCCGTCCGCGGCGAGCAGTCGGGCGGTCGCCGCGCCGATGCCGCGGGTCGACCCGGTGACCAGCGCGGTCCGCCTGTGCCAGAACACGATCCCGACTCCCGTCGTCAGTGGCCTGCTGGGCCGTTCATTGGGGAGATACCTATCAGATAAGTTGCGAGGCGAAAAAGGTTCGTTCGCCATCGTTAACCGTTCCGCAACTTCTCAAGAAGTGGAAAGCCCCTGGTGAGGCGCTGATAACCCGGATCGCATGGGGACTTGCCAAACATCGCTGCTTGTCTGATAAGAATGCCCTCATGACTGTGAACCGTGTCGTAACGCTCGCCGCACCCAACACGCCTCTGGAGGTCCGCGAACAGCCGGTGCCTCCCGTCCTGGACGACCAGTTGCTGGTCCGCGTGGAGCTGGCCGGGGTGTGCGCGACCGATCTGCACATCCAGCGCGGGCACATCCCCGACTTCGTCTACCCCTCCACGCTCGGCCACGAGCTGGTCGGCACCGTCGAGCGCGTGGGACCGGACTTCGGCACGGACGTCACCGGCCGGGCACTCGCCACCGGTGACCGTGTCGTGGTCATGCCCGCCACCCCCGACGGCACCTGCCCCTCCTGCCGCCGGGCCGGACGGCTGCCCGCCTGCGACGGCTGGGACGTCATCGGCTTCTCCGACCCGCGGGTCAGGCCGGCGGGCGGCGGCTGGGGACAGTACGTCCTGTGCACATCCGCGCGGGCCCGCGTCTTCGTCACCGAGGCCCCCGCCGAGGTGAGCGTCCTGACCGAGCCCGCCGCCACCCCCGTCGAGGGCCTGACCCGCGCCGGCCTCGGCTTCGGCGACTCGGTCCTGGTCCAGGGGACGGGCACGATCGGGCTGCTCGCCATCGCCGCGGCCCGCGCCTTCGGCGCCGGCCGCATCACGGCCGTGGGCGGCCCCGCCCGCCGACTGGAGATCGCCCGCGCGCTCGGCGCGGACGAGGTCGTCGACATCGCCGACGTCCGCGACAGCGCGGCGCGCGTCGAGCAGGTCACCGCCGCCTCCCCCCACGGCCGCGGCTACGACGCCGTCATGGAGTGCGCGGGAGTGCCCAGCACCCTCGCCGAGGGACTCTCCTGCCTCGCCAACGGCGGCACGTACATCGAACTCGGCCACTTCTCCGACGTCGGCGACGCGACCCTCAACCCCTACCACCACCTGCTCTCCCGCGACGCCCGGCTCGTCGCGGTCAGCGGATACACCCCCGACTCCTTCCGGCGGGCCCTGCGGGTCGTGGAGAACCTCGGCGACGCCGCGGCGGCCCTGATCACCCACCGCATGCCGCTCGACCGGGCCCAGGACGCCGTGGACGCGCTCTCCCCGGAGGGCGGCTACCGCCTCGACGGCGGCGAGGTCGGCAAGATCGTGATCGATCCCTGGATGTGACGGTACGTCACCGGCTCTACGGTGACTTCCGGAACATCGACAGTCCGACGAATTCGACGGTCCGACGAAGGGAACACGCGGGTGACGAACGGTCCCGGCACGGCATGGCACGAGGCGGGGAACCCCGCCCCCGTACGGCGCTCCACACTGGCCGACCAGATAGCGGAGCAGATCATCGAGCGCATCGAGACGCTGGGCCTGCGGCCCGGCGACGAGATCCCCTCGGAGGGCGAACTGGCCCGGCAGTTCGGAGTGAACCGCCTCGCCGTGCGCGAGGCCATCCGCACCCTCGTCGCACGCGAGATCCTCGTCTCCAGCCAGGGCCGTCCGGCGCGGGTCACCGTCCCCTCCTCCGCCGTACTGCGGCAGACGCTGGAGTTCCGGCTGCGGCAGCAGTCCCTCGGCATGGACGACCTCGTCGAGACCCGCCGCGTCATCGAGGGCGAACTCGTGCGCCAGGCGGCACGGCGGGTAGCGGCGGGCGAGGCGTCCGCCGACAAGGCCCGCGGCTATCTGGAGGAGATGGCGGGCGCCCAGCACGACCCCGACCGCTTCGTCGCCCTCGACGTCGCCTTCCACCACGCGATCGCCGAGACGGCCGGCAACCGGCTGCTCGCGCTGATCCTCGAATCCCTCGAAGGCGTACTGCTCGACTCACGGCGGGCGAGCTTCGATGGCCGGACCCGGGCCGGGCGGAGCCAGGGCCCCACCCTGCTGGCGCACGCCCGCATCCTCGACGCCGTCGCCTCGGGGGACCCGGAGGCGGCGGGCGCGGCGATGGCCGACCACCTGTCCGACACGGCACGGGACTTGCACACACCCTGACCGGCACGCCGGCGGGCAGCACAGCACGAACGACAAGGAGCACCGGCCGATGAAGCCACAGGCCCGTACCGAACCGCGCAGCAGGAGCTGGTTCGGCGACCGGAACAAGAACGGGTTCATATCCCGGCACCACCTGCGTGCCGCGGGCTTCGGCGGACACAACTTCGACGGCCGGCCCGTCGTCGGAATCTGCAACACCTGGTCCGAACTCACCCCGTGCAACGGACATCTGCGGATCCTGGGCGACGCGGTACGGCGCGGCGTACTCCAAGCGGGCGGTCTGCCACTGGAGTTCCCCGTGATGTCACTCGGCGAGCCCTTCCTGCGGCCCACCTCCATGCTCTACCGCAACCTGATGGCGATCGACGTCGAGGAGTCGCTGCGCGCCAACCCCCTCGACGCGGTCGTGCTGCTGACCGGCTGCGACAAGACCACACCCGCCGCGCTCATGGGCGCGGCCAGCGCGGACCTGCCGGCGATCATGCTGACCGGCGGCCCGATGCTCAACGGCACCTTCCGGGGAAAGCCCGTCGGCTCGGGCACCGACATCTGGCGGATGACCGAGGACCTGCGGGCCGGACGGATCACCCGCGCCGACTTCGAGGAGTTCGAGAGCGGACTGAACCGCTCCGCCGGGCACTGCATGACCATGGGCACCGCCTCCACGATGGCCTGTCTCGCCGAGGCCCTCGGCATGCAGCTGCCCGGCGGCTCCGGCCTGCCCGCCGTCGACTCCCGCCGGGGCACCCTCGCCGAGGCCACCGGCGCGCGGGCCGTGGAACTGGCCAGGGAGGGACTGCGGCCCTCCCACATCATGACCCGCAAGGCGTTCGAGAACGCGATCGTCGTCAACGCGGCCATCGGCGGCTCCACCAACGCCGTGCTCCACCTCCTCGCGATAGCCGGACGTGTCGGAGTACCGCTCGACCTCGACGACTTCGACCGCCTCGCCGCCGATATGCCGCTCCTGGTCGATCTGATGCCGTCCGGCCGCTTCCTCATGGAGGAGTTCTCGGGCGCGGGCGGACTCCCCGCCCTGCTCAACGACATCGCCGGGCACCTGCACCCGGACACCGTCACCGTCACCGGCCGCACCCTGACCGAGAACTGCGAGGGAGCACCCGTCCACGACCGGCAGGTGCTGCGCCGCTTCGACGATCCCGTACAGCCCGCGGGCAGCGGAACCGCCGTCCTGCGCGGATCCCTCGCCCCCGACGGCGCGGTCGTCAAACAGTCGGCGGCCTCACCCCATCTGCTCAGCCACCGGGGACCGGCGCTCGTCTTCGACTCCCTGGAGGAGTACGCGGCGGTCGCCGACGACCTGGATCTGCCGGTGACCGAGGACACCGTGCTGGTGGTACGCGGCACCGGGCCGCGCGGCTATCCGGGCATGCCCGAGGTCGGCAATCTGCCCATGCCCCGGCGGCTGCTCGAACGCGGCGTCACCGACATGGTCCGCGTCTCCGACGCCAGGATGAGCGGCACCGCGTACGGGACGTGCGTCCTGCACGTCGCGCCCGAGGCGGCCGTGGGCGGCCCCCTCGCCCTGGTGCGGACCGGGGACGAGATCGAACTCGACACCCCCGGCCGCAGGCTCGTCCTCCATGTCGACGAGGCCGAACTCGCCCGCCGCCGCGCCGACTGGCGACCGCCGGCCGAGCACACCGACCGCGGCTGGACCCGGCTGTACACCGATCACGTCCTCCAGGCCGACCGCGGCGTCGATCTCGACTTCCTCGTCGGTTCCAGCGGCGACACCCCGCCCCGCAACGCCTTCTGACACCCCGCCGCGCCCGCGCGCCGAACCCGCCTCCGCGCTGAACCCTGCGCGCCGAACCCGCCCCGGCGGCACCCGCCTTCGCGGCCCCGACCCGTACGCACACCCCGAACCACCGGGAGTCCCATGCCCACCGACCTGCCCGCCGTGCCGGGCGTCTCCCCCGTCCTTCAGGTGCCGTTCAACGCCGACGGCAGCCTCGACGAGGGCGGCTTCGACACCGTCGTCACCCGCGTGCTCGGCACCGGCGTGCGCTCGGTGATGTTCCCCGGCTTCGCCTCCGAGTACCACAAGCTCTACGACGACGAGCGCGGGAGGCTGCTGGAGATCCTGCTCGGCCACACCCGCGACCGCGACGACGTCTGCGCCATCGTCGCCGTCCACGACCACGGGACGATCGCGGCCGTACGCCGGGCCCACGAGGCCGCCGAGGCGGGGGCCGACGCGCTCAATCTGCTGCCCCCGCACTTCCTCGGACCCTCGCGCGAGGCCGTCACCGCCCACCTCGCCACCGTGCTCGAAGCCGTCGCGCCGCTGCCCGTCGTCCTCCAGTACGCCCCCGCCCAGACCGGCACCTCCCTGGACGCCGCCACCATCGCCGCCCTGGCGGCCGCCCACCCCAACCTGAGAATGGTCAAGGTCGAATCCCAGCCGCCGCACCGCCTCGTCGAGGCACTGGCGGCGGGGAGCCCGTCGCTTCCCGCGGTGATCGGCTACGCGGGCGTGCAGTTGCCCGCCGCGCTGGAGGCCGGAGCCGTCGGGGTCCAGCCCGGCTGCACCTTCACCGAGATCTACCAGGAGATCTGGGACCTGCATCACACCGGCCGCCCCGACGCCGCCCGCGCCCTGCACGCGAGGCTGCTCCCGTACATCTCCACCTGGATGCAGCACGTGGAGTTGATCGTCGCGGCCGAGAAGCTGATCTCCGTCCGCCGGGGCTGGCAGGCGTCCGACCACTGCCGGAACCCCGGCTGGAGGCTCGACCGCACCGAACGCGCCCTCGTGGACCGCTTCCTCGACGAGTTCGCCGACCACCTCGGCACCGGAGCCGCCGCGTGAACGCACCGGACGTCATCACCTTCGGCGAAGCCATGGCCCTGCTGCTCGCCGAGCCCGGCAGGCCCCTGGAGCACGCGGAGAACTTCCGCCGGTCGGTGGCCGGCGCCGAGTCCAACACCGCCGTCGCCCTCGCCCGCCTCGGCCACCGCGTCGGATGGTTCGGCCGGGTCGGAGACGACGCCTTCGGCCGCGCCGTCCTGCGCACCCTGCGCGGCGAGGGCGTCGACGTCTCCCGCGCGCGTACGGACCCCGACGCGGCCACCGGCGTGATCGTCCGCGACTGCCACGCCGAACGCACCATCGAGGTCCTGTACCACCGGACCGGCTCCGCGGGCAGCCGCCTGCACCCCGAGGACCTGGACACGGCATACCTCGCCACGGCCCGCGTACTGCACCTCACCGGAGTGACGGCGGCGCTCTCCGACTCGGCCCTGGACGCCTGCGTCGCCGCCGCCGAGGCCGCCCGGCGCGCCGGAGTGACCGTCTGCCTCGACCCCAACATCCGGCTCAGACTCCGCCCGGCCGCCGCCTGGCCCGACCTCCTCGCCCCGCTGATCGAACGCGCCGATCTGCTGCTGACCGGCGCCGACGAGGCCGCACTCCTCACGGGCGCGGGCGACCATCACACCGCGGCGCGCGCACTGCTCGCCCGCGGCCCCCGTCTCGTCGTCGTCAAGGACGGCGCACGCGGCGCCTCGGCCACCGACGGAACCGGCCGCTGGTCCGTTCCCGCCCGGCCGGTCACCGCCCCCGACCCGGTGGGCGCGGGCGACGCCTTCAACGCCGGATTCCTCTCCGCCCATCTGCGCGGGCTCCCCGCGCCGGACGCACTCGCCGAAGCCGCCGTCGTCGCCGCGTACGCCGTGCAGGTGCCCGGCGATCTCGACGGGCTGCCCACCGCCCGGCAGCGCGACACCGCACTCGCCGGGGAGACCGGCGCCATCATCCGCTGAACCCTTGGGAGACACCGTGTACCGCTGGGAACACCTCGACCTGATCACCCGTCAGAAAGTCATCGGCATCGTCCGCGCGCAATCGTCCGCACAGGCCCTGGAGATGGCGAGGGCCTGCCTGGACTCCGGACTGCGCGTCGTGGAGATCTCCCTCACCACGCCCGGCGCACTCGACGCCATCCGGCAGATCACCGCCGAGCGCGAGGACGCGCTGATCGGGGCCGGCACCGTCCTGGACGAGGCGTCCGCACGGGCCGCGATTCTCGCCGGCGCCCGACTGCTCCTCTCGCCCTCCCTGAACCCCGAGGTGATCGCCTGCGGCCACCGCTACGGCGCGAGCGTCCTGCCCGGCGTCGACACCCCCACCGAGGCGGTCGCCGCGATCTCGGCGGGCGCGGACGCGGTCAAGCTCTTCCCGGCCAGCCGCTGGAGCGTCGAGTCCTTCCGGGGCATGCGCGCCGCGCTCCCGCAGATCCCGTTCATCCCGACCGGCGGCATCACCCCCGAGACGGCCCCCGAGTGGATCGCGGCGGGCGCGGTCGCGGTCGGCATGGGAGCCTCCCTCACATCGGGAACCCCGGCGGAGGCCACCGCCCGCGTCGAGACCCTCACCGCGGCGCTGAACGCCTGACACTCGGGTGTCAGAGCACCCACACCCACACCCACCTCCCCTGTCCCGACGCCACTCGGCGTGGAGCGGGCGATGCAGACCTACGGGATCGTCGTGGCCGTGATCGAGTCGTGGGTGAGCGATGACGGGCAGCACCGGGCCTGTGCCGTCCGAGGTGGTGCCGGAGACCCTTCGGGCGAGGACCGGCAGTGGGCGGCTTGAGACGTGGCCGACCGGTCCGTCCGGACGGTCGCCGGTCTTCGTGTCGCCGGTCTTCGTGACGAACACCGAGCGCGCGATGGTGATGCCGCTCGAAAGGGAGGGCGATCCCGGCGGGCATGCCGTGGACCCGGAAGCCGGCGGTCCGAGCGACGGGTTCGCCCTCTCCTACGGGCAGTACGACAAATACCCGGACAAACACCCGGCCGAATACCCGGCCGAAGACCCGGCCGAAGACACCGTGCCCATCGGCGAGGCGTTCGGAATCGTGGAGCACATCGTCGGCACGGGAAGCCCGGCCCGCGATCGCGCGCCGGGTGGCCGATCGCTGAAACAGCGGCCTGTCGACGGGCCCGGATCAGGACATCAGCGGCTCGGTCCGGTCCCCTATCGCCTCAGTGATCACTGTCCGGACGGACACATCCGATCACCGATCGGCTGATTGAAGAGGGACGTTTCAGGTCGCACCGGTCAGGACGGGGGCGTCCCGGAGTCCTGCCCGCTCCGGGATCCGGCCCCCGCGGTGTCCCCCGGGGCCGTGTCGCCGTCCGCGTGGAACACGGCGTGCGGGCCATGGTCGGCACGCCACTGAAGGAACCGGCCGAGCAATTCCGGGACGTTGGCCAGGAGGAAGGCGTAGAAGTTCCGCATCTCGAGGATGCGGACTCTGGGCGCGTCGGGGAGGTCGTCGTCGGCGAGCTGCTCGTCGAGTACCGCCACCAGCCGGGACACATCTCGCGCGTTGTCCCCGTAGACCTCCACCCAACTGGACGAGCGCAGACTGAACTCGTCCCGCCGCGTCTCGGGGGACACCGTCCGCTCGACCATGTTCAGGCGGCGCAGCAGCCTTCCCATACTGGAGACGGTCACCGGGCTGGCTCCCATCCGGGTCGCCAACTGCTTGGTGGACAGCCGGGGTTCTTCTGCGATCAGCAGCATTCCCACCATCCTGCCCGCCATGGGCGGCAGTTCGCCCCCGAACACCGCGGCCACCTCGTCGGCGAACCGCAGGTGCGCCTGTTGATCTTCCCGAGTCATGTCATCAGTGTATCGAGAGCCGTCATTCAGTAATAACTGAATGATGCAGTTTCTTGACACTGTGATGTGTTCAAACAAATACTCGGCCCATCGAAATGCCGAGATCGGGAGTAACTCATGGCTGAGCAGAACCATCAGGCGGAACTCGCGGCTCTGGCCGAGGAGTACTTCGCCGGGGAGATGGCGTTCGATCCCTTCGCCGCGCCCCTCATGGGTGTCGCCGGTCACGCCCATGAGGTACCCGACCCCTCGCGGGAGGCGGCGGAGAGGCATCGGTCAGACCTGATCGCCTTGGGGAAGCGGCTGACCGCCGTACCCCGGGAGAAGCTGACGGGTGAGGACCGGGTCACCCACGGAGTACTGCGCAATCTCATCGACAGCGGTGCGAGCGAGATCGAGCACGGGCTCACCGACTTCGCGGTCTCCGCCAGCATCACGGCCACGCAGAATCATGTCTTCCAGTCGCTCGGCATGACCCCCGTGGACGAGGAGGGCGCGCCGGACTATCTGGAGCGGCTGGCCGCGCTGCCCAGGTACTTCGACGGGTCGCTCCAGTGCACCCGGGAGGCGGCCGCGCAGGGCCGCAGGCCGCTGCGCAGCGGTGTGGACAGCGCGCTGGCGCAGTTGGACGGCCATCTCGCCGTCGATCTCGACGAGGACGCGCTGGTGCGTCCGCTGAAGGGCATGCCGGAGGAGGAGAAGGGCCGCGCGCTGGTACGGGACGCGGTGCGGCCGTCCATCCTGCGGTACCGCGAGGGACTCGCCGCACTCGCCGACGGGGCCCGGCCGGATTCCGAGGCGGGTGTGTGTCATGTGCCCGGCGGGACCGAGGCGTACGCGGATGCCGTCGGCCGGCACACCCGGCCCGGACTGAGTCCCGACGAGGTCCACCGGATCGGGCTGGAGACGGTCGCCGCGCTGCGGGAGGAGTTCGCGGAGCTGGGCGGGAAGGTGCTGAAGACCGGGACCGCCGATGAGGCGCTGGCCGCGCTGCGGGAGGACCCGTCGCTGCGGTTCTCCCGCTCGCAGGAGATCGTCGAACTGGTCGAGGAGGCCCTGGACCGTGCACGGCGGGTCGTTCCCGACTGGTTCCGTACGTATGACATCGCCGACTGCGTGACGCGGGAGATCGATCCGCTGGAGGCGGAGACCGCGCCCCTGGCGTACTACCAGCCCCCTCTCGGGCCGGGGCAGCCGGGCACCCACTGGATCAACACCATCCGCCCCGAAATCCGGTTCCGGTACGAGTACGAGGCTCTGGCCTTCCACGAGTCCATCCCCGGCCACCACCTCCAGATCGCCCTCGCCCAGACCCTGCGCGATCTGCCCGAGTTCCGCCGGAAGACGGCAGGCCAGATGACCGCGCATCTGGAGGGGTGGGGGCTGTACACGGAGCGGCTGGCCGACGAGATGGGCCTGTACAGCTCGGACCTCGCACGCTTCGGGATGCTGTCGCTGGACGCGGTCCGCGCCTGCCGGCTCGTCGTGGACACCGGGATGCATCACCTCGGCTGGTCGCGGGAGAAGGCCGTCGCGTACATGCGGGAGAACACCGCGACCACCGAGGAGAACGTCCGCAACGAGATCGACCGCTACATCGCCTGGCCCGGCCAGGCCACCGCCTACATGATCGGCCGCCGCGAGATCCGCGCCCAGCGCGAACGCGCCCGCACCGCGCTCGGCGACCGCTTCGACATCAAGGACTTCCACCACGAGGTCATCGGACACGGCGCCGTACCGCTCGGCGTGCTCGACGAGCTGATCACCGACTGGATCGCCTCCGCCTGAGCACGGGGCGCTTCAGCCGGCAGTACGCACACACGACCGTTGCCGCTCGTCACCACCCATCCTCGGAAACCCGGAGTACTCATGTCCGAGACAGCCGCACCACCCAGCGTCGCGTCACCACAGTCCGGCACTCCCGCCCTCGTCCTGACGGCCGTGGTCATCGTCGTCACCGGGCTGCTGGACTCCATGCTGTTTCCCGCGCTGCCCGTCATCCAGGCGGATCTGGGACTCACCACGGCCGAAGCCGCCCTGCTGCTCAGCTCCATCGCCATCACCGCGTCGCTGGCGATCCCGCTCGTGGGTTCGCTGGCCGACCGCTACGGCGGCCGGCGCGTGCTGCTCGCCGTGGGCTGTGCGGGGGTGGTCGGGGCGTCCCTGTCCTCGGTCACCCAGTCCTTCCCCCTGCTGATCGTCGCACTGGCCATCCAGGGCGTCGGCACCGCCGTCCTGCCGCTGGGATTTGTCATCGTGCGGGAGAACTTCCCCGAGCAGAGACGTTCTTTCGCTGTCGGGCTCCTGGTCGGACTGTTCACCTTCGGCGGTGGTCTCGGCATGGTGCTCGCCGGGCCCATCGCCGAGAACCTGTCCTGGCGGTGGATCTTCGGCCTGCCCGCCATCGTCATCACGGTGACCACCCTGACGGCCTACTGGGTCATGCCCCGCACCGCTCCTTCGCCAGGTGGCGCGGCCCCGGACGGAACCGCCGGCAAGGCCCCGGAGAACAGCGCCGGCAGGATCGACTGGGCCGGCGCCGTTCTGCTCGCGATCACCCTGTTCTGTCTGACGTTCGCCCTGGCGAAAGTGCCCGAGTGGGGCTGGTCGTCACCGCTCGTCCTGGGGCTGTTCGCCGCGTTCCCGGTCCTCGGCGCGCTGTGGGTGCAGATCGAACTCCGCGTCGAGAACCCGATCGTCGATGTGCGGTTCCTCAAGCGTCCCGCGGTGCTCAGCTGCACGCTGGCCGCCCTGGTGCTCGGCTTGGGCAGCTCGGTGGCGGCTCTGTCCATCCCCCAGATCGTCCTCGCCCCCGAGCTGACGGGCTACGGGTTCGGCGGTACGGTCACCCAAACCGGCTTCTACATGCTTCCCGGTGCCGTGGTCGCCGTGCTGGCCGGGCCGCTGGCCGGTACGCTCTGCCGCCGCTTCGGCTCCCGTACGGTCCTGGCCGCGGGATTCGTGATCATGGCAGCCGGCATGGTGTTCGCCGCCTACCGGCACAGCGAACCCTGGCACCTGATCCTCTTCGTCGTCCTTCTCGGAGTCGGCGGAGCCATGAGCGGCACCGCGCTCTACAACGGGACACTGGATTCCGTGGAGTCCAAGGACACCGGCGCGGCCACCGGCATCAACATGGTCGCCCGGGCCGTCGGCACCCCCCTCGGCGTCCAGGTCTCCGCGGCGATCATCTCCAACTCCGCCGAGGGGTCGCCGATCCCGATGCCCACGGACGCGGGCTACACCGCCACCTTCATGGCCGGGGGCGTCATCACCGCGCTGGCCATTCTGTTCGCCTGGCGCGTGCCCGGCCGCCGGGCGAACACATCGCCCCGGCCCACCGCCGAACCGGCCCCCACCGTTCACGCCTGATTCGTCAACAGAAGGCGTCCAAGGCCGAGAAGCCCCGTTCGCCTTCGATTTACAGGCCCACTGGGTGAGGCTCGGCCTCCGGACTACTGACCCGGTCCCGCTTCACATCCGGACCGGAACCACTTCTCCGTCCGATTCCGATCCGAACCGACTCCAGATCACCTCACGAGGAGCAGCACATGACCACGGACGCACCCGCACCCGAACTCGCCACCCGGCTTCTGAGCGCTGTCGCGGCCAGCCACGACGGAGCGGTCGCAGCGCTCACCGACGCCCTGAACAAAGCGGGCGGTCCGCTGCTCGACCCGCTCCCCGACGGCGGCTATCTCGTCACCTTCGTCTGGATCGGCCAGGCCGAACAGGTCGCGGTCACCTCCCAGCTCACCCTTGACGAGTCGGGCCGGGCGGCGCAGATGGAGAGGATCGCGGGCACCGACGTCTGGCACCTCTCGCTCCCGGTCGACGACGACCGCCTGTCGATCCTGTACACCTTCGCCGTCGACGACCCGAGCACCAGCATGTCGACGATCGAGGTGATGCAAGTCATGCAGGAAGAGGGCGCGATGCTCGAGTTCGCGCTCCAGCGAGACCGCTGTACGCATCATGACCCGTTCAACCCCGACCGCGTCACCTCCGACATCATCCACATGGGCCCCGAGTTCGATCAGGACGCCAAGGATTCCGTCCTCACCCTTCCCGGCGCGGCCAGCGAGCCCTGGTTCGGCCCCAGCCGCACTCCCGGCACCCTCACCGAACATCGGGTGCGCTCCGAGGCGTTCGGCGACGAGCGGACCATCACCGTCTACACCCCCGCCGGTTACGAGCGGGGCCGGGGCGGCTACCCCCTGGTGTTCCTCCTCGACGGCGAGTATCAGGTGGAGAACTACCCGGTCATCTTCGACAACCTCATCGAGGCCGGAGCGATCCCGCCGTCCGTCGCCGCCTTCGTCCACAACAAGGACCCCATGTCGCGCATGGTGGAGATGTGCTGCAACCCCGATCTCGTGACCCAGTACGCCGACGAACTCGTGCCCTGGCTGCGCTCCGAGTACGGCGCCGGCGAGGACCCGTCCCGTACGGTCGCCACCGGCGCCAGCTACGGCGGCCTCGGCTCCGTCTGGCTCGCCCACAGCAGGCCGGACGTCATCGGCCGGGTGCTCTCCCTCTCCGGCTCCCACTGGTGGGGCCAGAAGAGCGTCGTCGGCGTCGAGGAAGGCCAGTACTCCATGGGCCACGACGGCGAACCCGAGTGGCTGACCCGGCAGATCGCCGCCGACCCCGTGACCGGCACCCGCTACTGGGTGAGCGCCGGAACGCTGGAGACCCAGCCCCTGCCCACCGGAATCACCCTCCTGGCCGCCAACCGCCATCTGCGCGACGTCCTGACCGCCAAGGGCTACGAGGTCGCGTACGACGAGTTCCCCGGCGCCCACGAACACGCCGGCTGGCGGCGCTCCTTCGCCAACGGCCTGCGCTATCTCCTGGGGGACTCGGCCAAGGGGGACACCGGTACGGCCAGTCCCTGATCTCTGACCCAGGGCGCCGGACGGCTTCTCGTACGTGATCACCGGGTACGGCGACTGCCGTACGCGCAGGCGGCCTTCGGCTGAACAGGTGCTCCGGCCCGGGAACGCCCGTACCCGGCCCGAAGGCCGCCGGGCCGGGTCAGCCGCGTCACACCGCGAGGACCGGCACATCACAGTTCCCCGTCGGCCGTACCCGGTGATCCGCACGGCGAAAACGGGCCGCAGTCCGCAGTCCGCAATCCGCAGTCCGCGCGCCGCCACAGGCACTGCGTACGGCACCGGGCGACGACGCGGCCACCGCCACCGCCACCGCCATCGCCCGTCAGACGCGTGAACCCGCCCCGTTGTGGCCGCCGCACCGCCGGAAGCCACCGCACACCGGAAGGCTTCGAAATGACCGCTGAACTCCACCGCCGAGCCGTCGTCGCGGATACCCACAACGATCTCCTGGAGGCGGTGGCCGCGCGTCCTCCGGCCCGCTGGGCGGACTTCTTCCGCGAGCGCTGGCTGCCCCAGCTCCAAGCCGGCGGTGTCGACATCCAGGTGCTGCCCGTCTTCATCGACGACCCGTACCGCCCCGAGGGCGCACTGCGCCGCACGCTGCGCATGATCGAGGCCGCGCATGTGCTGGCCGAGGGCAACGCCGACACCGTGGCCCTGTGCCGCGACGGCGACGAGATCGACGCCGCTCTCGCGGACGGACGGATCGCGCTCGTCCTGGCTCTGGAGAGCGCACCCGGCGTCGACGCCGACGTCGAGCTGTTCCACACCCTCCACCGCCTGGACGTGCGCATGGCGTCCATCGCCCACTGGGGCCGTACGCCGCTGGCGGACGGCAGCGGCGAGGACGCCACCGGCTCCCGGCTGACCGAGGCGGGCGTGCGGGCCCTGGCGGAGATGGAACGCATCGGCATGATCTTCGACGTGTCCCACCTCGGTGCCGCCGGGGTGGGACACGTCCTCGAACTCGCCACCCGCCCCGTCATCGCCAGCCACTCCTCCGCCCGCGCCCTGCGCGACCACCACCGCAACCTCACCGACGACCAGATCCGGGGCATCGCCGCCACCGGGGGAATCGTCTGCGTCAACTTCCTGCCCGCCTTCCTCGACGCCGATCCCGAGGCGCGGACGGTGGAGCGGCTGGGGGACCACATCGAGCACGTGGCCTCCGTCGCGGGCATCGACCACGTCGGCATCGGACCCGACTTCGTGTACGAGGTCATCACCGACGTCACCCCGCCCTGCTGCGAGGACTTCGCCTACGGGGACATCGACCCGCTCGCCGTCCTGCCGGGCCTCGAAGGCCCCTCCGGACTGCCCCTCGTGACGGCGGAACTCGTCCGCCGCGGCCACTCCGAGACGGACATCGGCAAGATCATGGGAGGCAATGTCCACCGCCTCCTGCGCGCGGAACTGGGGCGGACCCGGTGAACGCGCGGACGGCCGGATCTCAGTCCGGGCGGCGCCCACTGCCCGCTTCCGCACGGCGCGCGGGCGGCGACGGGTCCCGCGGGCAAGTGCCCGGCCCGCACCGGCCCGCCCGGACGGTGCCGCCCCTGTGATCGTGGCCGCGCGGGGCGGCACGCCCGGCCCCCTAACGGCTGTGGCGCTCATCGCCAAGCCGCCTGGCACGCATCGCTATGGAACCGCCGGGCGGGGCTTGGCACAGTGAGCCGCAACGCCCGGGGCTGCCTCGCGGTGCGGACCACGGCCCACTTCCGCCGACGGACGGCCCGGCCCGCCGCGTCCCCTCAGCCCTGAACTCCTCGTCGAAGGGAAGTCCATGCGCAGATCAGGACGGATCGCGACCGTGTCCGCGGCTCTGTTCGCCATGTTCGCACTGAGCCAGGGCAGCGCCTCCGCTCTGGAGAGATACTGCACCTACAACGACGGCGACGCCGGCGGAAGGTCCTGCTGGATCTACCACGAGAACTCCAGGGGCATCCGGGTCGACATGGTGTACTTCGAGGCGTACGGGGAGAAGCTGCACATCTCCGACTACGAGGCCAACGGCGAGGGCGTGGTGGCCTATGTGAACGGCACCCCCTACTACTGGACTCGGGGGAACCAGACCGGATTCACCTGGAACCTGAGCTTCGCCGAGGGCACGACGATCACCCTGACGTCCTGTCAGACCAACGGGACCAGGGAGTACGACTGCCATACGGAGTACCCCATCGCCTGATGATCCGCGCTGCCCCGGCGGCGGACGCACCCCCGTGTGGGGGTGGCGTGAATCCGTCCGGGGCGGCCGGCCTCCGGGGTGCCCGGCGTTCCACCGGAACGCCGGGCAGAGCGCGTCGGCGCCGAAGTTCAGGTGGCCCGGCGAAGCCGCCGCGCTCCGGTCGTCAGGGCCGGCCCGTGAGATAGCCGCCCATCGTGGTGAAGTAGTCGGTCGCCCGCATCTCCTCACCCGCTTCGGTGCGGATGCGGGTGAGGGCGAGCCCGTGATTGCGGCCGGTGCGGGCGTCGGCTCCGGCGACGATCACCACCCCGTCGCCCTCGCGGTAGAAGACGCGGCCCGGAGTGCCCCCGTAGCGGCCCTCGGAGACGACGCAGGAGAGCACCTCCAGACGCCTGCCCTGGTGGAAGGTGAAGGCGCTCGGGTACGGGGCGGACTGGGCGCGGACCAGGCGCTCCAGGTCCTCGGCGGGCCAGTTCCAGTCGATGCGGATGTCCTCGGCGGACCGCTTGTGGAAGAAGCTCGCGAGCGACCGGTCCTGTGGCGTGAAGTCGGTGTGCCCGGACGCGATGAGGTCGAGCGCTCCGGTGGTGACCGGGGCGATGAGATCGACGGTCTTGTGGAAGAGATCGGTGGCCGTGTCCTTCGGCCCGACCGGTACGGCACGCTGGAGCACGATGTCACCGGCGTCGAGTTCGTCGTCCATCATGTGCGCGGTGACGCCGACTTCACGCTCGCCGTTGATCAGCGCCCAGATCAGCGGGGAGAAGCCGGCGTACTTCGGCAGCAGCGAGTCATGGACGTTGAGGGTGCCGTGACGGGGCAGGCCGAAGATACGCGGAGGGATCCACGTCCGCCAGTTGTTGGCCACGATGATGTCCGGGTCGGCCTCCTTGAGCCGGGCGAACAGTTCCTCGTCGTCGGGGCGGTTGCGGATCAGCACCGGCACGCCGTGCTCCTCGGCGAGGTCGGCGACCGAGTCGCTCCAGATCTTCTCGTACGCGTGCTCACTCCTCGGGTGCGTGACCACCAGGACGACGTCGTGCTCACTCTCCAGGAGCGCGTGCAGGGTGCGGTGTCCCCAGGTCTGATAGCCGAACACGACGACCCGCATGGGGTTCCTCCTTGGAGCGGTGATGGACCGACGCCAAGTTAAGCAAGCCTTGCCTAAGTGCACAACAGGGCATGATTCTCAGGTGAGTTAGCAACCATGGGTCGCCTTTTATTCCTTATGTCCCTATCGACAGGGCTCTTCAAGTCAGGTTAGCGTTACCTAAGTTCCGCTCGGCCGCCGCTCTGTCCGGCGTGCCCTGCTTCCGCTTACCCCACGCCTGACAAGCGGCTGCCCCGTATGAATGGGAGTGACATGTCACAGGCTCGTCCTGACGACGCACCACTGATCCATGACCTCATCGGCATCGGCTTCGGCCCGTCCAATGTGGCCATGGCGATCGCGCTCAGCGAGCACAACGCAGGCGTCGGCAGGCAGGAGGCGGTCACTGCTCACTTCTTCGAGCGGCAGCCCCGCTTCGGCTGGCACCGCGGCATGCTGATCGACGACGCCACCATGCAGGTGTCCTTCCTCAAGGACCTGGTGACGCTGCGCAATCCGGCGAGCGAGTCCAGCTTCCTCTGCTACCTGAAGAGCACGGGACGGCTGATCGACTTCGTCAACCACAAGAACCTGTTCCCGCTGCGGGTGGAGTTCCACGGCTACTTCGAGTGGGCCGCGGCCAAGGTGGACGACATGGTGTCCTACGGGCACGAGGTCGTCGCGGTCCGGCCCGTCGTCGAAGACGGCGTCGTGCGGTACGTGGACGTGACGGCCCGTGCGGGCACGGAGCTGGTGGTCCACCGGGCCCGCAACCTCGTGGTCGGCACGGGGCTGCGGCCGCAGATGCCCGAGGGGACCGACCGGACGGACCGGATCTGGCACAACTCCGACCTGCTGTCACGGGTCGACGGCCTCGAGGACGCCGAGCCGTCCCGCTTCATCGTGGTCGGGGCCGGACAGAGCGCCGCGGAGAGCGTGGCCTTCCTGCACCGGCGCTTCCCGAAGGCCGAGGTCTGCGCCGTCTTCTCCCGCTACGGCTACAGCCCCGCCGACGACAGCAGCTTCGCCAACAGGATCTTCGACCCCGAGGCGGTCGACGAGTACTTCACCGCACCGGAGGAGACCAAGCGCAAGCTGATCGGCTACCACGGCAACACCAACTACTCCGTGGTGGACATCGACCTGATCGACGATCTCTACCGTCAGGAGTACCGGGAGAAGGTCCTCGGCACGGAGCGCCTGCGCTTCCTCAAGGTCTCCCGGCTCACCGACGTCGTGGAGACCCCGGACAAGGTCCGTACGACCGTCGAGTCGCTGGTCACGGGGGAGAGGACACCGCTCGACGCCGATGTGGTGGTCTACGCCACCGGATACCGGTCCGCCGACGCCCTCGGACTCCTCGGCGAGGTCGAGAAGTACTGCCACCGTGACGACAAGGGCCGCGTCCGCGTCGAGCGCGACTACAGCGTCGTCACCGATCCCGAACTGCGGTGCGGAATCTATCTGCAGGGAGGCACCGAGCACACGCACGGCATCACCTCGTCCCTGCTGTCGAACACGGCGGTCAGGGTCGGCGAGATCCTGGAATCGATCGTCGGCCGCGGCCAGGGGCCGACCGCACCCCGCCGTGCCGCCGACGAGATCGGTTCATCCCTCTAGACCCTCTCGTCCCAGCGCGCCCGTTTCTCGCCTGTCCCCGCCTGTCCCCGCCCGTCCCCGCTTCTTCTCCCGCCTCGCAGCCGTCCCACGCCGGGCGGGCGTGGCACGCACCGTGAAACCCCTGTGAAAGGAAAGACCCGTGTCCGTTGGTACACGCCCCGCGCTGACGAGGATGGCCAGATCCATCCCCCGCGTGGCCGTCGCCGCCGTCGCCCTGCTCGTCCTGAGCGCCTGCGGCGACGGCGGTGAGAAGTCCGGCTCCGAGCCCTCCGGCCCGACGACCGGGAAGTCCGCGGCCTTCCCGGTCACCGTCGATCACAAGTACGGCAGCACGACGATCGAGGCGGAGCCGAAGAAGGTCGTCACCCTGGGGCTCTCCGACCAGGACACGGTGCTGGCGCTGGGCGTCAAGCCGGTCGGCTCGGTGGACTGGTTCAAGGAGAAGCCGTACGGCAAGTGGCCCTGGACCAAGGAACTGTGGGGATCCACGCCACCGCAGATCGTGGGGGAGCGCGACGAGTTCAACATGGAGAAGATCGTGGCGCTCAAGCCCGATCTGATCGTGGCCCAGTACTCGGGCATGAAGAAGGAGCAGTACGACACGCTCTCCAAGCTCTTCAAAGTCGTCGCCCAGCCCAAGGGGCACGAGGACTACCAGGCGCCGTGGAAGGTCATGACCCAGCAGATAGGCAAGGCGCTGGGCAAGGACGCGGAGACCGAGAAGCTGATCGCCGGCGTCGACGCGCGCTTCAAGGCCGTCCGTGACAAGCACCCCGAGTGGAAGGGCAAGACGGTCACCGTCGGCGAGCCCTACGAGCCGGGCAAGTTCGCGGCGTTCTCGCCCAAGGACCCGAAGGTCGTCTTCCTCTCCGAGATGGGCTTCACCACCCCCGAGGCGTACCGCACGACGCTGGGCAAGGAGAACATCGCCGACCTCAGCTCGGAGAGGCTCGACGTCATGGAGGCCGACCGGACGGTCTGGCTGGGCACCCCCGAGACCGAGAAGGCCCTGAAGGCCGACCCGCTCTACAAGAAGACCAAGGTCCACCAGGAGAAGCGGGATCTGTTCCTGCCGTACGACAGCCCCGACATCGGAGCCGCGCTCTCCTTCAACACGGTGCTGTCGATCCCGTACGCCATCGACCAGGTCGTCCCGATGCTCGAGGGCATCAAGTAGTCAAGCAACCGTCCAGCGGCGGTGGTCCGGCGGCCGGCTGTAGTGCCGGCCCCGGGCCCCCGCCTGCCCTGCGGACGCCGCCCGCCGGGCGGGACGCCCGGAACACCGCGCCCTCGGCCCGGCCGATACGACGCCGGGCCCTGCCGAAGCCGTCCGGTCGACCACCACCCACGTACCACCAGGGAAAGGCCCATCGACGATGTATGACGCCGAGTCGGACCGGACAACCGCCGGGATACCCGTCACCGGCGGGCAATCCGGCATCTGGCTCGCCCAGCAGATCGAGCTGGACCACTCGTCCTACAACGTCTCGTTCGTCCTGGAACTGCGCGGCGACACCGACCTCGACCGCCTGACCGCCTCCGTACGTCGGGCGGCCGAGGAGGCCGAGTGCCTGCACGTGTACCTCACATCCGAGAACGGGGAACCGCGCCAGACGCCCCGGCGGTTCCCCGTCGAGGTCCCCACCGTCGACCTCCGCGGCGTTCCGGACCCCGACGGCGCCGCCGCCGACTGGATGGAGGCCGACCGGGACCGGCCCGCCGACCTCGCGCGCGGCCCCCTCTTCGCCCATGCGCTGCTGCGCCTCGGGGACGACCGCGTCCTGTGGTACCAGCGCTACCACCACATCGTCGTCGACGGCACGAGCATCGCCCTGATCACCCGCCGGGCCGGAGAGCTCTACACCGCCGGGGACCCGGCCGAAGCCCCGCACTGGGAGCTGTCCCGGCTGGTGGACTCCGACCGGGCCTACCGCGACTCCGAACAGCACCGGGCGGACCGCGCCTACTGGCTCGGCCGCATGGCCGACCGGCCGGAACCCGTGCGCCTCGTCGAGCGCGCGCCGACGCCGATGACCCGGCGCGTACGGCGCACGGCGGAGCTCTCCCCCGAGCACACGGCCCGGCTGCGCGTCGCCGCGGCGGGCGCGGGCGTCCGGCTGTCCCGGCTGCTGGTGGCCGCCGTGGCCGCCTATGTGCACCGGGTCTCCGGCGAGCAGGACCTCGTCCTCGGCCTGCCGGTCGCCGCCCGGCCGGACGCCGACGCGGCGAATATCCCCGGCATGACGTCCAACGTCCTCCCGCTGCGCCTTTCCGTCCACGGGGGCCTGACCGGATCCGGACTCGTGGACGTCGTACGGTCCGCGATCGCCGAGACGGTCCGACACGGGCGCTACCGTGCCGAGGACCTGGCGAGAGACCTCGCTCTGGCCGACGGAGTGCCGGAACTCGTGGGACCCACCGTCAACGTCCTGCTCTCCCTCGGCGAAGGGCTCCGCTTCCGCGACCACGAGACCGACTTCCGGCCCACATGGCTCGGCCCGGTCAGCGACCTCGCGATCACCGTCTCCGAGAGCGGGGCGGGCAGGAGCGTCCGCATCGACTTCGACGCGGACGCGGAGATGTGCGACCAGCGGACTCTGGACGACCACGAGCGCCGGTTCCTGCTGCTCCTGGACGCTCTCGTGGCGGGGATGGACCGCCCCATCGGCCGTATCGAGCTGACCTCCCCCGCGGAGCGGACCCGACTGCTCGACACCTTCTCGGTCGCGCCGTACGAGGCCCCCGAACTGTCCTGGCCCGCGGCGTTCGAACGGCGCGTGCGCCTCGCGCCGGACGCCGTCGCGCTCGTGTACGAGGACCGCGAGCTGACGTACGCGCAGCTCAACGCCGCCGCCAACCGGCTGGCCCGGCTGCTGATCGCGCGAGGCGTCCGCGACGAGGACATCGTCGCCGTCGCCGTGCCCCGCTCGCCCGAACTGGTCGTCTCCCTGCTGGCGGTGCTCAAGGCGGGAGCCGCGTATCTGCCCCTGGACGCCGACCAGCCCCGCGACCGCATCGCCTACATGCTCTCCGACTCCGGCGCCCGGACCGTCCTCACCACCCGCGAGTCGGCCGACGGACTCCCGCCCGTGCCCGACGGATTCCCCTCTGCGCCCGGCGGACTTCCGGCCGTGCCCGGCGGGCGTCTCCTCCTCGACGATCCCTCCGTGGCCGCCGAACTGGCCGCGCTGGACGACTCCGACCCGGGCCTGCCGATCGCCCTCGACCGGGCCGCGTACGTCATCTACACCTCCGGCTCCACCGGCCGCCCCAAGGGCGTGGTCGTCCCGCACGACGGCATCGGCAGCCTGATCGCCACCGCGACCGAACGGATCGGAGTCACTGCGGAGAGCCGCGTCGTGCAGTTCGCGTCGGTCGGCTTCGACGTGACCGTCTGGGACCTGGTCATGTCGCTCTGCGTCGGCGGCCGGATCATCATCGTCCCCGCCGAACGCCGGGTCGCCGGGGCAGCCCTGACGGAGTACATCCAGCGGCACCGGGCCACCCATATGATCCTGCCGCCGTCGCTCGTCTCCGCGCTGCCGCCCGAGTGCGAACTGCCCGCGGGCGCGGTGCTCGTGGTCGGCACCGAGGCCGTCCCGAGCGAGCTGATCGCCCGCTGGTCCGGGCGGCTGCGGATCGTCGTCGCCTACGGACTGACCGAGGCGACGGTCAACTCGACGCTGTGGCACGCCGAGCCCGGCCGTCCGGGGCCCGCCCCGATCGGCCGGCCCGACCCCAACACCCGCGCCTATGTGCTCGACGCGGCGCTGCGTCCGGTTCCCGTGGGCGTCGAGGGCGAGCTGTACGTCGGCGGGCGCGGACTGGCCCGCGGCTACCTGGGCAGGCCGGGGCTGACGTCGGAACGGTTCGTCGCCGACACGTACGGGCCGCCCGGCGCACGCGTGTACCGCACCGGCGACCGCGTCCGCTGGAACCCCGACGGCGACCTGGAGTTCCTCGGCCGCGCCGACCACCAGCTCAAGATCCGCGGCCACCGGATCGAACCGGGCGAGATCGAGAGCGCGTTCATGGCCTGTCCGGGCATCTCCCAGGCCGCCGTCCTCGTCCGCGACGACCATCGGGGCGCGAAGCGCCTCGTCGCCTATCTGACCGGCGAGAGCGGCGAGTCCGGCGAGAGCGGCCAGGGCGACGAGGACGGCGGGCCCACCGCCGAGTCCGTGGCCGCGGCGCGGGCACGGATCGCCCGGACGCTGCCGGACCACATGGTCCCGTCGGCCGTCGTCTCCCTCGCCGGAGCACTGCCGCTGACGCCCAACGGAAAACTCGACGTCCGGTCACTGCCGGAGCCGGAGTGGACCGCCATGACCGGGGACGCCGCACCCACGACGCCCGCCGAGGCCGCGCTCGCCGCGCTCTTCGCCGAAGTACTCGACCTGCCGACGGTCGGCGTCCACGACAGCTTCTTCGAACTCGGCGGGGACAGCATCGTCGCGATCCAGCTCGTCAACCGCGCCCGCGCCGCCGGACTGGCGATCACCGCTCGCGACGTGTTCCGCCGCCGTACGGTGTCGGCGCTCGCCCACGGCAGCTCAGCGCCGCCGCCCGCGCCCGGCGCGACGCCTCCGCCGTTCTCCCTGGTCCCGACCACCGACGCCGAGCGAGCCGACTTCACCTCCACCGTCCCGGATCTCCTCGACGTCCTCCCCGCCACACCCCTGCAGGAGGGCTTCTTCTTCCACGCCGCCGTCGACGGGCAGGGCGCGGACGGCTACGCCGTGCAGGACACCGTCGAACTCGCCGGCGACGTGGACGCCGACGCGATGCGGGCGGCCGTGCAGCGCGTGCTCGACCGCCATCCGCTGCTCCGCGCCGCCTTCCACCAGAGCGCGGACGGCCGGATAGTCCAGCTCATAGGCGAACGGACCGAGCTGCCCTGGCGCTTCGCCGACCTCTCGGAACTCGGCGCGGCCCAGCGGGCCGCGGCCATCGAGGAGATCACGGCCGCGGACCGGGCGGAGAGCTTCGACCTCGGGGCCCCGCCGCTGCTGCGCGCCGCTCTGATCCGCCTCGGCGACCAGCGCTCCCTGCTGGTCCTGACTCTGCACCACATCGTCGTCGACGGCTGGTCGGTCTCGCTCATCATGCGGGAGCTGCTGGACGGCTACCGGCCCGGAGCCGTGGCCGCGCCCCTTGAGCCCGCAGGGCCCGCCGACACCTACCGGGCGTACGCCGCCTGGCTCGCCGGACGCGACCGCGAGCGGGCACGGAGCGCGTGGCGCGACGCGATGGCGGGGCTCGACGCACCCACCAGGCTGCCCGTCCGCGCGGGGGAGCCCGGCCCCGGCGGGACCGGCAGGATCACCCTACGGCTCTCGGCGGCGGACACGGCGGCGCTCACCGCGAGGGCCCGGCGGCTCGGGCTGACCCTCGCCACCGTCGTACAGGCCGGATTCGGTCTGGTGCTCGGCGATGTCGTCGGCTCCGACGACCTGGTCCTCGGCACCACGGTCTCCGGCCGGCAGGCCGCCGTGACGGATGTGGAGGCCCTGGTCGGCCTGCTCATCAACACCGTGCCCGCCCGGCTGCGCCGGCGTCCCGAAGAGCCGATCGCCGATGTGCTCGCCCGGTTCCAGGACGAGCAGGCCGAACTGCTGGAGCACCAGCACCTCGGACTCGCCGACATCCAGCGGGCCGTCGGTCACGGTGAACTGTTCGACGCGCTCGTCGTGGTGGAGAACCTTCCCGCCGCGGGTGAACCGGCCGATCCGTCGGGGCGGGTACGCATCACCGGATCGCACATACGCGACGCGGTGCATTACCCGCTGGCGCTCACCGCCCTCCCCGGCGAACGGCTCGAACTGCGGCTCGAACACGATCTGGCGCGGCTGGACACGGCGACCGCCCAGCGGTTCGTCGACCGGCTGAGGGCACTTCTCGGCCAGGTGATCGCCGACCCCCGGCTTCCGGTCGCACGGCTGGCCACGCGCCCCGCGGACGAGCAGCCGAGCACGCCCGGCCGCCTCGCCGGAGCGGAACACGCCCTCCCCGGCGGCACGCTGCACGGAGCCTTCGCCGAACAGGTCCGCCGCACCCCGGACGCGACCGCGCTCGTCGACGAGGGCGCGCCGACGACGTACGCCGAACTGGACGAGCGGGCCGAGTCGCTGGCACACCGGCTGCTCGCCCACGGCGTGGGCCCCGAGACCGTCGTGGCGGTCGCCGTCCCCCGGTCGGCCGACTCGCCGGCCGCCCTGCTCGGAGTCCTCAAGGCGGGCGCGGCCTATCTGCCGGTCGACCTCGACCATCCGGCCGACCGGATCCGGTATCTGCTCGCCGACTCGGGCGCACGGACGGTCGTCGCCACCGGGGAGTCCTGGGCCCGCCTGCCCGAACTGGAGGGCGTGACCCCGGTCCTCCTCGGGGAGCGCGGGCACGGGGCGCCCGCCGCCCCCGATTCCGTACCGGCCGCACCCGGCCCCATGCCGACCGCGCCCGATTCCGTACCGACCGCGCCCGATTCCGTACCGGCCGCCCCCGGCCCCGTGCCGACCGCGCCCGATTCCGTGCCGACCGCCCCCGGCCCCGTGCCGACCGCGCCCGATTCCGTGCCGACCGCCCCCGGCCCCGTGCCGACCGTGCTCGGCCCTGTGCCTCCGGTGGCCGATCTCGTGTCCGCCGATCCGGACAGTGCCGCGTATCTGATGTACACCTCGGGGTCGACCGGCCGTCCCAAGGGCGTGGCGGTGACGCACCGGGCGGTCGTCGGGCAACTGTCCTGGGCGGCCGGACGGTTCGGGTTCGGCCCCGGCGAACGGGTGCTGCACCAGTACTCGACCGCCTTCGACCCGTCGGTGCAGGAGATCTTCGCCCCGCTGCTCACCGGCGGGACCGTGGTGATCGCCAAGCCGGACGGCCACCGCGACCCGGCGTACCTCACCGGGCTGATCCGCCGCGAGCGGGTCACCGTCGTCGACTTCGTGCCCTCGCTCTACGGCGCGCTGCTCGCCGAGGAAGCCGATGGGAGCCCGCCGTGGTGGGCGAGTCTGCGCAGGGCGTTCAGCGGGGGAGAGGCGCTGTCCGTTCCGCTCGCGCGGCGCTGGCGCGAGCGCACCGGGGTACCCCTGTTCAACGTCTACGGGCCGACCGAGGCGGTCATCCAGGTCACCGGCTGGGAGGCGGGCTCCGAGCCGGGCGAGCAGAGCACCGTGCCCATCGGACGCCCGGCGTGGAACACCCGGCTCCACGTCCTCGACCGGTACCTCCGCCCTGTCGCCGAAGGGGAGCCGGGCGAGCTGTACATCGCGGGCGCGCAACTGGCCCGCGGATACCACGGACGCACCGCGCTGACCGCGGAGCGCTTCGTCGCCGATCCGTTCGGCGGACCGGGAGAGCGGATGTACCGCACCGGGGACATGGTCCGGTTCAGTGGAGACGGAGTGCTCACCTACCTCGGGCGCACCGACCACCAGGTCAAGATCAGGGGAAACCGGGTGGAACTCGGCGAGATTGAAGCACTGCTGCGCGACGAGCCGGCCGTCGGCGACGCGGTGGTGGTGGCCCGCGGCGACGACGGGGGAGCCGGTCGGTTGGTGGCCTATCTGGTCCCCGCCGCGGGAACCGTGCTCGATGTCGCGGCCGTACGCGGCTCGTTGGCCGGTTCGCTGCCCGCGCCCCTGGTGCCCGGCCACTTCGTCACGCTCGACGCGCTGCCCCTGACTCCGGGCGGCAAGACGGACCTCCAGGCCCTGCCGGCCCCCGACGTCCACAGGAGCCGGGGACGGACCGCGCGCCAGGGCCGCGAAGAACGGCTCTGCGCGATCTTCGCCGCCGTGCTCGGACTCGAAGAGGTCGGCGCGGACGAGGACTTCTTCACCCTCGGCGGGGACAGCATCCTGTCCATGTCGGTCGCCTCCCGCGCCCGCGCGGCCGGGGTGCCGATCAGCCCCAGGGACGTGTTCGAGCACCGCACACCGGCCGCGCTGGCGGTCCGCGTCGCCGCGCCCGACGGCTCGGAAGCCCCCGACGGCACAGACGGGTCCGACGCCCCCGGCACCGCGGCCGCGTCGGCCCCCGCCTCCGACGGTGTGGGCGAAGTGCCGCTGCTGCCCATCGTCCACCAGCTCCGCGAGGACGGTGGCGCGATCGGCCGCTTCAACCAGTCGATGCTGCTCCAGACCCCCGCCGCCGCGGACGCCGACGCGCTGGCACGCGTCGTGCAGGCGGTCGTGGACCACCACGAGGGGCTGCGGCTCACGCTCTCCCGCATGGACCTCGGACCGGCGATCCCCGCCCTCTGGTCGGCACGGACGCGGGCCGTCGGCGCGGTGGACGCGACGTCACTGCTCCACAGCGTCGATGTCCGCGGTCTCGACGACGGCGGACTCCGCGCGGCGATCGCAGAGGAGTCCGACGCCGCCGCCTCGCGGCTCGATCCCGACAACGGCGTCATGCTGCGGGCGGTCTGGTTCGACGCGGGCGGCGACCGGCCGGGCCGGCTGCTGCTCACCGTCCACCACCTGGCCGTGGACGGCGTCTCCTGGCGCGTACTGCTCGGCGATCTCGCCACCGCCTGGGAGGCCGTCTCACGGGGGGAGCGGCCCGTGCTGGAGCCCGTGCCCACCTCGCTGCGGCGGTTCGCGCGGGACGTGGCCGAGCAGGCGACCTCACCGCTACGGCAGGCCGAACTGCCCTACTGGGCCCAAACCCTGGCGCCCGGAGCCGAACTGGCCCAGGACGCCACTCGTCACGGAACGGCCGGTACGGCGCGGGAACACCTCGTCACCCTGTCCACCGAGGACACCCGCGCGCTCCTCACCACGGTGCCCGCAGCCGCCGGAGCCGATGTCACCGAGGTCCTCCTCACGGGGCTGCGGCTCGCCGTATCGCGCCGGCGAGACGACCCGAACGACCCGTCCGGCCTGAACGACCTGTCCGGCCTGAACGACCTGTCCGGCCTGAACGACCCGGGCGGGCGCGACGGGCGGGACCGCGACCTGCTGGTGGACCTCGAACGCCACGGACGCGACGCCGCCGACCTCGACATGTCCCGTACCGTCGGCTGGTTCACCAGCCTGCATCCCGTACGGCTCCCCGCGACCGACGACGCCCGCGACGCCCGCGATGCACTTGACGCACTCGACGTGCTCGACGTGCTCAAGCTCGTCAAGGAGGCCGTGCGGTCCGCACCGGGATCCGGCGAGGGGTACGGCATGCTGCGCTACCTCAACCCGCAACTCGCCCCCGTCTTCGCCCGGCTCTCCACCGCACAGGTCCTGTTCAACTACCTCGGCCGGCTGCCCGCCGAGCAGACCAGCGACTGGGCCCCCGCCGCGGAGGCCGACGCCCTGTCCGCGGAACCCGACGACGACCTCGCCATGCCGTACGCACTCCAGGTCAACGCCGTCTGCGCGGACACCCCGCACGGCCCCGAACTCCGCGCCACCTGGACCTGGACCCAGGACGACGCCCTGACCGAGGACGATGTGCGGGCGCTCGGCCGCGCCTGGGCGGCGGCACTGCGCGAACTCATCGCGCGGACCTCGGAGTCCGGGGCACCGGCGCGCGCCCTCACCCCCTCCGACGTGCCCCTGGTCCCGCTCACCCAGGCCGACATCGACCTGATCGAGCGCGTCAGCCCCCTGCCCGTAGCCGACATCTGGCCCCTGTCACCGCTTCAGGAAGGCATCCACTTCCACTCCAGCTACGACACATCCGCACTCGACGTCTACACCGCACAGGACACCTTCGACTTCGGCCACCGCCTCGACGCCGAACGGCTCCGCTCCGCGTGCGCGGCACTGCTGCGCCGCCACCCGAGCCTCCGCGCCGGAATCACCGGCGACGGCCTCCCCTCACCCGTGCAGTTCGTCTGCCCGGCGGCCGACGTCCCCGTACCGCTGACCGAGGTCGACCTGAGCGGACTCGGCGAACAGCAGCGGCGGACACGGCTCGACCGGATCGCCGACGCCGACCGGCGGCAGCGGTTCGACCTGGCCGCGCCTCCGCTCTTCCGGCTGAAACTCATCCGGCTCACCGAGAACACCGACCGCCTGATGCTCAGCCACCATCTGGTGGCCTGGGACGGCTGGTCGCAGTCCCTCTTCCTCGACGAACTCCTCGCGCTCTACGCCACGTCCGGCGAGGACACCGCGCTGCCCGCACCCGGCAGCTACCGCGACCATCTCGCCCGCCTCGCGGAACGCGACGCCGACGACGCCCGTGACCGCTGGCGGCACGCGCTGGCCGGACTGGACGAACCGACGCTCATCGCACGGAACCGGGGAGACGAACCGACGATCCCACACCGCCGCGGCCTCGATCTCACCCCGGAGCTGAGCGACCGCCTGCGCGCCTTCGCCCGCGAGCACGGACTGACGATCAACGCGGTGCTCTCCGCCGCGTGGGCCCTCGTGCTCTCCGCGACCGTGGGCCGCACCGACGTCGTGTTCGGCACCACCGTCGCCGGAAGGCCGGCGGACCTGCCCGGAGCGGACACCACCATCGGCATGTTCCTCAACACCGTGCCCCAGCGCGTCACCCTCGACGCCGGCGAGCCGGTCGTGGACCTCCTGCGCCGCGTACAGTCCGAGCGGGTCGCGCTGATGGACCACGAATACCTCGGCCTGGCCGAACTCCAGCGCGCCGGCGGCCACCCGAACCTCTTCGACACCCTGTACGTGCTGCAGAACTTCGCCGACGAGGGCGCGTTCCGGCGACTGACCGAACGGCACGGCATCACCGCCGTGGGCAGCGTCGACGCCACCCACTACCCCATGACCCTGATCGTCAACCCGGCCGAAGTCATCAGGGTGAAGCTGGAGTACCGCCCCGACCTGGTCGACGACGAGCAGGCCGGGGCCGCGCTGGAGCGCTTCGGGACCCTGGTGGAGAGGCTGACCGGTGACCCGTCCGCATGCGTCGGCTCCCTCGACCTGCTGCTGCCCGGCGAACGTGCCGCCCTCCTCTCCGCATGGGCGGCCGGAGACGACCCGGTGCCGAACGAGACCGTCGCCGACATGCTCGCGGCCCAGGCCGTCCGCACCCCGGACGCGGTGGCGCTGGTCTTCGGCGAGCACGCACTCACCTACGCCGAGCTGGACACCCGGATCAACCGGCTCGCCCGGCGGCTGCTCGCCCTCGGCGTGGGACCCGAGAAGGCCGTCGCCCTCGCGCTGCCGCGCTCCATCGAGACGGTGGTGGCGCTGTTCGCGGTGCTGCGCACCGGCGCCGCCTATCTGCCGCTCGACCTCGACCACCCCGCCGACCGGCTCCGGCTGATGGTCGAGGACACCGGACCCCTGTGCCTGCTCTCCACGACGGCGGTCGCCCCCACGCTCCGGAGCCCCTCCGGCCCGCTCGCCCCCGAACTCCTCCTGGACGACCCGGCCGTCACCGCCGAGATCGCCGGCCTCCCCGGCGGAGCGATCACCGACGACGAGCGGCCCGCGTTCGCACTCGACCTGCCCGACCGGCTGGAACACCCCGCCTACCTCATCTACACCTCCGGCTCCACCGGTCGGCCGAAGGGCGTCGTCACCCCGTACCGCGGGCTGACGAACATGCAGCTCAACCACCAGAAGGAGATCTTCGCCCCGGCGATCGCCGCCGCGGGCGGACGACGCCTGCGCATCGCGCACACCGTCTCCTTCGCCTTCGACATGTCCTGGGAGGAACTGCTCTGGCTCGTCGAGGGGCACGAGGTCCACATCTGCGACGAAGAACTGCGCCGCGACGCCGAAGCCCTGGTGGCCTACTGCGACCGGCACCGCGTCGACGTGGTCAACGTGACGCCCACCTACGCCCAACTACTCATCGAGGAGGGCCTACTCGACCAGGACGAGACCACCGGCAAGCACCGGCCCGCCCTGGTCCTGCTCGGCGGCGAGGCCGTCTCCGACACCGTCTGGACCCGGCTGCGCCGCACCGAGGGCACCTACGGCTACAACCTCTACGGCCCGACCGAGTACACGATCAACACCCTCGGCGGATCCACGGAGGACAGCCCGACCCCCACGGTCGGCACACCCATCCGCGGCACGCGGGCCCGCGTGCTGGACACGATGCTGCGCCCCGTCCCGCCGGGCTGCCCCGGTGAGCTGTACATCGCCGGCGCCGGACTGGCCCGCGGCTACCACGGCCTGCCCGGCCTGACGGCACAGCGGTTCGTCGCCGACCCGTACGGCGCGCCCGGCGAACGCATGTACCGCACCGGGGACCTCGTACGGCAACGTCCCGACGGACTACTGGACTTCCTCGGCCGTACCGACGACCAGGTCAAGATCCGCGGCTACCGGATCGAACTCGGCGAGATCTCCGCCGCCCTGTCCGCCCACCCCGAGGTCGCCCACGCCGCCGTCGTCGTGGCGTCGACCGCCGGGACGAAACGCCTGATCGGCTATGTCGTACCGGAAAGCACAGAAGGCACAGAAGGCATAGAAGGCACAGAAGGCACAGAAGGCACGGAAGGCACGGAAGGCAGCGACGAACCGGCCGAGGAACTGCCGCGACGGCTGCGCGACCATCTCAAGGCCGGCCTGCCCGACTACATGGTCCCGGCCGCGCTGGTCGCCGTGGAGGCACTGCCGCTGACCGTCAACGGCAAGCTCGACATCGCGGCCCTCCCCGCCCCCGGACCCGCGCGTCCGAGCACCGCCCGCCCGCCCCGGTCGCCCGAGGAGGAGACGCTCCGCGCGCTCTTCGCCGAAGTGCTCTCCCTCCCCGAGGGCGACGTCGACATCGACAGCGACTTCTTCGACCTCGGCGGCCACTCTCTGCTGGCCACCAGACTCATCAGCCGCGCCCGCACCGCGCTCAAGGCCGAGCTGGCGATCCGGGACCTCTTCGAGGCACCGACCGTCGCCGAACTGGTGGAGCGCGCGACCGGCTCGCCGACCGCCGACCGACCGGCGCTGACCGCCGGGGAGCGGCCCGCCGAACTGCCGCTCTCCCACGCCCAGCAGCGTCTGTGGATGATCCAGCAGATCGAAGGCGCCTCGGCCGCCTACAACTTCCCGCTGGTGATGCGGCTGCGCGGCGCGTTCGACCCGGACGCCTGGCGCACCGCGCTCGCCGATGTGACGGCACGTCACGAAGCGCTGCGCACGGTCTTCGCCGAACGCGACGGGCAGGTGTGCCAGCGCGTCCTGCCCGTCGAGCGGGCGCACCCGGTCGTGGAGACCGTCCGCGCCACCGAGGACGAGGTCGCCGCCGTCGTGGACGCCGCCGTCAACCGCCCGTTCGACCTCGCCGCCGAACTGCCGCTCCGGGCGACGATCGCCGCAGTGGGGCCCGAGGACCACGCCGTCGTCCTCCTGCTCCACCACATCACCACCGACGAGTGGTCGGACCGGCCCTTCCTGCGCGATCTGGCCACCGCCTACGCCGCCCGCCGGTCGGGCTCGGCCCCGAACTGGGAGCCCCTGCCCGTCCAGTACGCCGACTACGCGCTCTGGCAGCAGCGGCTCCTCGGCGACCCGGCCGACGCCCGGAGCCTGGCCGCCCGGCAACTGGACTACTGGCGTACGACACTGGCGGGCGTCCCCGAGGAGATCGAACTGCCCGCCGACCGGCCACGGCCCGCCCGGCCCGCCTTCACCGGAGCCGAACTCGACATCGCCTTCGACGCCGAGGCCCACCAGGGGCTGAAGCGGCTGGCACGGGAGAGCGGCGCAAGCATGTTCATGGTGGTCCACGCGGCCGTCGCCGCGCTGCTCCATCGCATGGGCGCCGGTACGGACATCCCCCTCGGCTCGCCCATCGCCGGGCGCGGCGAAGAAGCCCTGGACGAACTGGTCGGCTTCTTCGTCAACACCCTCGTACTCCGCACCGACCTCACCGGCGACCCGAGCTTCACCGAACTGCTGGCGCGGGTCCGCGACACCGACCTCGCCGCCTTCTCCCACGCGGACGTCCCCTTCGAGTCCGTCGTCGAACGGCTGAACCCGACGCGCTCACTCGCCCGCAACCCGCTCTTCCAGGTGATGGTCGGCTACCACCACCGCACAGGCGACGAACTGGAGCTGCCCGGACTCGATGTGGAGTACGTGCCGTTCCGGATCGGATCGGCCAAGTTCGACCTCGTGTTCAGCTTCACCGAGCAGACGGCGGCCGGCTCCGACGGAACCGGCACGCTCGACTGCCGGCTGGAGTTCGCCACCGAACTGTTCGACCGGGAGAGCGCCGAGCGGCTCGCCGCCGCGCTGCGCCGGCTCGTCTCGGCGGTGGCCGCCGAACCGGAACAGCCCCTCTCCCACGCGGAGATACTCGCCCCCGACGAGCGGAGGCTCGTCCTGGAGGGCTTCAACGCCACCGGCCGGGCGGTCGAAGAGTCCTCGCTGCCCGCCCTGTTCGCCCGGCGGGCCGCCGAACGGCCCGACGCGGTCGCCGTCGTGGAGCCCTCCCGGTCGGTGAGCTACGCCCAGCTCGACGCCCGCTCCGACCGGATCGCCCGGCTGCTCGCCGCGAGCGGGGTGGGGACCGAGAGCGTGGTCGGCGTGGCCGTGCCGCGCTCGGTCGACATGGTCGCCACCGTGCTCGCCGTCCTCAAGCTCGGCGCGGCGTTCCTTCCCCTCGACCTGGTCCACCCCGCCGACCGGCTCGCCTACATGATCGAGGACTCGGGGGCCGCCGTCGTCGTCGGCACCGAACCCGTCGCCGGGAAGATCCCCGACACGGCGGGGGCGTCCATGGTCCTGCTCGACGCCCCGGAGACCGCCGCCGAACTCGACCGGCCGCTCACGACAGAAGCCGACGGCCCGCCGGTCAACCTGCACCAGGCCGCGTATGTGATCTACACCTCCGGTTCGACCGGCCGCCCCAAGGGCGTCGTCGTCCCGCACGAGGGCATCTCCAGCCTGGTCGCCACCGCCGTCGACCGGATGGGCCTGCGAACCGACAGCAGAGTCCTCCAGTTCGCCTCCATCGGCTTCGACGTCGCGGTGTTCGAACTGGCGATGGCGCTCTGCCACGGCGGCCGGCTCGTCCTCGTACCCGACGAGGCGCGCGTCGCCGGACCGGCGCTCACCGACTTCCTGGCGGACCAGCGGATCACCCATATGATCCTGCCGCCCTCCCTGGTGTCGGCGCTTCCGGCGGAGTGCGAACTGCCCGCGGGATCCACGGTCCTCGTCGGCACGGAGACGGTGCCCCCGGACCTCTTCGACCGCTTCGGCGCCACCGCCGATCTGATCGCCGCGTACGGACTGACCGAGGCCACCGTCAACTCCACGCTGTGGCCCGCCCGGCAGGCGGGCGGGCGCCCCGCCGGGCGCGTGCCCATCGGCCGGCCCGACCCCAACACCCTCTGCTATGTGCTGGACGACCGGCTCTGCCCGGTCCCGCCCGGTGTGGCGGGCGAGCTGTACGTCGCCGGGCGCGGGCTCGCCCGCGGCTACCTCGGCAAGTCCGCGCTGACCTCCGAACGGTTCGTCGCCGACCCGTTCGGCCCGCCCGGCAGCCGCATGTACCGCACCGGGGACCGCGCCCGCTGGCGCGGGGACGGCAACCTCGACTTCCTCGGCCGCGTCGACACCCAGGTCAAGATCCGCGGCTTCCGGATCGAGCTGGGCGAGATCGAGGCGGCACTCGCGGCACACCCCACCGTCGCCCAGGCCGCCGTGGTGCCCGACCGCCGGGGCGACATCGTCCGCCTGGTGGCGTACGCGGTTCCCGACGGCGTCCCCGGCGACGGCGCCGCGCACGGGGAACCCGATCCACGGACGCTGCGCGCGCACGTCGCCGGGCTGCTGCCCGAGTACATGGTGCCCGCCCTCGTCGTGCCGCTGGACGGCCCTCTGCCGCTGACCCCCAACGGCAAACTGGACCGCGAGGCCCTGCCCGTACCCGACTGGTCCGCGATGACCGGTGACGCGGCCCCGGCCACACCGACACAGACCCGCCTCGCACGGCTGTTCGGCGAGATCCTGAAGCTGGAGGACGTCGGCGTTCACGACGACTTCTTCGCGCTGGGCGGCCATTCGATGGCCTCCATGCGGCTCCTCGGCCGGATCCGCTCCGAGTTCGGGGTCGAGCTGAGCATCCGGGACGTCTTCGACGCGCTGACCGTCGCCGGCGTCGCCGCCAAGCTCGACGGCGCGTCGCCCGCCCGCCCACCGCTCCGCCCGGCCGGACACCGCGCGGATCGCGACGACGCCGAGTCGCCCGTCGCCCCCGTACAGCGCAGGCAGTGGTCCTCGTACCGACGGCGCACGGGCTTCGACCACGCACTCGCCCTGCGCTCGCCCGGCGGACTGGACGCGGCGGCGCTGTCGGCCGCACTGGCCGACGTGGCCGAACGGCACGAACCCCTGCGCACCGCCTTCACCGAGCGGGACGCGGCCGTGCACCGGCGGCCCGCCGAACCGCCCGCCCTCGAAACGGAGCACTGCGCCGAACTGGACGCCCGCCTCGCCGAACTCGCCGCCGAGACCCCCGGCCCGGACCAGCAGGTGCCCCTGCGCGCCCGGCTCCTCACCGGCGACGACGGCTCCCAGGCGGTCCTGCTCACCGCGCACTATCTCGCCGTGGACGAATGGTCGGTCGTTCCGCTGTTCCGCGATCTCACCGCCGCCTACGCGGCCCGGTCGCTGGGCCGAGCGCCCGCGTGGGAGCCGCTGCCGGTGACGTACACCGACTACGCCCACTGGGCGCACGAGGTGCTCGGCGACCTCGCCGACCCCGGCAGCGCGGGCGGACGGCAGCTCGCGTACTGGCGGCAGACGCTCAAGGACGCCCCCAGCGCGCTGGCGCTGCCCACTGACGGGCCGAGTGCGGCGGTGCCCGACGGCGGCTTCGGCCACCGCGGGGACCACATCGCGTTCGTTCTGGACGAGCGGCTCCACGCCGATGTGGACCGGCTCGCGCGGGCGAGCGGCACCAGCCTGTTCATGGTGCTGCACGCGGCCCTGTCGGCCCTCCTCACCGCCCACGGCTCGGGCACCGACCTGCCGATCGGCACCATGGTCGCCGGCCGGGGCGAGGAGCGGCTGGCCGATCTGGTCGGCTGCTTCCTCAACACCATGGTGCTCCGCACGGACACCGCGGGAGACCCGGCCTTCAGCGAACTCCTGGCCCGCGTACGGGAGACGACGCTGAGCGCTCTGGACCGGCAGGACGTCCCGTTCGACGAGGTGCTCCATGCGACCGGTCTGCCCCCCGAGGGACCGCAGGTCATGGTGATCCACCACGAGCAGGCCGACTTCGCGGAGCTGGAGGGCGGGATGGGCGCGTTCCACTCCCTGCCGACCGGCCGGGTCCCGGCGGAGCTGACGCTCAGCTTCTACGAGCCGCGCGGCGACGGGCCCGTGCACTGCGAGCTGCTGTACGCGACCGGACTGCTCGGCCGGGCCCGGGCGCGGCGGCTCGCCGACGAATTCCGGCTGCTGCTGCGGAGCGCGGCGGCCGACCCGGAACGGCCGCTCTCGCAGCTGTTCACCGCCCTGTCCGCGGGCGGCACCGCCGTGACCACGACGACCGACGCCCTGTCCATGCCTGTCCATGAGGAGTGACGACATATGACGAGCAACCCGTTCGACGACCCGGAAGGCCGCTTCCTGGTTCTGGTCAACGAGGAGAACCAGCACTCGCTGTGGCCGTCCTTCGCCGAGATTCCGGCGGGTTGGCGGACCGTCTTCGAAGAGAACACGCGGGAAGCCGCTCTCGCCTATGTGGAGGCCAACTGGACCGATCTGCGGCCCGCGAGCCTGATCGCCCGGCAGGGCTAGGTCGTTTCTGATGGATCAGGCTGGATCAGTGAGCGGGGTCTGGTGCCGTGGATCGCAAGGCGGAGGAGGGAATCCATGCGGTGGGGGTACCTCCCGGGCCGCCAGGCCCAGGGTGGGGGCACCTCCCCGGCCGCAGGGCCGAGGGGGCCCATAGGTGACCGACGACAACGCGGCGAGGCGCGGTGCCAGGGCACGCGAGCCCAGCAAGATCCATCAGAAGCGGCCTGAGCCTGCGGCGACAGCGCCGACGCCCGGTGGCGGGGTTGCCCTCGCCGCCGGGCGTTCGCGCGGGTCCGTGGTTGGGGGCGGGGCTCGCAGGGCGGATCGGGTCCGGGTGGCGCCCGGCGGACGGCTGCCGGCCGTCCGGGGCGGTCCGCCGACCAGCAGCCCACCGGCGGGGCGTCGCCTTGTTCGCCGTTCCGCTTGCGCGCGTATGTGCGTGGCGGCCTGCCCGCTGGCAGGTTCCTGCGCTACGGAGCAGGCCGGGGGCGGCGGCCGTCCAGCGGCGCGACCGCCGACGACCGGCCGTTTGGGGCGAACATCGCCCCCCGGCGGGTCGTGGCCTCATTCGTTGCCGCGCTGGCACGCGCGCGTGATGCGGCGGCCTGCGTGCGCCTGCCCGTCATCAGGGTCCTGCGTTACGGGGTGGGCCGGGGCGGCCGTGCGAGGGCGTGTCCGCCGACGACCGGTCGTCCCGGGTGGGACCGCCGTCCATCGGCGGGTCGTGGCCTCGTTCGCCGTTGCGCTCGCGCTTGTGTGTGGTGCGGCGGCCTGCGGGCCCGCCCGCTGTGAGGATCCTGTGCTACGGGGCTGGCTGGTGCGGCGGCCGTCCGAAGGCGCGACCACCGACCTCCGGCTGGCAGGGGCGCGACGGCCGGCCGCCGCCTGGTTCGCCGTACCGCCCGGACACGCGCGCGTGAGCGCGGCCGCCCGCCCGCCGCACCGCGGCTACGGCGCAGGCCGTCGGCTCTCCGACCACGCCGCCCACAGGGCGGCATAGCGGTCGCCCGCGGCCAGCAACTCCTCATGTGTGCCCGTCTCGACGACCCGTCCCCCGTCGAGGACGACGACACGGTCGGCGGTCGCGGCCTGCGGCAGCCGGTGGGCCACCAGCAGCGCCGTCCGCCCCTCCAGCGCGGCGAGGGCGGCCGACTCCAGGACGCGCGCGCCCGCGCTGCCCGCGTCCGCCGTGGCCTCGTCCAGGATCGCGACCGGAGGGTCGGCGAGCACGAGGCGGGCCAGGGCCAGCTGCTGGGCCTGGGTCACCGTGAGCCGGTGCCCGCCCTCGCCGACCACCGTGCCGACGCCGTCGGGCAGCGCCTTCGCCCACTCCAGGGCCCCCACGCGGGCCAGTGCCGTTTCCAGCTCCTCATCGGTGGCCTCCGGCCGGGCCAGCCGCAGATCCTCCGCCAACGGCCCGGCGAAGACATGGACTTCCTGGCTGATCAGCGTCACCGCCCGCCGGACCCCGGCCGGTCCCAGCTCCCGGATGTCGACCCCGCCGAGGGAGACCGAGCCCCCCGACGGCCGGTGGACGCCGGCGATCAGCTTGGCGAGGGTGGTCTTCCCCGCCCCGCTGGCCCCCACCAGGGCGACCCGCTCCCCGCCGCGTACCTCCAGATCGACCTCGCGCAGCACCGGATGCCCCGGTGCGTACGCGTGGCTGAGCGCCGACGCCTTCACGGAACCGTCCACCGGCACGGCAGGCCGGTCCGGTTCCCGCTCCGCAGGCAGACCCGACACGCCCACCAGGCGAGCCAGGCTCGCGCCGGCGGACTGCGCCTCGTCGATCAGGAAGAGCGCGGCGTTGACGGGATTGAAGAGGCTGTGGAAGTAGAGCGCCGCCGCGGTCGCTGTGCCGATGCTGGCGGAGCCGTCGTCGACCAGCAGGAACCCGGTGACCAGGACCGCCGCCAGACCGATGAACTCGGCGAGGTTGAGACGGGAGAAGAAGCCCGAGACCAGCCGGATGCCGCGCAGCGCGAGATCGACGGCCGCCCGCGACCGCCGCTCCAGCAGTTCCGCGTGCCCGTCGTGCAACCGGAACGCGCGCACGGTCCGGACGCCGCCGACGCTGTCGAGAAGTTGGTGCTGCAGGGCGCCGGTCGCCACCCGGTGCGCGGCGTACACGGGCGTGGAGCGGGGGATGTACCACCGTACGGCGAGGATCTGGAACGGCACCGCGAGCAGCGCGGCGAGCAGGAAGCGCCAGTCCAGCACGGCCATCCCGACCAGCGTCAGCGCGATGGTGAGGAAGGCGATGACGAACTCGGGCAGTGCCTGGCGCACCGCCTTCGTTATCAGGGTCACGTCATGGGTCACTCGGGAGGTCAGATCGCCCGAGCCGGCCTCTTCGACGCGTTCGAGCGGCAGCCGCAGCGCCCGCTCGATGAACGCCTCGCGGAGGCTCGCCAGCACGGTCTCGCCCAGCCGGGCGACGAGGGAACCGCCGACCGCGGTCCCGACCCCCCTGGCTATCGCCACGGCGACGAGGAGTCCCATCGGCAGCGCCAGCGAGCCGGTACCGCGCCGGTCGACGACGAGGTCGACGACATGGCCGAGCAGCGGGGCGGTCAGCAGACCGATGCCGGTTCCGGTGACCAGCACCAGCACGGCGGACACCGTGAGAAGCCGGTGACCGCGGAGCGACGCGCGGACGACGGCGAGGGTTTCGGCGCCGGTGGCGATCGGCAGGAGTTCGCGATCGTCCGTGCCGTCTCCGCTCATCGCCGCCCCTTCGCCGTCCCGTCTTCCGTCATCCGGCCGTCCGCCGCGCGAGGCTCGGCCCTCCGTGACCCGGTCGTCCGTGCCGTCTCCGTTCACCGCTTCGCGGTCGACGGCCGTCATGCCAGCACCAGCGAGCGGTACGCCTCATCGGCGGATACGAGGTCCGGATGGCGGCCGTCCGCGGTCACCGCGCCGCCGTCGAGCACCACGACGCGATCGGTCACGGCGAGCAATGTGGGACTCGTGGTGAACAGGATCGTGGTGCGGCCACGGCGGAGTTCCCTGAGACGGACGGCGATCCGTGACTCGGTGACCGTGTCGACGGCGGTGGTCGGATCGTGGAGGACGAGCACCGGGGGATCGGCGGCGAGAGCACGGGCGAGTGCCACCCGTTGTCGCTGTCCGCCGGAGAGCGACCTCCCCCGCTCGGTGAGCACGGTGTCCACGCCGTGGGGGAGGGCGTGCGCGACGTCGTCCGCCGCCGAGGCCGCCAGCGCCGCCGCGAAGTCGCTCTCGACGCCCGCGCTGTTCCCCACCCCGGCGCCCGCCCCCGCAGCGCCGTCCCCCACACCGACGCCCGCCGCGCCGCCGCCCGTTGCGGCCAGGACGTTGTCCCGGAGGCTGCTCTCGAACAGATCCGCGTCGTGGTGCGCCACCAGGATCGCCCGGCGCACTCCGTCGACGTCGAGGGAGGCCAGGGGAACGCCGTCCAGCTCGATCGTCCCTTCGGCGGGGTCCAGTTCCCGGCCCAGGCAGAGCAGCAGGTCCCTCGCGGCGGCCGGGTCCCTGGCGACGACGCCGATCATGTCGCCGGGGCCGAAGTCGAGGTCGACCCCGCGCAGCACGCCCTGCGTGACGCCGCGCAGCCGGACCCGTCCGGCGACCGGTTCCGCCGGCGCGGACGAACCCGCCGTCACGGCCGGAGGCGACGCCAGCACCTCCGCGACCCGGCCGGCCGAGGCACGGCCCTGGGCGAACTCGCCGCTGACGTAAGTGAGGAGCTGGAACGGGCCCAGCAGGAACTGAGCGAGTCCGACCGCCGCCACCAGGTCCCCGACGCTGATCGTGCCGCGCATCGCCAGATGCGCGCCGACCAGCCCGATGAGCGCGATGAAGATCCCGGTCAGGGCGAAGATCGCCCCGTCGTGCCAGGCCCGGCTCCGGGCGGCGCGGAGCGCCGCCGCCAGCGAGTCCCGGCTGGTCCGCCGGTACCGTGCCACCGCGGCCGGTTCGGCGCCGATCCCCTTGAGGACCCGCAGGCCCGCGACGAGGTCGGCGGCGACACCCGAGGCGTGCGCCGCGTGCTCCTGTTCGACCTCGCTGCGCCGTTCGAGCGGGCGGCTGATCCGGTGACCGAGCCAGAGCAGGGGCGGGACGCCGAGCAGGATGAGCAGGCCGAGGGGGATCGAGATCCGCAGCAGGGCCACCGCGCTGATGACGAGTCCGGCCAGCGCCGACATCCCGTACGGCAGCGCCGCCGCGACCGCGCCGACCCGCTTGGCGTCGCCGGTGGCGACGGCGGTGAGCGCGCCGGGAAGCCGGCCCGTGTCCGCCCCGCCGCGTGGATCGAGCACCCTCGCGCCGAGTTGGAGCCGGATCCGGTGTGCTGCCTGCTCGCCGGCCCCGTCGGTGATCCTGGCGCCGGTCCGATAGCACGTGGACAGTACGGCGAAGAGCACGGCCAGCACCAGCAGCCAGCGCAGCAGAGCGCCGGAGGAGCCGGTCGCCACCGCTTCGTCGATGATCACGCCGATGACGACGGGAACCATCGCCTCGCAGGCTTGATGGGTCATGCCGAGGAGCGACGCTCCGGCGATGCGGCGACCCTGGCTCCTGATCGCATCCCCGAGGACTCGGCCCCCCGTCGGTCCTCCATCGAGCATGCGATTCCTCCGACGGAGCTGAATGATTAGGTAAGGCTACTCTAACCAGTTTTCTCCGTCGGGGCCGGTGGTCGCGGGTATCCGGCCGCCGTACTGGCGGGAAACGCAAGGGCGTTGACCCTGCATCACGGGTTCGGTTAGGCTCACCTAAGTTGGCTTTGCTCGGTGCGTCGGATCTCTCGCGCACGTTTCCCGCGCACGAAGCGCGATCCGCCCGGGGGGTACTTCTTGTTGTCGGTCCAGGCCCGGACGGCATCCGCGAGCGGTGCGGACGGACCGGTCGCGCCCCGCGCGCGCCGGGGGGCGGCGGCACTTCGGGGTCTGGGACTCCTGGTGGCGCTCGGCGCACTCGTCCTGGTCGCCCTGCTCGGGGTGTGGACGGGCACCAAGGACATCCCGTTCACCTCGACATGGAGCCTGCTGTGGCGGCCCGACGGCTCACAGGCTGCCGTCATCATCCACGACTACCGCATACCGCGTACTCTGCTCGGCCTCCTGGTGGGCATGGCCCTGGGCCTCTCCGGCGCCCTCATGCAGGCGCTGACCCGCAATCCGCTCGCCGATCCCGGTCTGCTCGGCGTGAGCCTGGGAGCCTCGACCGGCGTGGTCGTGGCCATCGCGTTCTTCGGTATCGGGACGGCTCTCGGCTATGTCTGGTTCGCCTTCGCCGGTGCGGCGATCGCGTCCGTCGTGGTCTATCTGCTCGGCTCGTCCGGACGGACGATCGCCACCCCCGACCGTCTCGTCGTGGCGGGCGCGGCGGTCACCGCGGTGCTGTACGCCTTCAACTCCGCGGTGCTGCTGCTCAATCCGCGGGCGTTCGACCAGTTCCGGTTCTGGACGGTGGGCGCGCTCGCGGGCCGGAACCACGACATGGTGTACGTCGTCCTGCCCTTCGTCGCCCTGGGTCTGCTGATCGCCCTGGGCCTGGCCCCGTCGCTGAACGCCCTGGCGATGGGGGACCAGGTCGGACGCGCGCTGGGCGTCAACGTCAGCCGGACCCGGGCCCTTGGGGCCGTCGCCGTGATGACGCTGTGCGGCGCGGCCACGGCCGCGGCGGGACCGATCGTCTTCGTCGGTCTCGTGGTGCCGCACATGGCCCGCTTCATCGTGGGTCCCGACCAGCGCTGGGTGATGGCGTACTCGACGCTGCTCGCGCCGATCCTGCTGATCGGAGCGGACGTCCTGGGCCGGGTGATCGGTGCCCCCGGCGAGGTCCAGGTCGGCATCGTCACCGCGTTCCTCGGAGCACCGCTGTTCATCGTGCTGTGCAGCCGCCGAAAGCTGGCCATGCTGTGAGCGCCGCCCGGAAGACCGGAACCTCGCCGACCGATGCGCCCCCTGAGCCCCCTGCGGCTGAAGTGTCCGCTGCGAGTAATACGAGCAATGCGAGTGATTCCGTGGCTGTTCCGAAGGTCCGCGTGGTGAGCGGTCTCGTCGTCCGCGACCCGAGCGGACGGCTCTCCCTGCGCGTCCAGGGCCGTGCGGTGGCCGTGACGGCGGCACTCCTGGTCATCCTCACCGTGGTCATGGGAGCCACCCTGACCACCGGGGACTTCGAACTGTCGGTCGCCGAAGTGCTCCAGGCGCTGACGGGCAACGGAACGGCTGCCACGGACTTCATCGTCAACACCCTGCGCATGCCACGGCTGGTGACCGCCCTCTGCGTGGGGGCGGCGCTGGCGGTCAGCGGGGCGATTCTGCAGAGCCTGACCCGTAACTCACTCGGCAGCCCGGACTTCATCGGGTTCACGAACGGATCGGCGACCGGAGCGCTGGTGGTCATCGTCGTGCTCAACGGGAGCATGACCGAGATTGCGCTCGGGGCGCTGATCGGCGGGCTGGGCACGGCCGCCGCGGTCTATCTGCTGGTGTTCCGCAACGGCCTGCACGGGTTCCGGCTCGTCGTCATGGGCATTGGTGTGAGTGCCCTCCTGCTCGCCGTGAACTCGTATCTGATCACCCGCGCGAGCTGGCAGGAGGCGCTGGAGGCCCAGGCGTGGCTGATCGGCAGCCTGGGCAACCGAGGCTGGGGCCACGCCGTCGTGGTCGGCACGGCGGTCGCGGTCCTGCTTCCGCTCGCCTTCGGCCTCGGCCGCCGCCTGTCCATGGTGGAGATGGGCGATGACACCGCGACGGCGCTCGGCGTCGACGTGGCCCGCAGCCGACTGGTCCTGCTGGTCATCAGCGTCACGCTGGCCGCGCTCGCCACCGCCGTGACCGGCCCCATCTGGTTCATCGCGCTCGCGGCCCCCCAGGTCGCCCGGAGGCTGATCCGCTCGCCCGGCCCCGGACTGGTCCCGGCCGCCTTCATGGGCGCCGTACTGCTGGCCGGAAGCGATCTCGCGGTGCAGCGCGTCTTCTCGCCCGCTCTGCTGCCCGTGGGCACGGCGACCGGCACCATCGGCGGTCTGTACCTCATCTGGCTGCTGGTCACCGAATCGCGGAGGAGCCGCGCCTGACGGACGGACCGGGTGTGACGGACGGACCGGGCGTGACGGACCGCGGCTGACGGCGGGGCCGCGCCTGCCCCGTACCAGGCCGGCGGACGCCACCCCGGCCGACCGCGCCCGCCGTCCGCGCACGATGTCGTCCGTCGCGCGGGCGGCGGCCGGGCACCGCCACCCCGGCCCCGACCGCGCCCGCTCGTCGCGTACTGTGCCGGGCACCTCCCCGGCACCGAACCGCGGCATGCCCGAGCGTGCCCGGCTGTTGATTGCTCTACTACAGGCCGGACCCGCCGACGGCGTCGGAACGGAAGCGCGCCTCGCCGAACCCGCTCAGCGGCGCAACAGGGCCGTGGCGATCGCGACCTGGTCCGGCCCCAGCGCGGTCTTGCCGTCCTCGATGTCCCAGAGGGCGTTCTGCAGGACTCGGCCCAGCGTCCAGCCGGTCGCCCGCTGCCGGTCCAGACCGAGCGCCTCGGTCAACAGGTCGAAGCGGCGGAGCACCCCGCGCGTGACGTCCCCGGTCGCCACGACCTCGTCCCACCGGTTGTCCAGCGCGGGCAGCAGGTCGAATCCGGGGTCGCCCGCCAGCGGTTCGGGGTCGATGGCCAGCCAGGGCTCCCGCTGCCCGGCGAGGATGTTGTCGTAGTGCAGGTCCCAGTGCAGCAGGCGGTCGCCCGGCTCGCCGATGAGTTCGGCCACCGCGGACGCGCAGGTCCGCACCAGCCGCCGTTCGGCCGGATCGCTCAGCGCGGGCACCGCGTGCGGCACTTGGTCGAGCATGGCGGCGGCGATGTCGCCCAGCCGCCGCACACCCTCGGGTGCGGGCAGCGAGACCAGCCGACCCAGCAGTTCGGCAAGAATCCGCAAGGCTTCGGTGTCGTCCGCCACCGACGACAGCGGCCGGGTCGCGTCCAGCCTCTCCAGCAGCGTGGTGCCGGTGCCCCGGTCGTGGTCGAGCAGGCGGACCGCGCCGTCGCCGTTCCAGGCGAGCAGACCGGCCACGGCATGGGCGTTGTCCTCAGTGGCCGGCTGGAGCTTCAGCGCGGCGGGTGTGCCGTCCGCGCGGATCACCGGCAGGACGAGCGAGGCCATGCCGTATCCGGCGGCTCCGTCCGGCCGCAGCGACCATCGGTCCAGGAATTCCGCGGCCAGCGAGGGCAACGCGGAGATCCAGGCACGCTCGGCGGCGCCTCGCGCGCTGAACAACGCGGCGAACGCGTCAGGGATGTCGATGGGCGGCGATGTGTTCATGGGTGTGTCTCCTTCGTGGGCTCCGAATTCGATGCGGGGGTCACGAGGGAGACGATGGAGGCGCCCGGCTGCCGGGCAGGCGTCAAAGCATGCCCTCACCCTACCCGGACGCCGTCGCGCCCGGCCGGGGTGGGCGTCGGAGCGGACTTCCAGGCGGACTCCGACGACGCGCGTCCACTCCCGCACCGGATGGCCCGCAGGGGCCCTCACCCTCCCGACCGGCGATCCCCGGAGCCGCGAAGACGACGACCGGCCGCCGCCCGCCACGGCGGCTGTCCCTCTCGCCCCGGCCCGGTGAGAGATACGGAACGTGAACGTCGAGAGATACGGAACGTGAACGTCCCCGCGGGCCCGCCGAGGCCCTCCACCGTGCACTGCCACAGGTTTCCCGGCGTCCCGCCCACCGTGCACCGCCACAGGCTTCCCGGCGTCCCGCCCACCGTGCACCGCCACGGACTCCCCGGCGTCCCGCCTGCCGGGGACGACGACGCGGTCCAGGCGGGTCGGGTCATGACCGGTCACCTCGGCCGCGTACCGGACCCGTGGGCGAAGTAGCCTCGGCACCATGTCCTCCGGTCCCCGCGCCCACCTCCTCGTCCTCGGCGGCACGGCCGAAGCCCGGCGACTCGCCGACCGCCTGGCCTCGCGTACGGATCTCAGGATCACCACCTCGCTCGCCGGAAGGGTGGCCCGGCCCCGGCTGCCCCCCGGCCAGGTCCGCATCGGCGGCTTCGGCGGAGCCGACGGGCTCGCCCGCTGGCTCCGCGAGCACCGGGTGGCCGCCGTCGTCGACGCCACCCACCCCTTCGCCGCCACCATCAGCGCGAACGCCGCCCGCGCCACCGCCTCGCTGGGAATCCCCCTCTGCGCCCTGCGCAGGCCCGGCTGGACCGCCGGCCCAGGCGACCGATGGCACGACGCACGGACCCTCGCCGACGCGGCCGACCTGCTGCCGACGCTGGGCACCCGCCCCTTCCTCACCACCGGCCGGCTCGGCCTCGCCGCCTTCGCACACCTCGACGGGCCGCGCTTTCTCGTACGGTCCGTGGAACCGTGCGAGCCACCGCTGCCCCCGCACACCGAGACGATCCTCGACCGGGGGCCCTTCACCGTCGAAGGCGAGCGGGAACTGCTGCGCACCCACCGCATCGACGTCCTCGTCACCAAGGACAGCGGCGGCCCGGCCACCGCCGCCAAACTCGTCGCCGCGCGCGAGGCCCGACTGCCGGTCGTGGTGGTCCGGCGACCGCCCGCGCCCGAGGGGGTGCCCACCGCCGAGGACGTACCCGGCGTACTCGCCCTGCTCAGCAGCGTCGCAGCTCAGCCGCGTCGCAGCAGATAGGTGTCCATGATCCAGCCCTTGCGGGCCCGCGCCTCGGCCCGTACCTCCTCGATCCGGTCCGACACCTCCGCCAGCGGCCCCGAGATCAGGATCTCGTCCTCGGTGCCCACATAGGCGCCCCAGTAGATGAAGAGATCCTGATCGAGATGGCGGGTGAACGCCTGCCGGGCGTCCAGCATCACCACGACATCGTCCACACCCTCCGGCCAGCCCTCGGCGAGCCGGCGGCCCGTGGTGATCTGCACCGGGCGCGCCACCCGGTTCAGCCCCGTGCGATGCCGGGCCAGCAGCGCGGAGACACTGCTGATCCCCGGCACCACCTCATGGTCGAAGGCGACCGTGCCCCGGCCGATGACCTCCTCCAGCACGCCGAGCGTCGAGTCGTACAGCGCGGGATCGCCCCAGACCAGAAACGCCCCGCACTCGTCCTCGGCCAGCTCCCGCGCGATGAACCCCTCGTACAGATCGGCACGGCGGCTGCGCCAGTCGTCGACGGCGGGGGAGTACTCCGACGTCCCGCGGTCCCGCTCGGGGTCACGGGCCTGGACCAGACGGTACGGACGGTCTCCCGCGTGCGCGTCGAGAATGTCCCGCCGCAGCCCCGTCAGATCCGCCTTCTCCTCGCCCTTGTCGAGGATGAAGAACGCGTCCGCCTTGTTCAGCGCCTTGACCGCCTGAAGCGTCAGATGGTCGGGATCGCCCGCCCCGATGCCGATCACATAGATCTTCCTCACCCGGCGAGTCTCCCCCACCCGCCTCCCCGTGGCGCCTACCGGGGTCCTCGGCGGCGGCCTATCCTCCGATCATGCGTGTCGCACTCTTCGTCACCTGCGTCAACGACGCCCTGTTCCCGGCCACCGGCATCGCGACCGTGGAACTCCTGGAGCGGCTCGGCGTGGAGGTGGACTTCCCGGCGGAGCAGACGTGCTGCGGACAGCCCCAGTTCAACACCGGCTACCGGCGGGAGACCGAACCCCTCATCCGGCGCACGGCACGCGCGTTCGCGCCGTACGAGTACATCGTCACCCCCTCCGGATCGTGCGCGGCCATGGTGCGCGAGCAGTACCCGAAGCTCGGGGAGACCACGCTGCCGGCCCGGATGTACGAGCTGACCGAATTCCTGGTCGACATCCTCGGCGTCACCGACGTGGGGGCGTACTACCCGCACACCGTCACCTACCACCCCTCCTGCCACGGCCTGCGCACCCTGGGCCTCGGCGACCGGCCGCGCCGGCTCCTCCGCGCAGTCAAGGGCCTCGAACTGCGCGAACTCCCCGGCGCCGACGAATGCTGCGGATTCGGCGGCTCCTTCGCCGTCAAGAACGCCGCGGTGTCCGCCGCCATGGGCCGCGACAAGGTCCGCAACGCCGTCGCGACCGGCGCGTCCGTGCTCTGCGGCGCGGACAACTCGTGTCTGACGCACCTCGGCGGCATCATCCGCCGCCAGGACGAACCACTGCGCCCTCTGCACATCGCGGAGATCCTCCGCGCCACCGAGGACCCGCCGCTCCGCGGACCCGGCACGGACACCGAACCGCACCCGCCGCACCCCTCGCAGCCCCTGGAGCCCTCCGCATGAGCGGCACATATCTCGGCATGCCGTCCTTCCCCGAAGCGGCCGGCCGCGCGGTGGCCGACCCGGTCCTGCGCGCCAATCTGCGCCACGCCACCCACACCATCCGCGACAGACGCGCCCGCGCCGTCGCCGAGCTGGCCGACTGGGAACGGTTGCGGACGGCGGGACAGCGGATCAAGGACCACACCCTCCGCCATCTCGACCGCTATCTGGAACAGCTGGAGCGGGCCGTCACCACCGCCGGGGGCACGGTCCACTGGGCCGCCGACGCGGACGAGGCCAACCGGATCGTCGCCGACCTGGTGAAGGCCACCGGCGAGAGCGAGGTCGTCAAGGTCAAATCGATGGCCACCCAGGAGATCGGACTCAACGAGGCACTGGAGGCCGAGGGCATCACCGCGTACGAGACCGACCTCGCCGAACTCATCGTGCAGCTCGGCCACGACCGGCCCTCCCACATCCTCGTCCCCGCCATCCACCGCAACCGGGGGGAGATCCGGGAGATCTTCGCCGACGAGATGGGGCGCTGGGGCAGGCCCGCCCCGGACGGGCTGAGCGACAGCCCCGCCGACCTCGCCGAAGCCGCCCGCCTCCACCTCCGGGAGAAGTTCCTCCGCGCCCGCGTCGGCGTCTCCGGAGCCAACTTCATGGTCGCCGAGACCGGCACGCTGGTCGTCGTCGAGTCCGAGGGCAACGGCCGGATGTGCCTGACGCTGCCCGAGACGCTGATCTCCGTCGTCGGCATCGAGAAAGTGGTGCCCTCCTGGCGGGATCTGGAGGTCTTCCTCCAGACGCTGCCCCGCTCCTCGACCGCCGAGCGGATGAATCCGTACACCTCCATGTGGACCGGCACGACGGACGCCGACGGACCGCGGGCCTTCCACCTCGTCCTGCTCGACAACGGCCGCACCGCGACCCTCGCGGACGACGTCGGCCGCCAGGCACTGCGCTGCATCCGCTGCTCGGCCTGCCTCAACGTCTGCCCGGTCTACGAGAGGGCCGGGGGCCACGCGTACGGATCGGTCTACCCCGGCCCGATCGGCGCGATCCTCACCCCCCAACTGCGCGGCGTCGAGAGCGAGATCGACGCCTCCCTGCCGTACGCGTCCTCCCTCTGCGGCGCGTGCTACGAGGTGTGCCCCGTCGCCATCGACATCCCCGAGGTCCTCGTCCACCTGCGGGAGCGGGTCGCCGCACGCGGCGGAAAGGGCCACCGCGTGGAGAAGACCGCGATCAAGGCGGCGGGCTGGGTCCTCGACCATCCGGCGGCGCTGGCGGCGGGGGAGAGGCTGATCTCGAAGACCCGCAGGTTCCACCCCCGCCGGCCTCCGGGAACCACGGCATGGACCGAGAGCCGGGAACTGCCCGAACCGCCCGCCGAGTCCTTCCGCGACTGGTGGAAGAAGAACCGCGGATGACCGGCACCGCGCGTGACCGCGTCCTCGCCCGCATCCGGACCGCCCTCGCCGGTGCGCCCGATGCCCCGCCGCCCCCGCGCGACTACCTCACCAGCCACACCCCCGACGACCCGGCGGCGCTCCTCGACCTCCTGTACGAGAACCTCGCCGACTACCGGGCGTCCGTCCACCGCGCCACCACCGCCGAGCTGCCCGAACTGGTCGGACGGGTGCTCCGCGCCCATCAGGCCCGCTCGGTGGCCGTCCCCGAAGGCGTACCCGACGCCTGGCTCTCCGACGCCGACGCGACCCTCCACCGGGACCCCGGCCCGTTCGCTCCGCTCACCGCGGCAGAGCTCGACGCCATCGACGCCGTCCTCACCGGCTGTGCCCTCGCGATCGCCGAAACCGGCACGATCGTCCTCGACGGGGGCCCCGGCCAGGGCCGCCGCGCCCTCACCCTCGTCCCCGACCTGCACATCTGCGTCGTACGAGCCCCCGAGCAGATCGTCGCCTCCGTGCCGCTGGCGATGCCGCGGCTGGACCCGACCCGCCCCCTGACCTGGATCTCCGGCCCCTCGGCCACCAGCGACATCGAACTGAACCGCGTCGAGGGCGTCCACGGCCCCCGCACCCTGGAGGTCCTCCTGCTCCAGGATCAGCCGTAGGTGAGCCGGGGCGCCTCGGCCCGCGCGTCCACCGGCCCCCCGCCCCCGTCGAGCCGGTCCGCGAGATCCCGGGCCCAGGCGGTCAGCCCGGACACGTCGACGTCATACGGATCCCCGAACCCGGCGATCCGGTCCGCGCCCCGCACCAGCAGCCGCACGCCCCCCTTCGTATTGCCGCGCGCGGCATGCGTCAGCCCGACCGCCAGCTGCGCGAGCCCCCGCCACAACTCCCGCTCCGGCTCGGGCCGTGACTTCCACGCGTCCTCGAACACCTCATGGGCATGGAACGGCTTTCCGTCGTCCAGCAGCCGCTGGGCCTCCGCCAGGGTCCGCCCCGGAGACCGCACGACCCCTTCGGGCTGGCGCTCCACCCCCGCCGCTCCGTACGGCAGAGGCCGCCCGAGCCCGTCCCGCGGCCGCGCGCTGCGCGCCCGTCCCTCGTCGTCCCGATCCCTCGCTGTCCGGCCCATCCCCCGATTCTCCCCGAAAGGGCCACGCGACAGCAGACCGGACGTCCGTACCCCTGCCCGGAGTGAGGTAATGTTGCCCCTGCGCGTCCGGCCCCGACAGGCCAGGGCGGGCATCGGGACGTGGCGCAGCTTGGTAGCGCACTTGACTGGGGGTCAAGGGGTCGCAGGTTCAAATCCTGTCGTCCCGACCAGCGTTTTCGCAGGTCGTAGGCGGTATCGGAGTAATCCGGTACCGCCTTTCCGTATGTCTTGGGGACCGTTTGGGGACCACGGGGTCCAGCGACGCCTTCCGGGGAGGGGCTGGACGGCGAGGCTGAGGGGCGCGCGGACGGGGGCGAGGTGGGCGGTGAGGGCAGCACCGGCGTTCGCGATCCGGGACATGTCCGGGTGGAGGCAACGCTGGGCGGTGAGGAGAGAGCCGTGTCCGGCGATCTCGCGGAGGACATGGGCGAGGACTCCGGCGTCGGCGAACCAGGTGAGGCCGGTGTGGCGCAGGCCGTGGCGGCGCAGGTGTTCGAGGCCGAGTGAGGTGACGACCTCGTCCCAGTGGGTGGCGTCGCGCAGCACGGCGGTGGAGACGCGTCCGCCGCGCGGCCCGGTGAAGAGCCGCGCGCCGGGTTGGGGCCGGCGGCGAGAATGCGTTCGCTGGTATTGAGGTCAGCCTCGGCGTTTCGGTTGGGGTGATGAGGCGTCGTCGATCGTCGGCTGTCGGGTGAGTGAGCGGTGCTTGGGCATGGCGGATTCCCGGCTCGGTGGCTGGGTTCTCCAAGGTCCTCCGGGTCGTGGGCGGGCAGGGGTCTGCCGGTCGGCCGGCCCAACTGCGTCGCGCCCGGCCCCATCGCGACCGGCCGCCTGCGGATGCGGGCACGGGAGATCGGCGAACGCGACCCCCAGCGTGCCGAGGCTCTGATGGCCGGCGTGGGTACCGAGGCCGACGTGGCCCGCGCCATCCGCTACCTGGCCTCCCCGGAGTCGCGGTTCATGTCCGGCCAGGTCCTCCACCTGTACCGCTGACCCGGCCTTCCTCCGCCCGGCCGGAGAACGACGGGCCGGCCGGGCCTTTACCATCGGTTTGGCGACGCAGGGAAGTGAACAGAGAAGAAGGCGAACCGATGACCGAAGCCCGGCCGAGGAGCACGCGCCCCCGGAACCGGAAGCAGCAGATCATCGCTGCCGCCTCCGAGCAGTTCCGCACGTCCGGATTCCACAACGTCGGCATCTCCGACATCGCCGAAGCGGTCGGCATCTCCGGCCCCGCCCTGTACCGGCATTTCAGCGGCAAGCAGGAGCTGCTGTACGCCACCCTGGTCGACACGATCGACAAGAACACCGAACCCTTCCGCGGTGAGTACCGCGACCTGCGCGAGATGCTCGACGCCGTCGCCGCGGCCATGCTGGACCGGCGCCACACGGACGTGTCGTGGGAGCGGGAACTGGCCCATCTGCCCCAGGAACAGCGGCACGAGCTGCGTGCGCGCTACGTCGCCACCGTAGAGCCGCTGCACTCCGCGATCGCCGCCTCCCGCCCGGACCTGTCGGCCGACGGCGTGGAGCTGCTGCTGAGGGCGGTCATCTCCGTCTTCGCCACCATGAGCCAGCACGCGGGGAAGGCCGAACCGGCGCGGGCACGGCCGCTGATGACCGATCTCGCCTTGGTCGTCTGCGAGTTCCGGGGGCTTGAGCCGCGGGAGGGCGCGGAGGGAGGCCGGCGACCGGTTCCACGCGGGCGACTGCTTCCGGTCTCCCGGCGCGAGGCGGTCCTCGCCGCCGCGACCAAGCTCTTCGCCGAGCGGGGCTACGAGGCGGTCGGCATGGAGGACATCGCCGCGGCCGCGGCCGGGATGGCCGGACCCAGCCTCTACCACCACTTCGCCGGCAAGTCGGCGATCCTGGTCGCGGCGCTGACCCGCTGCCTGGAGGCGATGCTCTTCGACCTTTCGGCGGCCCTCGAGTACGCGGAGGAACCCGGGCAGGCACTCGACGCCGCCCTGAACTCCTTCGTCCGGATCAGCCTCCAGCACGGTGACGCCATGAGGGCTCTGCTCCACGAAATCGTCAACGTACCCGCGGAGGAGCGCCGGATCGTCCGCCGGATGCAGCACGACTACGTGGCCGAGTGGACGGCGCTGCTCACCGGCCATCGGCCCGAACTCCTCCCGGCCGAGGCCGAGTTGCTGGTGCACGCGACGCACAGCGTGGTGAGCACGCTCAGCCGGAACAGTGAGGTCTGGCCCCGTCCGGCGCTCCGCGACGAGATCGTCGCACTGGGCCGCGCCGTGCTGGGACTTCCCGCCGACGTGCCTTCTTCGGGCTGAACCCGCCGGAGACCGCACGGGTTCACTTCATGGGCGGCGGCCCGCCTGTGAGGCGCATCTCGGCGAGGGCGTCACCCAAGTGAAGGCCGGCGACCAGGTCATCTGACGGCACCCCTACCGGCACGGCCTGGACCGACTGGCTGGCGAACCGGGCGATCCGAGCGGGCGACCGCGCACCAGTCCTCGGGCCAGTCGGCCGTCGCCTTGTCGTCGAGCCGGCCGTGCAGGCCGTGCTGGGAGGGCATCAGGCCGGTGAAGAGGGTGGCTTGGCCCGGCGAGCACATGCCGTTGGAGGCGAAGCTCCAGGCGAACCTGGTGCCCTCCGCTGCCGGCGGTCGATATGCGGGGTTTCCACATCGCCGTTGCCGTAGCAGCCGAGCAGGGTGGCCGGCTGGTTGTCGGCGGTGATCAGGACGATGTCGGGCGGCGTGCCGGTCGTGCGGTTCCTCAAGGATGGTCGTGGGCGCACAGGCTCGGCGGGCGGTTCACGGTGCCACCGGCTCGGGACGGGCTCCGGCGGCATCGGCGTCCAGTGCCCGGTAGGCGTCCGGGTGCCGCCGACGCAGCCAGAGGGCACGGCCCGCGCCGCCGGCCGCGGCGACCAGGAGAAGGACCGGCAGGCCGTTCACCACGGGCGAGTCAGTGCCGGTCAGGTTGGAGTAGTGCCCGATGACCAGGACGATCGCGGTGCCCAGGCCGAGCAGGGCGAGCAGCGGGGCGAGCACGGTGCGCCACCAGTGGCGGTCGGCCGGGTTCCGGGCGAAGTAGACGACGACGGCCAGCGAGGTGCCCAGCAGCAGCACCATGATCCCGACGGTGCCCAGGGTGACCAGGCTGATGCCGAGCGTGGTGTACGGGTGCAGACCGGCGACGGCGAAGACGGCGATCACCAGGGCCGCCAGCACGGACTGCACGGCGCTGGCCCGGTGCGGGGAACCGAACTTCGGGTGGGTGGCGCCCAGCACGCGGGGCAGCATGCTCTCGCGCCCCAGGACGTACATGTACCGGCTGGTGGCGTTGTGCAGGGCCACGACGGAGGCGAACACACTGGTGATCATCAGCAGTGCCATGATCGCGGTGACCCACTTGGCCGTGTACTCGGTGGTGAGGTTGAACACCAGGTCGCCGAGTTCCTCGTCGGCCCGGGTGCGGACGTTCTCCGGACCCACGCCGCCGACCGCGATCCAGCTGGTCAGGCCGTAGAGGAAGGCGACGATGCCCACGGCCCAGTACGACGCCAGCGCCACCGACCGGCGCGGGTCGCGGGCCTCCTCGCCGTAGAGCGCCGCGGACTCGATTCCGGCGAAGGAGGTGAAGGCGAAGGAGAGGGTGACGGCGAGGCCCGTGCCCAGCGCGACCTCGGGCTCGAAGGAGACCGAGGGGAAGGCGGCGGCGCCCTTGTGCGCGACGATCCCGATGTCCAACACGACCAGGATGGCGACCTCCGCACCCATCAGGATGCCCAGCATCCGGGCGGAGAGGTCGATCTGCCGTCGTCCCAGCAGGGCGGTGAGCCCGATCGCGGCGGCTGTGTACCAGTACCAGCTCGGGCCGCCGAGGGTCAGGTTGGCGAAGTAGCCGAAGGCCGCGCACAGGCCGATGGTGAGCGCGTTGTAGGCGAGAGCGGCCAGATAGGCGGCGGCCGCGCCGGGGACGCGGCCCAGGGCCGCGCGGATGTAGGCGTACAGCGCACCGGCGTTGACGATCCGCCGGCTTATCGCCGCGTAGCCCGCTGCGAAGCAGAACATGATCGCGCCGGCGATCAGATAGGCGACGGGCACACCGGCACCGGTGCCCAGGGAGAAGCCGTAGGGCACGCTGCCGACCATCGCGGCCATCGGCGCGGTGGCCGCGATGATGAAGAACGTGATCTTCGGCGCGGTCAGGGTGCGTCTGGCGGGCGGTTCGGAGGAATCGGGCATGGCGGGTTTCCCTTTCAGCGCGTGGCGGTGGCGGTGGCGGACAGAGCGGCGTGGATCTCCGCGGCGACGCGGTGACCGGACCGCACCGCGCCGTCCATGTAGCCGTTCCAGACGGCGGCGGTCTCGGTGCCGGCCCAGTGGATGACGCCGACCGGCTCCCGCAGTTGCGGACCGAAGGCCGTCCAGACGCCGGCGCCGAGGTGGCCGCCGTAGCAGCCCCGGCTGTACTCCTCGGCGCTCCAGTCCAGTTCCAGGTACTCCAGCGGCTCGGCGGCCTCGGGGCCGAAGAAGTCCACCAGGCATTCCACCGCGAGGGCGCGCCGTTCATCCCGGCTCGCCGCGCTCAGCCGGCGCGCGTGGGCGCCCTCGAAGAAGCCCGCCAGCACGCCGTGCCCGGACCCGTACGGGGTGTTGTCGGCGACGGCGGACAGCGCCCGGTCCGGTGCCGAAACCAGGCCGCTGAGTCCGGCCTCGCGCCAGAACGGCCGACCGTAGCGGATGGTGACCTTGATGACCGAGCCCATCGGGACCTGCTGTGTGAGCTGGTCGCGCAGAGCGGGCATCGCCGGCGAGTAGCGCAGCCGGCCGGCCAGGGTCGGCGGGAGCGCGACCACGACCCGGCCTGCGGCGACCGCGCCGCCCTCGTGGCGGACCACGGCGCCGTCGGCCGTGTGCTCGATCGCGTGGACGGGCGAGGAGAGCCGCACCGCCGCGCCCAGTGATCCGGCGAGAGCCTCGGAGATCAGGTGGGATCCGCCGACCACGCGGCGGTCCTGGGCGCAGCCCTTCAGGCCGAGCAGCATGTCGAGCATCCCGCCGGAGGCGATGTAGAAGAGGAAGTGCAGCAGCGACATGTCGCGCGGCTCGGCGGCGAAGATGCCGGGCACGATGAACCGCCAGAAGGCCAGGGCGTCCTCGTCCGCGGTGGCGTCGTGGAGCCAGGAGTGCAGGGTGATCGCATCCCATTCGCGGGCCCCGGGCGCGGCCCACGGCTTCTCCAGGTCCAGCGTCGCCGCCATGGCCTCGAGCTCGGTCTTGGTCCGGACGAACTCCGCGGCCGACTCGGGGGCCAGCCGCATCTCGCCCTCGCGGTACCGCCTGGCCTCGCCGCCCCAGCTGAAGACGTGGTCACCGGCCGCGTACTGCGGATAGGTCTTCACACCGTAGGCGTCGCACAGGGCGAGCACAGCGCCCTGGGTCGGGCCCAGCCACTGGCCGCCCACCTCGATCGGGTGCCCGTCCGACATCACCTGGCCGGCGGTCCGGCCGCCGACCCGGTCGCGCGCCTCCAGGACCACCACCCGACGCCCCCGGTCCGCCAGGTCCACCGCCGCGGTCAGGCCGGCCAGGCCCGCGCCGACAACGGCCACGTCAAAACGTTCCATCTGTGCGCTCCTCGTGATCGCGAGAGACCGTGATCGTCGGCGTCCGCCGTACCGTGGCATTCCGGCACAAGTTTCTTGGTCGGACGTCCGACTCTTCGAGAGATTGGCACGCTGGCGACCCGCACCACAAGAGGCGAGCCGGATATTCTGAGGTACCGGATGAAGGGCGGGACGTTGGCAACGGTCTATGTGAAGGCGGACACGCGGCGGCGGCAGCTGGTCACCGCGGCGCGGCGGGTAGTCGCCCGGCAGGGCCTGGCCGCCAGCACGCTGCGCGCCGTCGCCGCCGAGGCGGGCGTGGCGCTGGGCACGGTGCACTACGCCTTTCCCAGCAAGGAGCAGTTGCTGCACGCCGTGCTCGAGGACGTGGTGGAGGACATCTCGACCGTCCTCCGCGAGGCATCCGAGACCAGCACCGACCTGGAGTCCGGGATTCTCTCCGGCGCCCGTACGATCTGGTCCGCTGTGTTCAAGGGCGAACCCGACGAGCATCTGATGCAGTACGAGCTGTCCATATGGGCGCTGCGCACGGCCGGCATGGCGGACATGGCACGGTGGCAGTACGACCGCTACCTGGATCTGATCACCATGCACTGGCAGCAGGTCGCCGCGCGCGTCGGCGTCACCCTGGCGGTCCCCGCCGAGCAACTCGCCCGGTTGCAGCTCGCCGGGACCGACGGACTGCTGCTTCAGTACCTCGTCTCCCGAGACGCCCGGCGCAGCCTGGCCGACCAGGAGACCCTCGTCCGCCAGTTGGTGCGGTACGCCGACCCGCAGCCGATCGCCCCGGAGCGGTGACCCGGCCCCGCTGATCCGCGCGGTGGCGGAGCTTCACACCGCCCGTCGGCACCAGCCGGCGGGCAAGGCCGCGGTCGTCGCACGCGTCGGCATCAGAAGGCCGGTGTACTTCGCCGTCCCAAGAGCGATGGCAGATGGTGGGGCTGGGGACGCGGTTCGGGGGAGCCTGGGCCACTGTCCGAATCCGGAGTTCCGTCCCGCCGAATCCCTTGCGGAAGTGGTCGGATGTTCCGTCACCCCGCCCACAGCGGCATCCTCGTGTGCCGTGCCCGCGGGACAGACGAGGGGATGAGGGGCCTCGTTGGAGTTCCGGGTGACGGGGCTGGGCGGGGGCGGGTGCGGGTGCGGGGCCGACATCGACCGGGTGGATGGCGGGTTCCCGCCCCTGGCGGGGCAAGTCCGATCCGGGCAAGCCCAAGAGGGGCGAGGACGCGCTCGCCGATCGCCGCACCGGCACTCCGACGCTCCCAGGGGCCATGCGCAGCGTCGTGCGCCGGAGGGGGAGCGCCCCGGAGCGGGCCGCCGCTCTGAGCGCTGAGTCTCTCAACGCTCGTGGCACGGGCCGCGCCTCCTCACAAACCTGCGCCCCAAAAGGAGTCCATTGTTTTGGCCTATGGGCGACCATAAGAAGTTCCATATTGACCCTCGAAGGTGCCCGGAAGTTAACTTTGCGAACATGCCCGACGAGGTGAGGAAAAACTCTCATGGCGAGTCCGAATTCGCGTGACCGTGCGCCCGAAGACCTGCTTTTCGCTTTCGCTGTAATTGCGGATTCGCATGTCAATCCCGGTGACGACCACTCGTCTTCACCGTGGGCGAGCAATCGTCTGGCCAACGAGCGGTCCCGGCGCGCGGTCGCGGAGCTGAACCGTCTTTCGCCGGACTTCGTCGTCCATCTCGGAGACCTCGTCCATCCCGTGCCCGCGCTGGAGACCTTCACGAAGGCGGCGACCAGCTTCCAGGAGATCTACTCCGGGCTGACGTGTCCGCTCTACCTCGTGCCGGGCAACCACGACGTGGGGGACAAGCCGGGGGAGTGGCTTCCCGCGAAGAGCGTGACCGAGCCCTTCCTCGAGAAGTACCGGTCCATCTTCGGACGCGACTACTACTCCTTCGACCACGGCGGATGCCACTTCGTCGTCATCAACGCCCAGTTGCTGAACTCGGGTCTCGAGGCCGAGCGGCAGCAAAGGAGCTGGCTCGAGGACGATCTGCGGCAGAGCGGGGGGCGGCGCACCTTCGCGTTCACGCACTACCCGGCGTTCATCACGTCGCCCACCGAGATCGGGCACTACGACAACATCGACGAGCCGGCCCGGTCGTGGCTCCTGGACACGTTCGCCGAGTACCAGGTGGAGGGGGCATTCGGCGGGCACGTCCACAACTTCTTCTACAACCGGCACCGCGACAGCGACCACTACGTCGCTCCGTCTGTGGCTTTCGTGCGGCACGACTACAGCGAGTTCAGCCGGATCGCGCCCGAAGAAAGGCACGAGTACGGACGGAACGACACCGCCAAGTTGGGGTTCTTCCTCGTCGAGGTCTATCCGGACCGGCACGTCACCCGGGTGGTGCGGGACTATCTCCGCCACGACGAAGCCGAGGCGTCGATGGGCGGAGCGGGCGGGCAGCCGCTGCTGGGCGCGGCCGAGCAGCCGTCCGCGATGGGGGTCGACGCCCGTCAGCTCTGGGCGGAGGAGACACAGATCCCCTACTCGGGCGTGGTCGACGAATTCGCGCGCAAGACGGTTCGCAACGACTACCCCCTCATGGCGCTGTGGGAGATGGGCGTCAACCGGCTGCGTGTGCCGGTCCAGGACCTGCTCGACGACCGGATCCGGGGCCGGATGGAGCAGCTCGCGCACTCCGGCCACCAATTCCAGGTGTTCACCTACGGGGTGCCCGGGGACGAGGCCGTACGCCTCCTGACCGAGTACCGGTGGTTCACAAGCGCGCTGGAGGTCGTCCTTCCGCCGAGCCTGCTGACCGCGCGGTTCGCGGAGATCTCCCGGATCAGCCGTGCGACGGGGCTCCCGGTGCATCTGTCGGCGGTGAGGACGTCAGCCGGTGACGAGCACGGTGGCGACGACTACGCGCACCACATCCGCCACGGGTTCACTCCCGACGACCAGGCGGTGCTGAAGGAGCTGGCGGGCACGGCCGGCTTCCGCGACGCCGTGTCAGGTCTGGCGTTCACGGTGGCGAGGAGCGAGAGCCCCGTGCCTTCCCTCGCCGCCATCCACGCGTTGGTGGCCGACCTCGGGCTCCGCGCCACCGTGCTCGTCAAACTCGCCGCCGACCACCCGGGCTCGTCCGAGCACGACGACCGCACGACGGCTCGCCGGGTCGCGGAGACACTCGTCGCGGCGCACGAGCTGCACAGCCTCGAGATCAACCTCGACACCTTCGGCGACATGGACCGCGGCTACTTCCCGCGGAACGGACTGGTCGACCGTCGCTCCAACCTGCGCCCGGCGGGGCTGGTCGCCAAGCACCTCACGGCGGCACTGCCGACGCGGACGGGTCGGGGCCCCTCCCTGGCACAGCACCGGTCCGAGGATCTGACCTGGATCGACTTCGGTGACGGCATCGTCGTCACCCCCGACGAGACATGCTCGTGGGATGCGGTCCGGTCGGCCGTGGGCGCCGCTGCCGAGCCCGCGGCACGAGTGGTCGACCTCGCTACAGGGCGCGTGGGAACGGTCGAGGGCGCGCAGGGCCTCTGCGGCGGACCGGCACTCGTGCTGAGAGGCACCGCATGACCGCGCGGGAAGAGGGCGGGCAGCACGCCGTTGCCGAGCCCGAGCACGCCGAAGGCGGGTTCCTCCAGCGGGTGGCCCTCCGCATCGCCGCATGGATGGAGCGGTGGTTCCCCGACGCCTTCGTGTTCGCACTGATCGCCGTCTGGATGCTTCCGGTTCTCGGCGTGCTGGGCCTTCGTGCCCGCCACGTCATCGGCTTCACATTCGTCCAGTTCCTGGTCCACTTCCCCATCGTCCTGGTCCTCGTGTGGCTTCTCGCGGGCACGCTGGACTACGAGCCACCGGTCATTCCATGACGAGTCAGCGCAATGCGACAGAAACGAGGAAGCGATGACACATGACGTCATGACGGTGCGGGGCCCCGTCACCGCGGAGGAGATCGGCTCGACGCTGATGCACGAGCACCTTCTCGTCGACACGATGCGGGAACACCGCGCAGCGGGTCTCCTCAACGACGGGATCCAAGCACTGGCCGAGCTGGTCCGGTTCCGCGCGGAGGGCGGCCGAACGGTCGTGGACCTGACCAATCGGTCCCTGGGGCAACGGCCGACCGGCCTGCGGAGGCTGAGCGAGGAGTCCGGGGTGAACATCGTGCTCGGCACGGGGTTCTACCGGCAGGCGTACTTCGACCGCGACTGGATGGACCGGACCAGCACACGCTCGATTGCCGAGCTGTTCGTCCGCGACCTGACCGTGGGGATCGATGACACGGAGGTCCGGGCGGGCATCATCGGCGAGATCGGCTGCGAGCAGTACATCTCCGCCCAGGAGGAACGCGTCTTCCGCGCCGCCGCGTTCGCCCATCGTGAGACCGGAGTGACGATCAGCACACACGCCGCCCACTGGCCGGTCGGACTGGAGCAGCTCGATCTGCTGGAGTCGGCCGGCGTCGATCCCCAGCGCGTGATCATCGGCCACTGCGACAGCGTCGGATCCCCTGACTGGACACGGCTCCAGGACATGACGGCCTACCACTGTGCGATCGCGCGACGCGGCGCGTACGTCGAGTTCGACCACATACGCAAGGGCGTCGACCTCGACCGCCGCGTCGACTACGTGCTCGCCATGGCCGAGGCGGGACTGATCGATCACGTGCTGCTCTCGCACGACCTTGCGTTCCGCCCCGACCTGTCGTCGCACGGCGGAGCGGGGCTGACCGTCATCGCGACGACCATCGTCCCCCGGCTGCGGGAGCGAGGGCTCTCGGCGAAGGAGATCGACCGTCTCCTCGTGGAGAATCCGCGGCGCGCGCTGACCGGGACGGGCTGACCGGCTCTCGCGCCATCCAGTGCGCTCCGGGCCGACGTGGGCGAGGAGAGCGGCCTCCTCGCCCACGTCGGCATTCCGAAGAGGTGCCGTCGGACGCCATGGGTGCCACCGGCTCCGCGCGAATCTCCTCGGCCCAGGAATGACGATGGTAGTCGCGGGTTTCCTTCGCCAGGACCGAAACCTCGGCGTCAGAACTCGAAGGAATTCGGTATAGCCCGGGGCCGTGGCGCGCTGTCATAATGCGCGAATGGAACGGCGACAAATCGAATACTTCGTGGCGGTCGCTGACTCAGGAAGTTTCGGTCGGGCCGCCGCCGAATTGCACGTCACCCAACCGACTCTTTCTCAAGCGATGGCGCAGCTCGAAAAAGAACTGGGCGTGCAGTTGTTCAGGAGAACCTCGAAAGGCGTTGTGCTCACACCGGGCGGCAAGGCCGCGATCGAGCCCGCACGGCGCGCGCTGCGCGGGATGAGCGCGATCCGGTCGGCCGTCATGGACGTGGTCGGGTTGACCGGTGGGACTCTGGACATCGCCTCCCTCCCCACCCTGTCGCAATCTCCCGTGAGTCCGCTGATCGCCGAGTTCCGGATGCGTCACCCGCAGGTGAAGGTGACGATCCGGAGCCCCTCGCAGCCGAGGATCCCGGAGATCGCCGAGATGGTGCGGATGGGAGTGTGCGAGCTCGGGTTCACCGAGCAACTCGATGACGCTCAAGGACTGCAGACACTCCCGCTCGGACATCAGGACTTCGTCGCCGTCGTACCGCCCGAGACGCAACTACAGGAACCGGGTGTGGCCACATGGGACGAGGTCCTCGCCTGCGGCCTCGTCATCGGGCCGTGGTGGGAATCATCCAGGCCCGCCGCTTGCCTCGACCAGCGGTACGGCCGCCACGAGTGGCGCAAGCACGTGGCGGTGCGAACCGATCACCGAGAGGCATACGTCCCCCTTCTCGTCGCGGGCGCGGGCGCGACGTTCCTGCCGCGGTTCGAAGCGGAACTGGCCGGAGCGGCCGGTGCCCTGGTAGCCGACCTGACGCCGAAAATGACGCGATCCGCCGCGCTCGTCCGCTCCGACGAGGCGCTCTCCCCCGCGGCACGGGAGTTCTGGGACATGGTCGGGCAACGGCCGACCGTACTGGCTCGGTACTTTTCGCCATGAGTGGGTGGTCGCTGCTTGGGGAGGTTGCGGATGCGTCGGTTGTAGGGCTATTGCACGAGCACGAACTCGCTGCTCGCCGTCGCGTGGACGGGCTGCGGGAGGAGACCGGACCGTATCCGGGCCGAGCCGGCTGCGAACGCATGCTGGTGCACCCCCTGTGGTTCGGCATTCTGGCAGCCCAGGTGGGCCCGCTTGCCCCGACCGAGTACATGCAGCAGCCTTGAATCATGGCTGCTTCGGCATCCGCTCCCGCCGCGCACAGTGGCTGGGCCGTAAAGACACCGGGGCCGATAGGCGCCGGGCCTTTGGAGCGGGTCCGGCGGGATGCACCGGAGCCGAGCCCGGGCGAGCTGGTGCTGCGGGTGGAGGCGTGCGGTGTGTGCCGCACTGATCTGCATCTGGCCGAGGGGGATCTCGTGCCGCACCGTCCGTCGACGGTTCCCGGGCATGAGATCGTCGGCCGGGTCGAAGCCGTGGGTGAAGGGGTCGGTCTCTTCCGCGTCGGTGACCGGGCGGGCGGGGCGTGGTTGCGCGGCACTTGCGGGAGCTGTCGGTACTGCCGGGCCGACCGGGAGAACCTCTGCCCCCGCTCCGTCTACACGGGGTGGGACGCCGATGGTGGTTTCGCCGAGACGGCCGTGGTTCCGGAGGCGTTCGCCTACCGGCTACCCGAGGACCGGGATCCGGTGCTGCTCGCCCCTCTCCTGTGCGCCGGGATCATCGGCTTCCGGGCGCTGCGGCGCAGCGCGCTGCCTGTGGGTGGGCGGCTGGGTGTCTACGGTTTCGGTGCGTCGGCCCATCTGGCCGCTCAGGTGGCTCTTGCGGAGGGTGCCACGGTGCATGTGCTGACCCGGTCGGAGCGGGCCCGGGAGCTTGCCCTGGAACTCGGGGCGGCTTCGGCGGGCGGCGCCTGGGACCGGCCGCCTGAGCCATTGGACTCGGCGATCCTCTTCGCTCCGGTGGGCGACCTGGTGCCGGTGGCGCTGGAGGCCCTGGACCGGTCGGGCACTCTCGCCGTCGCCGGCATTCACCTCTCCGACATCCCGGTGCTGAACTATCAGCGCCATCTGTTCCAGGAGCGGAATCTGCGCAGTGTCACCTCCAACACCCGTCAGGACGGACGGGACTTCCTGGCGCTGGCCGAGCGTGTCGGCATCCGGGTCACGGTGAGCCCCTACCCCTTGAGCCGCGCCGACCGGGCGCTCGCCGATCTGGCGGCCGACCGGGTCAACGGCGCCGCCGTACTGGTGCCCGGCTGACGTCCACCGTCGGAAACCCGGGAGTCGACCCGGCATCCGGGCTTGGTATCACCCGGGTTCGTCGCCGGCAGCAGCTGTCTGCCGTGGCGGGTCCGCTGGGCCGGACCCTGCCCGATCTCTTCGCGGTCGCCGGTGAGCCGTATCCGGAGGAACTCCGTCCGATGCTGCACTGCCACCACCTCGGGCGGGTCTTCGCCGCGGCCGTCCCCGTGACCACCACTCAGCCGATCGAGACCGCACAGGAAGCGGATCGACTGAGCGTGCGTGAGGACCACGGCATATGGCATCCCGTCTCACAGGGCCTTGCCGGGGAGTGCCCGGACTTCCCCTGACAGCAAGCGCTGCCTCGGTGCCCTCTGGCATACGGCGTACGCGTGGGCCCAGTGGCCTGCTGTGAGAGTGCCCCGGGTCGGCGGCGGGCGCCGATTCCGGGTGACGTTCAGTTGTCCGCGTCGACGACGACGTCGTAGTGGGGTGTGGTGAGTGAGTTGATCGCCGTGTCCATTTTCTCTGTGCGGAGGATGTAGGCGCCCGGGTTCAGATCGGAGATGTTCTGGTACCGGCCGGTGAAGAAGGGTTCGGTACCGGTCCAGTACCCGGACCCCAGGCTCTGCTTGAGAATCCAGCCGCCGGGCAGGATGACGGCCGGGTACACCGGGCCGATTCTGTCCTGGTCGATGGTGAAGGACGCGCCGGCGTGGGCGTTCGCGCCGGGTGCGGCGGGCAGTGTGAAGGAGAAGTAGCGGACGTTGAACGGTGTGCCGGGAGTCAGCGGCAGGCAGCCCCGGGCGGTCACCGGGCTGTTGACGACCCCGAGTTGCAGCGGGTCGGTGAAGGTGCCGCTGCCCGGGAGAGTGCCGCAGTCCAGGGACCCGGAACCCGTCGACCGGTCGGTGTCGCCGGTCGAGCCGCTGTCGTCGAACGCGTCCGCCTCGTCGGGCGTCGGGCTGTCCTCGGTGACGGTCTCTTCGGTGGGTTCCTGCTCGGCGAGTCCGGAGGCCGGGGAGGATTCGCTGATGTCCGGGGCTGGTGTGCCGGTCGCGGGAGCGGGTGCGGAGGAGACCGTCGGCGGCGGCGAATCTGCCGCGGTCCGCCGCTCGGGCGGGTCGCCGCATCCGCTTGCGAGTAAGAGAACGCCGAGTATCGGTATGCTCTTTCGGATCACGAATGTCCCCCTGGCCGTCGGAGCGGCCTCGGTGGCCGCTCCGCACGCGGGATGGTATCTCCCTTCGTGGTCGGGATCATGTGAAACGAGGACATCTGCCCCGTCTTGTGGCTCCGAGTGCTACAGCATTCCCTTCCGGCCTCGCTCGTCCCAGCCGGGCCCGCTCACGGCAGACAGGTTGAGCGCGCAGCATCAAGGGGGCGGCTGAGATCCGCGTGACACCCGGCGCTTTCCTACGCGACCGCCCTCTCCGTCACGGTGATCCTGCCCCTGCTGATGGTCGCCAGCCGTGGGGCCTTCTTCGCGATCGCGGTGTCGTGGGTGACCATGACGAAGGTCAGCCCGTGCTCCTTCCACATCTGTTCGAGGACCTCCATGATCTCGTCGCGCATGCCCTCGTCGAGGTTGCCGGTGGGTTCGTCGGCGAGCAGCACCTTGGGCTGTTTCACCAGCGCGCGGGCGATGGCGACACGCTGCTGCTGGCCGCCGGACATCTCGGACGGCAGGTGGCCGAGGCGTTCGCCGAGGCCCACCGAGGTGAGGGCTTCGGCGGCCCGTTCGCGGCGTACCTTCGTCTTCACGCCGAGCGGGACGAGAGCTGTCTCCACGTTCTCCTGGGCGGTGAGCGTGGGGATCAGGTTGAAGGACTGGAAAACGAAGCCGATGGTCTCGCTGCGGACCTTGGTCAGCCGTGCCTCGGACAGCTTGGCCAGGTCCGTGCCGTCCAGGACGACTTCGCCGGAACTCGGACGGTCCAGGCCGCCGAGCATCTGGAGCAGGGTGGACTTGCCGCCGCCGGTGGGGCCCTGAATGACCAGGCGGTCCCCGTCGCCGATGGTGAGGTCGATGTCGTCGAGTGCGTGGACGGTGCCCTTGCCGCGGGTGTAGCTCTTGGTGACGTTTCTCAGCTGGTACATGGTCGCTCCTGTGGTCTCGGGGTGTCGTGTGCGGTCCGGTCGCCGCTACTCCACTCGGCGCAGCGCGTCCGCGGGGCGCAGGCGGGACGCGCGCCAGCCGCCGAACCCCCCGGCGATCAGACCGCCGGCCACCGCCAGACCCACCGCGAGGAGGATCGTCGTCACACTGACCGGTGCGGTGAGGGCGACCTCCAGGGACTTGGCCGCCTCTCGGCCCGGGCCGAAGCCGCCACCGCCGGGGCCGCCGAAGCCACCGCCCGGTCCGCCGAAGCCACCGCCCGTGCCGCCGAGTTGTGCTTGGAGGCCGGGGCTGATCGCGGTGACGGCGTAGGCGCCCGCCAGGCCGAGCGCGATGCCCAAAGCGCCGCCGACCAGACCGTTGACGACGGCCTCTCCGACGACCTGCCGGGTCACCCGGCCCGACTTCCAGCCCAGTGCCTTGAGCGTGCCGAACTCGCGTACGCGGCGGGAGACGGCGGAGGAGGTGAGCAGGCCGGCGACCAGGAACGCCGCGATGAGCACCGCGACGGACAGCCACTTTCCGACGCTGGTGGCGAGGCCGGAGGCCGTGGACAGTGATCCGGAGACCGTCTCGGCGAGGTCGGCGGAGGTGGTCACCGTCGTACCGGAGACGTTCTTCTGGATGGTGCTCTTGACGGAGTCGATCTGCTGCGAGTCGGTCGCCTTGACGTAGACGGTCGTGACCTTGTCCTTCTCGCCGGCCAGGGTCTGGGCCTGCTGGAGCGGCATGTACAGGTTGGCGGCCGGGTCACCGCTGGTGGCGGTGGCGAGGCCGATCACCTCATACGTGGTGCCCTTGACCGCAACCTTGCTGCCGACCTCGTACTTCTTCGTCTTGGCGTACGCCGCGTCGGCGACGACGACCTTGGCGTCGGTCTCGGTCGTCTTGAAGCCGCGGCCGCTGGTGATCTTCGACGAGGTCAGCGGGCCGAGCGCCGTCTTGGTGACGTCGGTGCCGTAGACGGTGTACTGGTTGATGTCGAAGTCGGCGCCGCCGCCGCGGACTTCTCCCGACGGCTGGCCTCCGCCCGGGCCCTGACCGCCCCGTCCGCCGGGGTTCTGGTTGGGCTCGAACTCGCCCCGCGTGAACTCTCCGCTGACCTTCACCACGTTCAGGCTCAGGCCGCCGGCGGCGTCGGAGACGCCCTTCTGCGAAGAGACCTGGCCGACCGTGGAGGAGGCGAGGGTGGTGAAGCCCTGCACCATCACGCGGTCGCTGCTCTGCGATGCGGAGCCGTCGCCGTCCTGCGCGTCGAACCTGAAGCGCGGCCGCTGCGCGTCCCCGGTGGCCGCCGGAGCCGCCTTGGTGACGGTCATGTCCGTGCCGAGGCCGTAGAGCGACTGGAGGATCTCGTCCTGGGCCTTCCCCATGCCGTTGGAGACGGAGTTGACCACGATGACCAGTGCGATGCCCAGCGCGAGCCCGGAGGCGACGACGAAGGCCGCCTTTCTGCGGCGGCGTAGTTCGCGCCTGAGGTAGGTGAAGAACATGGTCGCAAGTTAGGGGCGGTTTGTGAGGGTGTGGTAAGGCCGTTCTGAGAGATCCGTGAGAAGGCCGTGGAGCCGTCGGCAGGACCAGAGCCACGCTGTGGGCCGGAGCGTGACCGGACGTCAGGGCGCGTCCGGAACACCCGCGGTACGGGACGACGGGGCCGGGAACACCATGTCGCTCACTTCCGACGCGTCCGGAAGGCCGGCGCCGGATCTCCGCGGGCAGGAGGAGGGCGTGGCTCCGGTGCGCCCGGGCTCGGGCTTTGGCCGCCGGGCTCACGCGTCGCTCGGCCGGCCTGCGGTCGGTCGGGTCTGTGCGTCCCGGAAGGCACCTGGGGTCTGGCCGGTCGCGCGGGTGAAGAACTTGCCGAAGTTGGTGGGTTCGGTGAAGCCCAGTCGGTGGCCGATGCCGGCGACGGGCAGGTCGGTGTGGGCCAGCATGCGCTTGGCCTCCAGGGCGACGCGGGCGTCGATGAGCTGCTTGGCGGTGTGTCCGGTGGCGCTCCGGCAGGCGCGGTTGAGGGTCTTGAGGGAGTAGCCGAGCCGGGTCGCGTAGTCGTGGGCCTGACGCAGAACGGCGAAGGAGCGCTCCAGTTCGTGCTGGAAGAGGTGGTACGGCTTCTGCGCCTGGGCCTGTGAGCTGCCGTCGGGGGCGGGGAGGCGGGCGATGCGCAGCAGGATCCCGGCCAGTAGTTGGCGCAGGAGTTCCCTGGTGGTCTCCGGGTCCTGGTCCGGGAGCTCGGCGTACTCGGTGGCGAGGTCGGCCAGTGCGCGGCGGAAGCGGTCGTGGTCACCGGGGCCGAGTTCCCAGAAGGCCGGGCCGAACGGGTCGTCGGTTACCCGGATGCTCGCGGGGAGCCGGGGCGGGAAGTCCGAGGTGAACAGGATGACCGCGGCGTCCAGGTCCGCGGGAGCGCCGTCGGGTGCTGTGGGCAGGCGCTGGACCTGTCCGGGACGGACGTGGAGCAGAGTGCCCGGTCGGCAGGGACGGTCGACGAAGTCGACCATGGCGGTGCCTTCGCCCTGGTGAACCAGGGTGAGGTGGTGGAAGTCCAGCCGGTGCACTCGTTCGTACTCCTCGCCCGGCAGGCGGCGGGTGAGGTCGGCGAAGGTGAGCACTTCCAGGCGCAGACCGGGTCGGCTGGGGTTGCGGTAGCCCCGTTCGATCACCGAAGTCTGTCCCATTTCGACCATAGCCATACCTGAGCCTACCGTGCGCGGGGGCCGGGGTGACGGAAGAGTGGGAAGCGGGCCGGTGAACGAGGCGACACCGGAATGTGCAGATCGGAGACATGACATGAGCAGCAAGAAGAACGTGCTCACGGCGGCTGGTGAGTTGTTCGGGGACAGGGACCCGGGCGCGGTGGACCGCTGGGTGGCCGCTGACTACCATCAGCACAGCAGCCTGGTCGCGGACGGTCCCGAGGCGCTGCGGCAGCTGGTGGCGGGTCTGCCGGAGGGCTTTCGCTACGAGGGCGCGCGGGTGATCGCCGACGGGGATCTGGTGGCGCTGCACGGGACGTACCACGGCTTCGGCCCGGAGCCGGTGGTGGCTTTCGATCTGTTCCGTGTGGATGCGGACGGCAAGCTGGCGGAGCACTGGGACGCGCTGGCCCCGCTCGTCGCGGACACGGCCTCCGGTCGCTCGCAGACGGACGGCCCGGCCGCGCCGAGCGACCTGGACAAGACCGAGGCCAACCGCGAGCTGGTGACCGCGTTCGCGGAGAAGGTCCTCAAGGGCGCCGACTACTCGGTGCTGACCGACTACATCTCCACAGAGACCTATCTGCAGCACAATCCGGAGGCCGCCGACGGTCTGGACGGCTTCGGGGCCGCGGCCGCCAGGTGGGCCGAGCAGGGCAGGAACCTGGTCTACCGGACCGTTCACAAGGTCCTGGCCGAGGGCGACTTCGTGCTGTTGCAGTCCGAGGGGGAGTTCGGCGTGCCGGTCGCCTACTGGGACCTGTTCCGCGTGGCCGACGGCAAGATCGTCGAGCACTGGGACGTCATAGCCCCGGTCCCGGCCGAGCTGCCCCACTCCAACGGCCTTTTCTGAGCGAGCGGAAGAACACCGTGCGCACCAGGACCGGTGCTGCTCCACCGCTCGTCCGGGGCACGTACCGGGCCACCGAGCGCACCTTCCGCGAAACCCGTAGCGCCCCTACTCGCTCGGCCGCGCACACGGCGCTGACGTCTTCGACCGGAGCGGCGAACGTCGCCGTCCGTTCAGCGCGTTCGGGCAGCCTCTCTCCTTCGCAGATGTCCCGGACGCGTCGGGCCAGCGCGGGACTTTCGCCGTCCAGCCTAGGTGAACAGGCTCCTGGTCTCGCCTCGCCGTCCGGCCTACGGATCACACGGAGGCCGGCGGGCGGCGGGCGGCTCCGCGGCCGCGTTCCGCGCCGGTGGCGCAGCCGGAGCAGGAGGGCGTAGAGAACGGCGAACGCAGTCCAGGCCGCGTACAGCCCGGGGAGGCCGAGGCCGGCGTGGACGCCGAGCAGCCAGGCGACCGGGATGAGCAGCACATAGTCGGAGGTGACCGACGCGATCATCACCGACTTGGTGTCCCCCGCGGCCCGCAGCAGCGCGCCGAGCGGCATCGCGAACACCATGGGCGCCATGCTCAGCAGCGCCAGGGGCACGCTCTCCCAGGCCCGTTCGGCGACCGCCGGGTCGGCCGTGACCGCGGACACCAGCGGTCGGCCGAGGGCGAGGACCGCGACCGACGGCAGAACGAGCATGAGCAGCAGCAGTCGTGTGCCCGCGCGTCGCCAGCCTTCGGCGCGGGTCCGGTCGCCGCCGCCGATGTCCTGTCCGGCCAGCACCGTCACCGCCGAGGCTCCGGACGCCAGGACGGTGAAGACCACGAGCAGCAGATTGTCCACGATGCGGTAGGCCGCCAGGTCGTGGGTGCCCATCCGGGCGGCGAAGCCCGCCAGCAGTGCCTCGTTGAAGTAGCCGATGCCCAGGGTGCTCATCTCGGGCCAGCCGAGGCGCCACAGGCCGCGGGTGATGTCCCGGGCCCCGTCGCCGTCGCCGTCGCCGGCGGGGCGCCGGAGCAGACGTGTGCGGCAGTACAGCAGCAGCCAGCCGGTTCCGGCGGCTGTGGCGACGAGGGTGGCGACGGCGGCGCCGGTGACACCGAGGCCGGTCCGGAAGATCAGGAGCAGACCGAGCGGGAGGTTGACCGCGTTGACCAGCAGGGCGGTGTACATCGAGACCCGGGTGGCGCCGATCCCGGCACAGGCTCCCTGAAGGGTGAAGGAGGCCGCGGCGAGCGGCACCGCCCAGGCGAGCACGCGCAGATAGGCGGTACCGGGCCCGACCAGCTCCCCGGGAGCCCCCAGCAGGTTCAGTACGGGCGTGGCGGCGGCGTACAGCAGCGCCCCGACGGCAACACCGGCGAGAGCCGCGGTGACCGTGCCGACCCGGACCACCCGGGCGACCTCGTCGGAGCGTCCCGCACCGTGGCGCTGGGCGACCTGCACCTGAACGGCCGTCGCCCAGCCGCGGACGACGATCAGGGCCACCAGGTACACGGGCGCGGCGAGCGCGAACGCGCTCAGTGCCCGGGTGGACAGCCGGGCGAGCATGACCGTGTCCACGATGTTCAGCACGATCTGGGTCAGCCCTGCGATCAGCAGCGGGTACGCCAGTGTCCACACGCGCCGTACGGACGGGTGCGCGGGGCCGTCGGCCGTGGGGCCCTTCCCGGCGGTGGCGTCCGGGGGCTTGTCCTCCCCCGGGGGTCCGGCCGGGTGGTGAGCGGTGTCGGAGCGGTCGTTCACAGCGCGGTCTGGGCGGCTTCCAGGAGTTCGACGTCGCGGTCGAGGAGGATCAGGGTGTCCACGCGGGAGTCCTTCCAGGCGAGGATGCGGTCGGTGATGGCGGGAAGGGGCCCGACGAGCGCCGCCTCGTCGAGGAGGGAGTCTGGGACGGCGGCGGCGGCGTCCTTCCGGTGCCCGTCGGCGAGCAGTGTCCTGATCGCACGGGCCGGGCCTTCGTACCCCATCTGGCACGCCACGTCGAAGTAGGTGTTGCGGGCCCCGGGGCCGACCGCTCCGATGAGATGGGCGAACAGCGGGCGCAGCCGGTCGCGGCCTTTCTGGACGGTGTCGGCGCGGGCCACGTACAGGATGGGGCAGATCCGGACGTCCTCCGGTGCCCGGCCGGCCCGGGCGAGCCCTTCGTCGAGCGGGCGGGTCAGCGCCGCTTCGTGCTCGGGCGCGTACAGCGCGCAGAGCCAGCCGTCGGCGATCTCGCCGGTCAGGGCCACGCTGCGGGGGCCGATCGCCCCCAGGTAGAGCGGGATCCCGGAGCGCGGCGGAGTCATCTCTGACCTCACCGGACGGGCGTGTCCGCTGGAGCCGGGTCCCCGGTAGGGGAGCTGGTAGACCTCGCCGTCGTACTCGACGCGTTCGGTACCGGCGACGGCCCTGCGCACGATGTCGGCGTACTCGCGGGTCCGGCGCAGCGGCCGGTCGTAGGGCTGGCCGTGCCAGCCCTCGGCGATCCATGGGACGGAGAGGCCGAGGCCGAGCCGGAAGCGGCCTTCGGACAGCACGTCCAGGGTCATCGCGGTCATCGCGGTGGCGGCCGGGGTTCGCGCGGGGATCTGCATGACGGCGGTGCCGAGTCCGATCCGCCGGGTCCGGGCGGCCAGGTAGCCCAGCACGCTGACGGCGTCGGGGCCGTACTCCTCCACGCTCCAGACGGAGTCGACGCCGATTTCCTCGGCGCGTTCGACGATCGGGAGTATCTGCTCGACGGGTTCTCCGCCGTAGCCGAGGGCGAGTCCGAGGCGCATACAGCGGCTTCCTTCCTTGTGTCGGAACGGCCGGGCCGGTCCGTGGGACGGGTGTGTGCCGGAGGGTGGTCGCGGGCGGTGGTGTCAGGAGAAGGGCAGGGGGTCGAGCACCAGGTCCTTCTCCCGCAGCGGTCCGGGCACCCAGCCTCGGGCGGCCGGCTCCTCGTACAGCCGGTGTCCGCCGAGGAACGGGAAGGCCGCCGGGGCGTTGCAGCTGAGACCCGGGACCAGGACCCGGACGACGTGCATGCCGGCGGCCCGGACGCGGGGTGTCGTCAGATCGACGGCGAGTGCCCGCAGCCCCTGTGCGGCCAGTTGCCGGAGACCTCCCGCGAGTCCGGTACCGGCGGCCGGCGCAGGGGGGCGGGTCGTGGCGGGCGCGCGCAGCCGGCGGACCCGGACATCCCGCGTGCCCGGGTCGAGATGGAGCTGGAGATGGAGGCGGACGTCGTTGACGTCGCGCAGGTCCGGGCGGAAGTCCCGCCGGTAGGCGCGGTCGGGCCGATGGGGCCGGTACGGCCGCCGGTCGACGCGTCCGGCACGGACACCGCTCCAGAAGTCACTGCCGTGATCGAGCAGTTCGAGCCCGGTCTCGTGCGTGCCGACCGCCTCGGTGAGGGCTTTGGCAGCCGCGGCGTCCGTGGTGGGGCGGCAGGCGCTGCCGAAGGCGACCAGTTGCCGCGCCGGGTCCTCGATGAACGCGCCGACGACCATGACGTCGAAGGCCGAGGGGATACGCAGGAAGGTCACCCGGAGCCCCGCCGCTTCCGCCTCGCCGACGGCCACCGCGACCGGTCCCGACGGCTCGGGGACGAGGGCGGTGGCCTGTGCGCCGCTCAGCCACCACAGCGTCACCGCGTCGCGCTCGAACACCTCCTCCAGGGCGGCGCGCTGTGCCTGTCCGGGGCTCGGTCCGGCCGCGGTGCCCGCCAGGAGCGGGTAGTTGAGGGGCGGCTCGCCCGCGTGGGCGCCGCGGAAGTAGTTGACGTAGGCCAGCGACGCCGGGACGAGGACCGGTTCCCCGTCGCCGAGGTCCGTGCCCGGCACCCAGGCGATCTCCAGATCGGGGGTCGGCGCGACGAAGGGGAATCCCCGGTGCGCGTACTGCGACGGCGAGTACAGGGCGAACTCGCGCGGGTCCACCGCGGGTCGGCCCGTCCGCGTCAGCCGGCGGTGGGAGGCGGTGGGCAGCACGGCCGGGACGGCGTTGCCGCAGTACCGCTCGACGGCCTCGCCCAGAGCCGCGTCCCGCGCCTGCTCGTGGTCGCCGAGCGCTGCTCCGCCGGTGACGGTGTCGACCACCCAGGGCGCGAAATCGGGGTGCGCCGACAGACGGGCGCTGTACGAGACACAGCTCGGCACAGTCACCACCCGGGGCCTGTCACGGGTGATCCGTTCGACCAGATCTGGCACCACGGCGCTTCGTGTTCCTCTCCGGTGCTCGGGCGGCGGGGCCGCGGCGGGGGCGACGCGATGCCGCCCCGCCGCACTGTTCAGTCCTCGTGCTGCTCGTGCGCCTCGTCCTCACGCCACTCGAACGGTGCGTCTACCGCCGGGGTGTGGGACTTGAGCCCGTTCTGGGGCTCCTCGGGTTCGGCCCAGCCGTGGTGCGCCATGTGAGTCCTCCTCAGACCGGCACAGGACACGCCTGCACTGCCACACATCCTGTGCACCTGCAATGCATGTGCATTAAGAGGTTAGGGTGGAGTCGCGGAAATTCTCAACACCTCTTTCCGGACAGATATTTCAGGCAGGAATTCGAGCAGGGATTCACGCGAATCAACCGGACAGTGAGCAGTCCCCGCACTTCTCTCCCGCGGGCACCCGGTAGTAGAGGCAGCAGCTGCGGCGACGAAAGTGGAGATCCGCTCCGGTGACACTTCCCGACTCGGCCAGACGGCCCGTTTCCAGCAGGCCGCCGACGATTTCGTGCAGCTTCTCTCGAAGATCCGGTCTGACCGCCAGAACGCCACGCGCGGCCTCGGCCAGCGCCGACGCCGCGTTCCCGGCCAGCAGCCGGGGAGCCACCTTGACGCGCAGTCCGGCGGCGAGAGCGTCCAGCCGCCGGACCACCACGACCTCGTACAGCGCGTCCGTCAGGGACGGAGGGCCGTCGGCGTACCAGCCGGTGGGGGACGCGGGCAGCCGCAGGGCCGGGCCGCTGTCGGCGCGCCGCAGCCCGCCCAGGTCGGGGACGATCCCGTGGACGACGGCGCAGGCCAGCACCGGGGACCACAGGCGGGCGGCGTGCCCGAGCTGCACGATGGAGGCGCCGACGCGCAGTTCGCCGGTACCGTACCGGTCGCATGTCGCGGTGATCAGGTCCGTGCATCCGGCGGCGTACGCGTCCTCGACCGGGTGCCAGCCGTCGTCCGGGCCTCCCAGCCGGACGGTGAAGAACGTGCCGAAGGCCGCGACCTCTTCCAAGGCGGCGGCGACAGATCGGGCCGGGGCGGGCCGCAGGGCGTACACATCGACTCCCGCTTCTCGGTTCGTCGGGTACGAAGGAATGGATCGCACTCGATTTCCGGGTGATTTCGATTGCTTGTGGTCGAGGGGAGAACCGGCGCGGGGCATGACGGGAAAACCTCCTCGCCTTTTCCGTCGAGGCGGAGAACGCGACGCCGCCGGAATGTGTGAGGGCTTTTGGGATCACCCCTTTCCGAAGTAGTCGCCGGAAACCAGGGTGATGTGCGGGATTCCGGTACGGGGGTGCGTCGTGATGTCCGCTTCGACCCGGTAGACCTCGGCCAGGAGTTCCTTCGTGAGGACCTCGGCGGGGGACCCCGTGGCCATCAGGCGGCCTCCCGCCATGACGCAGATCCGGTCGCAGAACGCCGCGGCCAGATTGAGATCGTGGAGGGCGACGAGCGCGGTCACGCCCAGCTCCCGGACGAGACGAAGGGTGTCGAGCTGATGCCGCAGGTCCAGGTGGTTGGTCGGCTCGTCCAGCACCATCGTCCCCGCGCGCTGGGCGAGAGCACGGGCGATGAGCACCCGCTGCTTCTCACCGCCCGACAGCCGGCTGAAGGGGGCGTGCACCAGGTCCGCGGCTCCGAGTCCGGCCAGCGCGCTCATGATGATGCTACGGTCGTCGGCGTCGTCGCCCTCGAAGGCCCGCTTGTGCGGAGTGCGGCCCATGGCCACGACCTCGTACACCGACAGATCGAACTCTCCGGCGGACTCCTGCAGGACGGCGGCGAGTCGGCGCGCCAGGCCCTTGCCGGACATACGCCGGACGTCCTCGCCTTCCAGCAGCACCCGCCCCGAGGTGGGGCGCAGCGCGCGGTAGACGGTACGCAACAGGGTCGACTTGCCCGCGCCGTTGGGCCCGACGAGTCCCACCACCTCGCCGGGATCCGCCCGCAGCGAGACATGGTCCACCAGCGCCCGTCGTCCGGCGACCACCGAGACGCTCTCCACGGCCAGCGTGCCCGGCGCATCCCCTTCGGTACGCGTCATGCCTGCCTCCGCCGCATCAGCCACAGGAAGAAGGGACCGCCGACCAGGGCCGTGAGAATGCCCACGGGAATCTCCTCCGGGCTCATGACCGTACGGGCCGCCAGATCGGCGGCGATGAGGAAGGCCGCCCCGAGCAGCGCCGCGGCGGGCAGCGCGCGGCGGTGGTCGGCGCCGACCACCAGCCGCACCATGTGCGGCATGATCAGTCCCACGAAGCCGATCTGGCCGCTGACGGCGACCATGGTGCCGATCATGAGGGCGACCAGTGTGAACAGGGCGGCACGGAAGCGGTGCACGTCCAGGCCGAGCGCGACGGCGGCCTCCTCACCCGCGAGCAGCAGATTCAGCGCGCGGCAGACACCGAGGAGCACCGCCGTGCCGAGGAGGACCGCGCCTGCGGGGATCCACACCACCGTCCAGGTCGTGCCCGCCAGACCGCCGAGCATCCAACGCAGCGCCGACTGCGTCTTGTGCGGGTCGCCGGAGGTGACGACCAGGAAGCTGGCGAGCGCGGACAGCACTTCCGCCGTCGCCACGCCCGCCAGCACCAGCCGCACCGTCGTCATCCGCCCACCGGACCTGGCCAGGAAGTAGACGGCGACGAGGGCGGCCAGCGCGCCGATGAACGCGGCGACCGGCAGGGAGAACACCCCGAACACGGTGACGTGGAACACGACGACCAGCACCGCGCCGACCGAGGCGCCGGACGACACTCCGAGCAGCATCGGGTCCGCGAGGGGATTGCGCACGAGTGCCTGCAACGCCGTGCCGCACACCGCCAGACCCGCGCCCACGAAACCGGCCAGCAGCACCCGGGGCAGCCGCACGTCGACGACGATCGTCTCGCGGACGGGCGTCCAGTCCCGCTCGGCCAGCGACGGATGCACCCGGTGCAGCAGGATGCCCCAGACCTCGTCGGCCGAAACGCCGACGGACCCGGCCGCGATCCCGGCGGTGACCGAGGCGCCCAGCAGCGCGATCAGCACCACGAGCACGATCGGATAGGGAACACCCGGGCGGCGGACCGCCGCCGGCTCGTACTCCGCCGCGTCCGGCCTTCGCGTCTGCGGCACGTCCGTGGTGCCGGTGACGCGGGTCACCGGAACCGTTCCGGGTGCAGCTGCCGGGCCAGGGACTCCACACCGGACGGCACCCGTACGCCCAGCACCGTGGACGACAGCGGCAGTACCGCGAACCGTTTGTTCCGGATGGCCGGAACGTCCTTGAGCGCGGGGTTGGACAGGAGGAACTTCCTCTTGTCCGCGGCCGGCCGATCACCGTAGTCGTAGATCACGATCACCTCGGGCGCACGCTCGGCGACCTGTTCGAAAGAGACGTCACCGAACGACTTGTCCAGGTCGCCGAAGACGTTGACCCCGCCGGCCCGCTTGATCATCTCGTTGCCGATGCCCGCGCCGCCCGCGGTGAAGGCGGTCTTGTCGCCGCTGTCGTACACGAAGAGCTTCACGGGGGAGGCACCGGCGAGGCGGTCATCGACCTCGTCCAGGGTGCGGTGGAGCTGTCTCAGGTGGCGCTCCGCCCGGTCCGGAACCCCGAAGATCCTTGCCACGTTCCGGATCTCCTGGTCCATGGTGGCCGTCGTGACCGGTCCGGACGGGCACTCCTCGATGTTCAGATAGGTGCTGACCCCCGCCTTGGCGAGTGCGTCGCGGCCCCGCCCCTCCTGCCGGTCGAAGGTGTCCGCGAAACCGCCGTAGGCGAAGTCGGGTTCGGCGGCCAGCAGCGTCTCGAACGAGGGGTACTCCTTCGCCAGGATCTCGATCCCGTCGTAGACCTGTCGGTACTCGGGGAGGATCCGGTCGTCGAGATAGGCGGTGCCCACCATCGACCCCTGAAGCCCGAGCGCCAGCATGACCTCGGTCGCGTGCTGGTTCAGCGAGACAGCGCGCCGGGGCGGACGCTCGTAGGTCGTCTTCACACCGCAGTTGGACACGGTGACCGGGAACCCCTCGGCGGCGGTGCCCGCTGGCTGGGCGTCGTCGCGGTCCGCCGCACCTCCGCAGCCGGACATCAGCAGGGCGGCGGCCAGGGCCATGGCAGCCGACAGGCGGGTCATCGGGCGCTTGACCTTCATCTGAGAGTTCCTTTCGCCGCGGTGCGGTGCCGAGCGGTCCGGACGGTGGTCCGGAGGCCGGGCGGGATCAGAAGGCTCGCCGAAGGAGCGGGTCGGGCACGGGGGAGGGACCCTGGGCGTTCAGGGGCGGAGGGCGCGGGGGAGCGGTTCGCCTTGGACGGCGTGGCCATGGGAGGGCGTCGGGGCATGGGAAGTCGGCCGGGGCGACGGCGTCCGGTCCGGCCGCCCGGACCCGGTCGACGGAGTCCCCTCTCGTGGCGTTGTCGTCGACGAGCCCGGAGAAGGGCGGGAGACAGCCCCTGAGCCGGGCTCGGAGGGTTACCCGAATCCGTACGACCGTGAACGGCGCGTTCCCTGGGCGACGGGGTGTACGGCAGCCGGGCTGTCCCGCCTGCGGGGGCATCGGGGACGGTGGACCGGGGGGTGCCGTGTGGGACGCCCGGTCCGTGCCCCGGCGAGCGGGTGGGGTCCTCTCGAAGCAGCCGCGGCGGTGGTTCCCCCACACCATGAACCGGCGCGGAGCGGCGCCGACGGGCGTCGTGCTCGCGGGCATCGCTACAAGCCCCCCTCTCCGGGGAACTCCGCCCCGGTCGTTTCGAGGAGGCGACCGCGTGAGTCTCCTGGCTCTCGGGTCAGTGCTCGTCCCGGCCTTCCCACCCCAAAGGGGCAGTGGTCTGTTCGGGATCCGCTCGCCGATCACAGTGGCGGGACCGCGCCGGATTCACACCGGCTTCCTCGTTCCGCCGTCGCCCTTGCAGTACGACAGCATGACAGAAGGGCACATCGGACCATAACCCCGCAGGCCGGGAACCGGCCGATGCGCGGAGATGTGCGCCCCGGGCGCCGTCACCGCGCGGTTGAAAACACCGGACCAGACCTGGGGAGCGCACAACAATCGGGAAATGTAAGGGAGTTGACTGTGATTCACATCTCTATGCGCCCTCTGGCCGGATCGTGCGTCCGTCCGTACGATGCTTTTCGCCCGGTCCGTCCGGGTCACAACCGCATAGCCGCATGACTGGGGGAAGCCGGTGAGAGTCCGGCGCTGACCTGCAACCGTGTGGGGCGTTGTCGCGTCCCGAGCCGGGGCGCCCGGCATGCGGCCGGTCTCCGCTTCCGTCTGTCATGGTCTGCAGCGCGAAGCCCTCGGGCCCCGGCTCGCGGTGGCACCGGTCTCCACTCGGGGCCCGGTACGACCGCCGCCCGCGCGGTCCTGGTCGCGGTGCGGGCCGACCAGCCAGAAAGGCAGTCATGCGCCCGAACACCACCCGACGCGCCGCCGTCACCACCGCGGCCCTCGCCCTGCTCTTCGCCACCGTGCCGACCGCGACCGCCCAGGCGTCGCACACACCCGGAACCAACGCACCCGTCAAGGTCGGAGTCACCGTGGCCGGCCCGGACGGGCTGCTGTTCAAGGGCAGGATCAAGACCAGAGGGCACGACGTGACGACCGCCACGGGCGGTACGCACCAGTGCGACGGAACCAACGGCGGCGCGAACCCGAGTCCCGTCCCGACGCCGACCGCCGCACTCGACGACGCCGCCCGCAAGCACCACTTCACCTGGGACGGCACCTGGTACCCGTCCTTCGACGATTTCACGGTGGACACCATCAGGAACGTGAGCGGCGGCGCCGGCGCGTACTGGAGCATCGCGGTGAACGGGGTGCCGACGCCGGTGGGCGGCTGCCAGTTCAAGCTGGAGGCCGGTGACAAGGTGTCCTTCACCTGGACGTCCTTCTAGGCACGTTACGGAGTCCCGCCTCGCGATGCCGCGTCGCCGGGCCGCCCGGGCACGTCCTCGTACGAGGACGTGCCCCCGGCGTGCCGCCGTACTCCGCGCCGGACCGCGCTCGCCCGGCGGTCGATGACACGACCCGGGCTCAAGGGGCCTGGAACATCCGGGCGTTCCCGGACCTGGGCTCCGCCGCGCGGTGGTCCGTCCGGCGGAGCCCGGCCGGGTCAGGCCCCCCAGCGCAGGGCGATGGTGTCGCCCACGTTGATCACCGTGCCGCGGGTGGCGGTGGTGAACGCGGATCCGTCGATGCTGGCCTTCCAGGTGTTGGAGCCGCTGTTGGCCTTTCCGTTGACGGCGGTGACGGTGCCGGTTCCGGAGGAGGGGGTGACCGAGGTCACGCACCCGGAAGGGGTGGCGCCCGAGCCCGCCGCGGTGAGGACGTCGCCCAGGGTGGTGGTCGTGGCGGTCGGGGTGAAGGAGACCGAGCAGACCTTGAGGCCGCCCGCGCCGTCGTCGACGGTGAGCGCCAGTCTGGTGGCCGTACCGGCGGTGAACGACGACTGGGCGACCCACTGCGAGGCGCCCGCGGTCGTCGGAAGGGGCGGGGCGGAGGTGAATCCGCCGCCGGCGACCGCACGCAGGGCGTCCGTGGAGGAGTAGGCGGACGGGACGCCGTCGCTCGGCTTGTACTTGAAGCCGCCCGCGGGGTTGTACTGGTTGGCGATGAGGAAGTCGACGGGGGTCTTGCCCGCCGGGGTGAGGAAGTCTCCGGTCTGGGGGTTGATCCCGCAGGCGTTGAGTCCGGCGACGGCCCAGCCGTTGGAGCTGGTGTTCACTCCGTACAGGGAGTTGAAGGCACCGGAGAGGTTGGCCAGCTTGCCCTTGAGGAAGTTCTTGCCCTGGACCACGTCGGTGTCGGTGGCGGGAACCCCGGATACGCAGAGCGCGGCCATGGCGGCGCCGGTCATGTCGATGTCGCCGGGCTGGGCGAGTACCGCCGGGTTGCCCTCGGCCTTGCCGTAGGCCCAGCCGCCGTCGGTGTGCTGGTTGGCGCGGATACGGGTGACCATGGAGTCGGTGAGCGCCTGGGGGATCCGGGTGGCGCCCGCCTGCGTCTTCGCGCCGCCGAGCGCGAGTGCGGCGAACACCGTGCCGTTGAAGTTGGCGGAGGGGCCGAAGTACCCGGGTTCCGCGGTCTGCCAGTAGCCGTAGACGTTCGCGATCAGATTGCGGGAGGCGGAGACCCGGGCCGGATCGATGCCCGCGGCGTAGGCGTTGAGGGTCGCGCGCTGGTAGTCGGTGACCACCGGGGAGGCCGAGGGCCAGGCGGCCGTGGAGAGCAGATCGCGGTACACCTTGCGGGCGTTCTTGGTGGGGTCGCCGGGATGGACATCGACGACCGCCGTTCCGGCCGCCGCGAAGGCGCTGAACGCCCACTCGTTCGACAGCCCCGATCCCGCGTACGAACCGTCCGCGGCCTGAAGGGACTTCAGATAGGCGACGCCGTTCGTCTTCGAGATGGCGATCTGGGCGGGGGTGGAGGTCGCGCCGGCCGGCGGCGCGGCCAGGGCGAGAGCCGTGACGACGGCGGGCACCGCGAGCGCGAGACGGTGCGTGGGACGACGGGTTGGCGACATGGGCCTGCTCCTTGTGGAGTGGGGACGCGGCCAAGCCGTCCTTCCCCGGCCGCGCTGGGCGGGACGGGGGAGTCGGGGCCGCTGTCCGGATCGCGTGAATACGGCTTCCAAGTGATGCCTCACCGCACGGGTATTCGGGCTCGGAACGGCTCCCCGCCGTCCCACACCGTTGCGCGTCAGCCCCGGATTCCCACCGGATTCCCCTCGTGCGGCAGCCTGGGACGCTACCCCAGCCGCCCCGCCCGCGCCAGGTGCCCCACGCCACGTGCGGCGGTGTCGCCGCAGGTGAGAGCCACGCCATCTTGACGGCCCCCGTTCACCCGTGTTGCACTCCGGCTGACAACTGTTCAGCACCAGGGGAAGCCGGTCGAAGTCCGGCGCTGACCCGCAACCGTAGGTTCCGCGCATCCGTGCGCGGGGCGAGCCGGACTGCCTGGTGCCCGAGAAGCAGCACGAGCACAGCGCCGTCGCGGACTACGGCGTGGTCGTCCCGCCCCTGTGGCCGGTTCACACCGGATCCGGGGCCGTCGCCACGTCCCGTCCGTGTCCGGCCGGGACCGAGGGGCAGCGGTGGGGACGGGAACTCGAACGGATCAGGACAGAGGGACGGGCAGACGCCTGCTGTCCCTGGGGACGGCGGCACTGCTGACGCTGGGCGCGGCCGTGTCCTTCCTCACAACGCCCGCGATCGCTGCGCCCGTCGAGGAGTGCACGGCGCAGAAGGGCGCGGTCGTCGCCGTCGACTTCGGCAAGTTCGGCGGCAAGGTCGAACGCGGCTGCGACACCACCCCCACCACCGGCTACGAACTGCTCCACGAGGCAGGGTTCACCACCGCCGGGACCCAGTCCCACGGCGACGCCTTCATCTGCCGGATCGGTCACGGCCCCACGGGCACCCAGTACCCGACCCCCGCTCAGGAGGACTGCGCCCAGACCCCCCAGCCGAGCGCCTACTGGTCGTACTGGATCGCCTCGCCCGGCCAGAAGAGCTGGACCTACAGCCCGCTCGGCGCCATGTCACGAACCCCACGCGCGGGCGACGTCGACGCCTGGGTCTTCGGCGCCACCGACATCGGCGGCACCACCGGAAAGCCCTCGTTCTCCCCGGACGACGTCAGAGCGGGCGGCGGAACCGGCCCGGTGGACCCCGGGAACCCCGGTGGGCCGCCCGGGACGGTCGACGTCCCCGCCGCCGCAGGCTGGCTCGGCCGGCAGCTCAAGGACGGCGAACGGGTCGTCGACGACAGCGGCGTTCCACGGTTCGCGGACACCGCGGACACGGTGCTCGCGCTCGCAGCCGCAGACCGGAAGAGCCCTGCCGCCGCCAAGGCCGCCGACTTCCTCGCCGTGCCCGAGCAGACCGAGGCGTACGCCTACCCGGCGGGAACGGACCAGGCACCCGACGCGACCGCCGCCGCCCGGCTCGCCCTGGTCGCTCTCGCCACCGGCCGTGACCCGCGTTCCTTCGGCGGCCGGGACCTCCTCGGCGACCTGCTGAAGTACGCCTGCCCGGCCGTCCCCGCAGGCGCCGAGCCGGTCCCCGGCTGCCTCACCGAGGGCGACTTCCGCACCACCTACCAGTCCGAGGGCCAGGCCCTCGCGGTGATCGCCCTCCTCAACGGCAAGCAGAAGCCGCCGTCGGCATCGGTGGCGCGGCTGGCCGGACTCCAGTGCGAGGACGGCGGCTTCACCAGCATCCTCATCCGCTCCGGCGAGTGGTGCGACAGCGAGCCCGGGATCACCGGCCTGATCCTGCTGGCCCTCCACCGCGCCGGCGGACACGACGCCGTGGTCGCCAAGGGCCGCGAATACCTGACGAAGACCCAGCTCGCGGACGGAGGCTGGCCCGCCTCCGCCTACAGCACCGCCGGCAGCGCCCACGGCACCGGCTGGGCCGCCCAGGCGCTGCGGGTTCTGGGCGACCGCACCCGCGCGGACGCCGGAACCGCCTGGCTGTCGCGACAGCAACTGCCCAGCGGGGCCTTCTCCTTCGAGGACGGCTCCACCGATCCACTGCTGTACGCCACCGTCCCGGCCGTCATCGCCGGCGCCGGCACGGACATCCTCGCCCTCACCACCGAACCGCCCCCCAAGCCCGGAGAACCCGAGGAGCCGCAGGGCCCCGGAGAGCCCGCAGGCAAAAGCCCCGACCTGCGCAAGGCCACTTCCTACCTCACTCACCCCACCCGGCTGGTCCAGGGCCGCTACTACGAGAACGCCCCCGGCAGCGGCTTCGCCGACTACGGCCTGACCATCGACGGAGCCTTCGCGCTCGCCGCCACCGGACACGACGACAACGCCCTGCGTACCGTCGTCGACTTCCTCGACGGCGTCGGCAAGGACGGCACCGGACGGACCCTGCACGACTGGACCAGGCTCGGTACGAAGTACGCCGGCGGCGGATCGATCGCCAAGGCGGCCCTGCTCGCCGAAACGGTGGGCCGCGATCCCAGGGACTTCGGCGGTCGCGACCTGGTCGCCGGCCTCGGCACGGCCGTCTGCGCAGCCAAGTCGCCCGCGCCCGACCGCTCCTGCGCGGCCAAGGGTGCCTATACCAACGCCACTTCGGTGTTCTCCCAGTCCCTGGGCGTCATCGCCCAACTCCGGGCCGACGACAAGAAGGCGGCCGCCGAGCCGATCGCCTATCTGAAGAGTCTTCAGGAATCCTCCGGCGCCTGGCCCAGCCTGATCGGCGAGGCGAGCGAGGCGGAGGTGGACTCCACGGCCATGGCCGCCATGGCCCTCGACCTCCTGCCCGACGCCGACTCGCAGGCCGCGGTCGACCGGGCGCTGACCTGGCTGGCGGGCCGCCAGCTCCCGGACGGCGGCTTCCCCGGCGCCTCCGGGAACTCGGTGAACTCGGCCGGTCTGGCCGTGCAGGCGCTCTCCCTGGACGCCACCGCCCACCGCACGCCGATCGGCAAGGCGCGCGCTTTCCTCGCCTCCCAGCAGAACGCCGACGGCGGATTCAACGTCGCCAAGGGCGGCCAGCCCGGCTCTGACGTCCGCGCCTCCACCCAGGCCGCCGGCGGCGCGACCGGCATCTCCTTCGGCACCCTCACCCGCGGCCTCGACGGCACCACGCCCCGCCCGCCGGGACCCGGTTCGCCCGGGGGCGACCCCGGTGACAACCCGACCCCGCCCCGCATCGTCACCCCCGGCGAAGCCGACGGTGGCCTGCTGCCCCAGGGCTCGGACAGCGGCACGGGCGGTGGAGGAGGCCAGGGCGGACCTCTCGCCTCGACCGGTGTCCCGGGCACCCTGCTCGCCGCGGCGGCGGCTGCGCTGACGGCCGCCGGATGCGTGGTGACCCTCCTCGTCCGCAGGTACCGGGCCAGGACCGCCGCCGGGGGACCGTCATGACGGCGCGTCTCCTCCGGGCCGCCGTCCGGGGCACCGCCGCGCTGGGGCTGGCCGCCGCCGGTCTCGGCGCCGGTGCCGCCCCAGCGGCGGCGGCCCCCCAGCCCATCGGACAGTGCACCACCACCTCGGGCGTCGTCCTCGCCGTCGACTTCAGCCGCTGGGGAGGGCCCGTCTACCGGTCCTGCGGCACCACCCCCACCACCGGTTACGAACTGCTCAACCAGGGAGGCTGGCGCACCACCGGAACCGGGCACGACGGACCCGCGTTCATCTGCCGGATCGGCTACAGCGGTCACCGGGGCGGCAAGCAGTTCCCGCCACCGGAACAGGAGGACTGCGTACTGACCCCGCCCGCGTCCGCCTACTGGTCGTACTGGCACGCCGACCCGGGCAAGAACACCTGGACCTACAGCCAGCTCGGCGCCATGCTGTACCGGCCCAAGCCCGGCAGCGTGGACCTGTGGATCTTCGGCGGCACCGACATCGGCGGCACCAAGGGCCGTCCCACCGTCACGCCCGACCAGCTCCGCGCGCACAACACCCGGCCCACCGGCGGAGGGAAACCCGCGCCGAGGGACACCCGGACCGCGGCCCCGCCGCCACCGCGCACCGACACCGGCCCGGCCCCGGTCACGTCGCCGACCCGCACCCCCTCCGGCAGATCCCGGGAACCCGCGCCCACGCGCACCACGGCCGCACCGAGTCCCCCCGCCTCCGCCTCACCGCAGGCGTCCGCCTCGCGGGCACCGGCGAGCGCGACCAGCGACAGAGCCGTGGCCGCCCCCGGACCCGCCGTCGTGGACGCCGCTCCGGCCGCGTCCCCGGAGCCGGACCGGGGCACCTATCTGCCCGCGGCGGTCACCGGCGTACTGGTCCTGCTCATCGGCGCGGGAGCGTACGCCGCCCACCGCCGCAGACGCGCGGGGTAAGGGGTGGCCCGTACCACGACCGCGGCGAAGACGCCCGTGTCCGGCCGCGCGCCGGACACGGGCGGACGCCGGCTGCCGCGCACCCTGCACCCCGTCGCCTGGTGGATCTGGGCGCTCGCCCTGGCCACCGCCGCCAGCCGCACCAACAACCCTCTTCTGCTCCTGCTCGTCCTGGCCGTCCTCGGATACGTCGTCACCGCCAGGCGCACCGAGGCCCCCTGGGCGCGCGGCTTCGTGTACTACCTGTACCTGGCGCTGGCGGTGATCACGATCCGGGTCTTCTTCCGGGCCGTGTTCGGCACCGGCATCTCCCCGGACGACCACTTCATCCTCCAACTGCCGGAAATCCCCACCCCCGACTGGTACGCGGGCATCAGCATCGGCGGACCCGTCTCCCTGGAGGCACTGCTGTCAGCGGCGACGGAAGGGCTGAGGCTGGCGTGCATGCTGTGCTGCATCGGCGCGGCCAACACCCTCGCCAACCCCAAGCGGGCGCTGCGCGTCCTGCCCGGCGCCCTGTACGAGCTGGGCGTCGCGGTCACCGTGTCGATCAGCGTGGCCCCCCAACTGGTGCAGAGCGTCCAGCGCGTCAACCGTGCCCGACGCCTGCGGGCAGGCCGTACCAAGGGGTTCCGGGCCCTGCGGAGCATCGTCGTCCCCGTCCTGGAGGACGCCCTCGAACGCTCCCTGCGGCTCGCCGCCGCCATGGACTCCCGGGGCTACGGGCGCGCGGGCACCGCGACCCGCGCCTCCCGGCGGCTGACGGGCGCCCTGATGCTGCTCGGTATGTGCGGCCTGTGCGCCGGGGCGTACGGGCTCCTCGACCCCACCGCCCCGAAGCTGCTCGGTCTGCCCGCGATGGGGCTCGGCGCGCTGCTGTGCCTGGCCGGACTGCGGCTCGGCGGGCGGCGCGTCACCCGCACCACCTACCGGCCCGACCCCTGGCGCCTCGCCGAATGGGCGGTCGCCGGCTGCGGGGTGCTCTCCGCGGTGATCCTCTTCGGCAACACGGGCTTCGACCCGGCCCAGCTCAACCCTTCGCTGTACCCGCTCGGCTGGCCCGCGCTGCCTGCCGTGCCCGCCGCGGCGATCCTGCTCGCCGGCGCCGCCGGCTTCCTCTCCCCGCCACCTGCCCCACGCCCGACCACCGCACCCGTCGCGAACCCCGAGGAAGCCACGTGATCACTTTCGACCGGGTCACCGTCCAGTACGACGACGGGACCGAGCCGGTGCTGCGGGACGTCGACCTGACCGTGGAGGAAGGCGAACTCTGCCTCGTCGTCGGCCACACCGGCACCGGCAAGTCCACCCTCCTCGGCACGGTCAACGGGCTGGTGCCCCATTTCACCGGCGGCACCCTCCACGGGCGGGTGCTCGTCGACGGCCGCGACACCGCGACCCACCCGCCCCGGGAACTCGCCGACGTCGTGGGCGTCGTCGGTCAGGACCCGCTCGACGGATTCGTCACCGACACCGTCGAGGAGGAACTCGCCTACGCCATGGAGCAGCTCGCCGTCCCGGCGGACGTCATGCGCAAACGCGTGGAGGAGACCCTCGACCTCCTCGGCCTCGCCGACCTGCGCCACCGCGCCCTGTACGAACTCTCCGGCGGCCAGCAGCAGCGGGTCGCCATCGGCTCCGTGCTGACCGCGCATCCCCGGGTGCTGGTACTGGACGAGCCCACCTCGGCACTCGACCCGACCGCCGCCGAGGAGGTCCTCGCCGCCGTCACCCGCCTGGTCCACGACCTCGGCGTCACCGTCCTCCTCGCCGAACACCGCCTCGAACGCGTCGTCCAGTACGCCGACCGCGTCGTCCACCTCCCCGGCGACGGCCGGGTACTCTCCGGACCGCCCGCCGAGACCTTCCGTACCACGACCGTCGCCCCGCCCGTCGTCGAACTCGGCCGCGCCGCCGGCTGGTCCCCGCTGCCCCTCTCGGTCCGCGACGCCCGCCGCGCCGCCGCCCCGCTGCGGGCCCGGCTGGCGGGACACGAGCCCGCACCCGCCCGGCCGGCACTGCCCGACGGCCTTCCCGCGCTGCTCACCGCCACCTCCGTCACCGTCACCTACGGCGGCATCCCCGCGGTGCGGGAGGTCGATCTGACCCTGCGCGGCGGCGAGGTCACCGCCCTGATGGGCCGGAACGGCTGCGGCAAATCGTCCCTGCTGTGGGCACTCCAAGGCTCCGGCACCCGCACCCGGGGCTCGGTGCGCGTCGCCGCGGGAACCGACGGCGGCGCTTCGGCGTCCGACCCCGGGAAAGCGACGGCGGGGCGCGCCCGGAGACTGGTCGGACTGGTCCCACAGACACCGGCCGACCTGCTGTACCTGGAGTCCGTCGCCCAGGAACTCGGCGAAGCCGACACCGAGTCCGCCCGGTACGGGAACGGCGTGGACGCCCGGACCCTGCTGGACCGGCTCGCACCCGGCATCCCGGACGACATCCATCCGCGCGACCTGTCGGAGGGGCAGAAACTGGCCCTGGTCCTCGCCATCCAGCTCTCCGCGGCCCCCGGTGTCCTGCTGCTGGACGAGCCCACCCGCGGGCTCGACTACCGGGCCAAGGAGCAGCTGATCGAAGCCGTCGACGCACTGGCGGCGGAAGGACGCGCGGTCGTGGTCTCCACCCACGACGTGGAGTTCGCCGCGCGGGCGGCGGACCGCGTGGTGGTCATGGCCGAGGGCGACATCGTCGCGGACGGCCCGACCGCCGACGTCATCACCGCCTCGCCCGTCTTCGCCCCGCAGACCGCCAAGATCCTCGCCCCCCACCGCTACCTGACGGTACGGCAGGTCCAAGCCGCCCTCGAAGCGACCACCGGAGCCGGAGAACCGGTGTCATGACCAGACCCACCCCCGCCATCCGCGTTGGCCACCGCGCCCGCGCCGTCGTCGCACTCGCCGCCCTGCTCGGCGTCGTCGCCTTCTTCTGGCCCTTCCTGGTGGCACCGGGGGCCTTCGGCTCGCGTTACGCCCCGCCCCTGATCTTCGGCGCCCTCCTGCTGATCATCCTGGGCGTCGTCGTCTCCGAGATCGCCGAAGGCGGCATCGACTCCAAGGCGCTCGCGATGCTCGGCGTGCTCTCGGCCGTCAACGCCGCCCTGCGCCCCCTCGGCGCCGGGACCGCGGGCATCGAGACGGTCTTCTTCCTGCTCGTACTGGCCGGCCGAGTGTACGGACCGGGGTTCGGCTTCACCCTCGGATGCACCTCTCTCTTCGCCTCCGCCCTGATCACCGGCGGAGTCGGCCCCTGGATGCCGTACCAGATGTTCGGCTGCGCCTTCGTCGGCATGCTCGCCGGACTGCTCCCGCGTGCCACCGGACGGCGCGAGGTGCTGATGCTCGCCGTGTACGGCTCCGTCTCCGGCTACCTCTTCGGCTTCCTGCTCAACCTCTCCTTCTGGCCCTTCTTCCTCGACCCGAACAGCTCCATCGCCTACCTCCCCGGGCTGCCCTTCACCGAGCAGTTCCAGCGCTACCTCGCCTTCGACCTCGCCACCTCCCTCGGCTGGGACACCGGCCGCGCCGTCACCAACCTCATCTGCATCACCGTCGCCGGCCCCGCAGTCCTCACCGTCCTGCGCCGCGCCGCCCGCCGCGCCCGCTTCGGCGCAACCGTCCGCTTCCGACCCGCACCCCGGACCGGTGACGGGGATCGCGCGGCCCGGCCGGTGAAGGACGACCGGAAGGCTCGCTGACCCTCCGGGTCCGTCCAGCCAACGGCCCTGTCTCACATGCGGTGGTGACGGTAGGCAGTCGCCGTGGCTTGCAGCAACGCTCCCAGACCAGCAAAGGTGCCGCGAACGTCGATACCGTGTGTGCAGGTAGTTCCCCCGACGCTCACTCCTGGGGGTCAAGGGGTCGCAGGTTCGAATCCTGCCGTCCCGACCAGCGTCTTCGCAGGTCGCAGGCGGTATCGGAGGAATCCGGTATCGCCTTTCGATGTGCCGGGACCGACGATTCCGTCGATCGGCCCTGCACCCGACTGCTCCCGCCCCCGCTCCGGGCGGTGTCCGGGGACGAGCTCAGGGCCTGCACGCACCCGTGCGATGACCCGGTGGTGTCACGGGCGCTCGGGCGCCGAGTTCACTGTCGGCTCCTGTCGTGCGGCGATCGATGGGGGTCGGTGTGTACGTGCGCTCGCATCCCTTGCGGGCCGAAGAGGATGAGAAGCTCGACCGCGCCTCCGTCGGCGCTGCCCAGCCAGTGGGGCAGGGAGGTGTCGAACTCGGCTGCCTCACCGGGCGGCAGTGTCAGGTCGCGTTCGCCTACCTCCGGACCTCGATCGCCGCGAAGGTCGACGGCGCCCCCGAACCGCAGGTGCGAACGGCCGCGGTGCCCTCGGGTACGAACCTGCTCGGCCTGCTCAACCACCTGACGTCCGTCGAACGCTCGATGTTTCTCGGGGCCACGTCACCGACTGGCAGGCGACGTTCCAGGCCGCACCGGCGGACAGCGTGGCCGATGTCGTCGCCCGCTACCGGGACGCGGTCAAGCGCGCCAACGACGTCCTCGACGGATGCCCCGATCCGGGCACACCCGTCCCCCGACCGCGTCCGGACAGCCCCGCCCCCAGCATCCGCTGGGCACTCACCCACATGATCGAGGAGACCGCCCGACACGCGGGCCACGCGGACATCCTCCGCGAACTCGCCGACGGCACGACCGGCCGCTGATCCACGACTGTGCGGCGCTGTCTTGTGCCGCTGGTCTTCCGGGCGGCCGGCCGGTCTGCTGCCGGGCCCGCTGAGGCGGCGGGCGGGGTGCGTTGTGCTCGGACTCGGTCGACGACGTGCACTCGCGACGTATGTGTGTGGCCCGGGGATTCTCTCGGCTCGCCTCATGTGGGTAGCGCTGCCGTGGGCTTGTCGGGTGTCCTTCGGGGCCGGGGAGTTGTCGGGTCCGGTTGTGGTGGGGCGGATTGTCAGAACGGGGGTGGATCGGGTTGGAGGGGCGTGCGGTTGGCGCCCTTCAGGAGACTGATGACGCGTTCGTGGGTGTCCCCAACCCGGTCGACGACGTGGATCCGGCAGAAGACGTCTTCGGCCTGCCTCATCGCCTCCGCCGTGAACCAGCCCAGGAACATCAGCTGTTGTCCGGGGATCGGCCGGCCTGGGCCTATGAGGTCGAGGGCGAAGTCGCTCCTGTCGAGCAGGCCGCAGCCTGCCAGCGAGGCCACAGCCTCTTGCTGAGTCACCCAGTTCGGCGAGTCGGTCGCTCCCCGTGCCCTGGCGGCGGCCGTGTAGGTGACCCGGTAGCTCACGTGCGCTGTCACCGCCACGTCCTGGCCGCCGTTGAACAAGTGACAGACCCAGGCCAGGCGATCGTCCGGAGCGATGCCTGCCATGACCCGTCCGAAGTAGCCGAGAGCGGGCCGAATGGTGCGCGCGTACTGAGCGCGGGCCAGGTATGCACCGCCTGTGGCGATGACGGCTGTCACAGCCCCTTGGAGGTCCAGGAGCTTGAGTTTCCACGGCCAGTCGCGGGTCACCGACTGCGGCAGGTTCTCCCGGACCAGTGCGTAGCACAGGAAGAACGTGGCCAACCCGACGAGCGTCAGCAGAAACCTTGAGAAGAGCCGGTCCCGGTGTATTACGCGCTGTGCGGTCTCCAAACCAGTGCCCCCGTCCCTCTGTTCCGTTGCTCAAACCTTAGGGATTGATCACGAAGGGAGACAGTGGGTGGGGAGACGAGATTTGGGTCCGCGCACTGCCGCCCTCGAGGCTCTGTGTGATCGGCGGGTAGCACTGACAGGCCGTTGCGACCGGGCCCCAGTACCGCGTACAGCCCGATCGCCCCGCACCCGCGTGCGACAGCCGTCCGTGCGGACCGATCTGACGTCCCCACAGCGGCGGCCCCCCCCGCACGGTCACCGCGACCGCACCGACGCGGGGCCTCGCACAGCCGCTCACGACCAGCTCAGGAACACCGTGTGCGAGTCCAGCTCCTTGTCGGTGAGATCGGTCGCTGTTCCTCCCCGTGTGGCCGGCACTACCCGGAGGTCGGGCGCTTGGTACCCATAGTCGGGGTCCTGCTCGGCATCGGGCCGGTGGACGGAGACGATGAACTCTGTCCCGTCGGGCGACACCAGCATCCCCTCCGCGACGGTGCCGTCCTGCGGGCCGGCCACGCGGCCGACGGCACCGGCGCGCACGACGACCTGCCCGGCCCAGAGGACCTGCTGCGCGCGGAGCTCGCCGAGCAGCGGGCGGTCCGGTTCGCCCGGGATCACGACCGCACCCGGGGCGTCGCCGAACTGGACCTGGCGGCTGAGCTGTTCGACCGGATCGGGATGCCCTGGCACGCGCTCTCCGCACGCTCCCGCGCCCTCTCATGGGCGGTCGTCCTCGACGACGCCGGAGACGGCGGTGCCGCACAGGACGTCCACGGCACAGAACCCGCCACCGGGCGGCCGGACCCGCCCGGCGTCATGTCCGGGCACGGACGGCACCACGCCAGGGCACGGACGGCGACCAGCGGAAGCCCCGCGGTCCGACCCGTACGCTTCACAACGCCCGGCGCGGTCCCGGCCCGGGTGGGCAACGCGTCGGCGATCACCACGACCGGTGTGCGGCTGCCCGCTGCCGTGGATGGGGAGCGAGTGTCACGGGCTGTGGTCGTGTCCGTCGCGTGGGGCGAAGGCGGCGAGGGCGTCGGCGTCGGTCGCGCGAGCGTGCGGGAAGTAGTCGGCCCACTCGGCGATGTCGGGGTAGGACGAGTCCTGGCTGAGCCGGGTGGCCGCGGCCTGGAGGTCGAGGTGTGTGGTGCGGAGTTCGACGCCCGGGCCCAGGAGGGCCCAGTGCGCTCCGGCGCGTCCGTAGGGCATACCGATGCTGCCGGGGTTGATGACGAGCCGGCCGTGAGCGAGGCGGACGAACGGCATGTGGGTATGGCCGCAGACCACGGTGCGGATGTCGGTATCGAGTCCGCTGAAGACCTCCTTCCAGCGGTCGAGGGGGGAGTCGACCAGGACGACCTCCTCGTCGTCGCGAGGGGTGGCATGGCAGAACAGCACCTTTCCCAGGCCGTTCACGGACAGGCAGAGCGATCGTGGCAGCGAGCCGAGAAGGTCGAGATGGTCCTCGCGGAGCTGTGCGGCCGCCCAGAGAGCCATCGGATCGGGGATCGTGTCGCGCTGCCCCCGGCGGTACTCGAGGAGTTCGCGGTCGGCGTTGCCGCTGATCCAGATGACGCGGTCACCGAGGCTGGTCAGCAGGTCGAGAACCCGGGTCGGTTGCGGGCCGGCGGCGATATCGCCGGTGAGCACGATGTGGTCGGCGGTGCCGACGTCCGGTTCGGCGAGCACTGCCTCCAGGGCCGGCAGGACTCCGTGGATGTCGGACAGGACGGCTACTCGGTTCGGCATGGTCACCACTGTGGGGCGCAGGCGACAGAGTGGTGGGATCCTTCGCCTGGCGCGTAGTTCAAGGGGCGCCGTTCGACGTCGGGAGCGATGGAGCGTTCACGGTGTCGTCAGAAGGTCGGTCATGTACGGAAGACCTGGTCGAGAACGCTGAACGGGGCCGCTTGGCCGAGAGCATCGAACGCGCCCTCTTCTGCGATGTCTTCAGCGGCACTGATGAAGGCGCTCCAGGCCACGCGGGCGAGGGAGGATCCCGTCGAAATCCGGCGGACTCCCAGATCGGCCAGACGGGCGGCAGGAAGCGCCGGATTGCTCGAGGCCAGGACGTTGACCGGCTTCGGAGCGACCGCTTTGACAATCGCCGCGATTTCCTCCCGTTTCTCGAGTCCTGGAGCGAAGAGGCAATCGGCTCCTGCTTCGGCGAAGGCGACCAGCCGTTCGATCGCCACTTGGGCGGCATCCGGGTACCCGACCAGCCCGGCCTCGCATCGCGCGGTCAGAACGACCGGAATCCCCGAGGAGTCGATCGCCTGGCGAGCGGCTCGAACACGTCTAACGGCCAGCTTGCTCTCATAGAGTGGCTTCGCCCTGTCGCCCGTTGCGTCCTCGATCGACAGACCGGCGATTCCCGTCTCGATACAGAGGCCGACATTCTCGGCCACATCTTCGGGCTCGTGCGCGTACCCTGACTGAAAGTCGGCGTTGACGGGCAGCGGTGTCGCCGCGACGATGTCCCGGATGTGGGAGAGCATCACATCCCGTGGCACGGCCCAGACCTCATCAGGCATCCCCTTCGTGAAGGCAAAGCCCGCGGAAGTGGTGGCAAGGGCACGGAATCCAAGGTGCTCCAAGTACACCGCCGACCCCTCGTCCCACGGGTTGGGCAGGATGAAGCACCCGGACTCGTGCAGTGCACGGAATTGGTTGACAGCAGCCGACTGAGGCGGGTCCGTATCTCTCATCAAGCCAATCTATCGAGTCGCCAACCCTGTACCAGGGCGACGGGCATCGAGTATCCGGCCACGGTGATCACCATCGCACTGCCTTCTCTGCCTCGTCATTGGCGGTAGGGAGGGTCGGCCGCACACGGGCGACGACCGCCACGGGCACCTCGTAGGTGATCCCGGCCGCGTCCAGCGGGTTGGGGCGGGACTTGATGGGCTTGTGGGGGCCTTGGCGGGGAGCCATGAGTGTTCCTTCGGGGATGGGGATGAGTCCGGGCTGACGCGTGGCTCAGGTCCAGGCGACGGGGGAGGTGGGAGTCGAACGCGGTCGGCGGGCGCTTCCACGCCTCGGGTCCTGCGGCGTACTCGGCACCGGCGGACAGACAGGACTCCAGGAGTCGTGCGAGCCCGTGGCGATCGAGTCCGGGCGAAGCGAGGGGCCGTCAGTTCGCCCCGCGTCGGCCGTAGCGGCGCTCGAACCGCTCGACCCGCCCGGCGGTGTCCAGTACGCGGGCGGTCCCCGTGTAGAAGGGGTGGCTCGCGTTCGAGATCTCGACGTCGACCACCGGGTAGGTGTTGCCGTCCTCCCAGTCGATCGTCTTGTCGCTGGTCATGGTGGAGCGTGTGAGGAACGCGTAGTTCGCGGCACGGTCGCGGAAGACGACGGGACCGTACGCGGGGTGGATTCCAGGCTTCATGGCGGGGTTCCTTCGGGTCGGGACGGGCCGGTGGCAGGAGGGTGTGGTCCGCGGGTCAGCGTTCCTTGCGGAAGTCGACGTGGCGCCGGGCGACGGGGTCGTACGTGCGCAGGACCAGGCGATCGGGGTTGTTGCGGCGGTTCTCGCGGGTGACGTACGTGTAGTCGGTTCCCGCGGTGGAGCGCAGCGTGATGATCGGGCGTACCTCGGTGCGAGCCATGCGAGTACTATATGGGAATGGTTTCCATTATCAATAAGTAGCGTCCGACGAGAGGCAGGTAAGACCTTGTCCGCCCACTGCCAACTGACCGGTGCTCGACCGGGCTTCGGCAACACCATCTCCCACTCGCACCGGCGCACATCGCGCCGTTTCGACCCCAACATCCAGCGCAAGCGCTACTGGCTGCCGAGTGAGGGCCGGTATGTCCGGCTGACGCTCAGCGCGAAGGCGATCAAGACCGTCGACAGCATCGGAATCGAGGCCGCCGTGGCCCGCATCCGCGCTCGGGGAGTGAAGGTCTGATGGCCAAGAAGAGCAAGGTCGCGCAGAACGAGAAGCGCAAGGCGATCGTCGAGAGGTACGCGGCCCGGCGGGCCGAGCTGAAGGAGATCATCCGTCGGCCGTCCTCCACCGACGCCGAACGCCGGGCCGCCGTGGAGGAACTCCGGCGGCAGCCTCGTGACGCCAGTGCGACCCGGGTGCGCAACCGGGACAGCGTGGACGGGCGGCCGCGAGGCCACCTGCGGAAGTTCGGCCTGTCACGTGTCCGCGTGCGTGAGCAGGCCCACGCCGGCTTCCTTCCCGGGGTCACCAAGTCGTCCTGGTAGCTCTGGCGCCCTCGCGGTGGACGGAGCGTCCGGCCGTGACCCGGCGGGGTCACGGCCGGGACCTCGTCCGGGGCGTGACCCTCTTCGGGTGTCAGGTCGGTGACGCCCTCGCGGGTCCGCCGGGCCACACGCCGGCTCATAACCCGACGGGGGCGCCGGGTCGCAGGGCGAAGGAAGCCTCGCCGTGGTGGGTGCGGGAGCCGGGTGGGCGGGTATCGGGTTCTCGATGCGGTCGAGCGGGCTGAACCATGTGCGGGCGGCGCGTAGTCCCGGCCCGCTGGCCGGGCTGGGTGCGGGCAGCCGTCAGATGGTGACGACGAGCTTGCCCCGGGGGTGGCCCTGCCGCAGGTGGCGGATGGCGGCGGGTGCCTCGGCGAGGGGGTAGGTGCGGTCGACGACCGGGGTGATCCGGTCCTTCTCGGCGAGGTCCTTCAGGGTCAGGAGGTCCTCGCGGCGGGTGAGGGAGACGAGGTTGCGGAGGTTCTGGGCGACGAAGGGGGAGAGCAGGACGGCTCGGAGATCACGGCTCATACCGCCGAGGAAGCCGCTCCCGCCCTCGCCGCCGACGATGACGAGCGTGCCGCGTGGTGTGAGGGCTCGGCGGAGTACGGGCAGTGGCCGAAGCCCCGCGTTGTCGACGATGACGTCATAGCGGTGCGGGCCGTCGGTGATGTCCCCGCGCGTGTAGTCGATGACGTGGGTGGCGCCCAGGGACCGGACGAGGTCCGCGCCTGCGGGACCGCAGACGCCGGTGACCTCGGCGCCGTACATCGTGGCGAGCTGGACGGCGTACGTTCCCACGCCGCCGGACGCGCCGATGACGAGGACCCGCTGACCGGGCTGGGGGCGGGACTTGCCGCTGAGGGCCTGGAGGGCGGTCATGCCGGAGACGGGGAGGGCGGCGGCCTGCTCGAACGTGAGGTTGGCGGGCTTGAGCACAACCCGGTCGGCCTTGGCGCGCGCATACTCGGCGAAGGACCCCTCGCAGTTGCCGAACACTTCGTCGCCCGGCTTGAAGTCGGTCACCTTCGCGCCGACGGCCTCGACCCGCCCGGCCCCGTCCCAGCCCCGGACGGGGTTCTTGGGCCTGCGAAGTCCGAGGGCGACCCGGGCCACGTACGGCTTGCCCGTCATCAGGTGCCACACTTCGGGCCCCACACCTGCGGCACGTACCTCGACGAGCACCTCGTCGTCGCCTGGTACGGGCCGGTCGATGTCCCGCAGGTTCAGCAGATCCTCCGACCCGTACGCATCCTGAACGATCGCCCTCATGGCCGTAGCCCCCCTTGACGGTCTCCGCCACCGTGACACCCCGGGTTGCGCTGAGCATCCCGCGTCCGAGTATCCCGACGGATCGCACGTCTGACCAGATTCCTGAGCATGCTCTGGGGGCCGGCCGAATCTCCAACGGCGGGAGTTTCCGGTCAACGTCCCTGTCTGACCTCCGGTGGTGACTGAGCGTCGTGAGATGTGTTGCCGCTCGGAGTGGTCGAGGGGGGACGAAGTGTCCACGGCTTCGGGCGTCGACCGGCCGACGGACTTTCGTACGCGGACGTCGGGTCCGGGCGGGAATCGGCTGGTCGAGGGGAGTTCAGGTGTAGGCGTCCTCGACAGCGACTCGTCGCACGGTACGCAGCGTCGACCGGAGACTGTCCAGATCGGCCGAGCCCAGAGCGAGGCGGATCGCCTGCGGCGTGTGCGTCGTGGTGGTGAACGGCTCCGCCGTGGTCACCGAGATGTGCAGGCGTGCGAGGGTGGCGGTCAGGCGATCGGCGCGTGCGTCGTCGGGCAGCGGCAGCCAGGCGAAGTAGGACGAGGGGTGGCTGATGAGTTGTAGGCCGGCCAGCTCTTGTCCGGCGAGTGCCTGGCGGGCCTTGGCGTCGTCTCGTTTCTGCGCCTCCAGGTGGTCCGCCGTGCCGTCGTCGAGCCAGCGGCAGGCGATCGCGGTGGTGAGGGCGGGGGTGTTCCACGTAGTCGCCCGGATCGCGCGTTCGAGTGAGGGCACCACAGCAGGCGGTGCGACGACTAAGCCGACCCGCAGGCCGGTGGCGACGCTCTTGGACAGCCCCGAGACGTAGACGGTCATGTCCGGCACGCTTGCGGCCAGAGGCGGTGGAGGGTCCTCGACCAGGTAGGCGTAGGAGGCGTCTTCGACGATGAGCGAACCGTGCTGTCGAGCGATCTCGATAAGGCGGGTTCGGTCGGTTGCCGACATGACCCAGCCCAGAGGGTTGTGCAAGGTGGGCATGGTGTAGATCGCGCGCACGGGGCGGGTCGCGCACAGCTTCTCCAAGGCATCGAGATTCGGGCCGTTGGTGGTTTTCGGTATGGGCTCCAGGTCGAGATGAAAGGCATGCGCGAGCACCTTGAAACCGGGGTAGGTGAGTGCGTCGACCGCGACGACGTCGCCGGCGTTGAGCGCGGCCATGACGGTGATGGCGAGGCCGTGCTGCGCGCCGTTGGTGATGAGGATCCGATCCGCGTCTGTGGTGATTCCTCGACGTCTCAGGTGTCGTGCGATCGAGGCTCTGTCCTGGGGACGTCCTCGATGTGGTTGGTAGCGCAGCAGTGAGTCGAGTTCACCGGAAGTGGCCACCTCTCGCAGGGCCTGCCGTAGGAGATCGGCTTGGCCGGGCAGCGACGGATAGTTGAAGTTGAGGTCGACCGCATCCGCCGCGACGACCTGCTGATCGATGCCGTGACCGGCGGGAACCGCGATGTCGCGTACGAATGTGCCGCGGCCCTGTTCCCGGCTCACCAGACCCATCGCTTCCAGCTCGGCGTACACCCGAGTCGCGGTCACCACGGCGATGCCCTCGCGGGCGGCGAGCCCGCGGTGTGTCGGCAGCCGCACACCTGCGGCGATCCGCCCGGTCCGGATGTCGGATGCGAGCGCGTCGACCAGGATTTTGTATCGCGAGGCCGCCATGCGCCGGATTGTACCCATGACAATTCTTTGACCGTCCTGTTCGCGGGTCCTTACCGTCGAGACCCGACTCATCCAGGAAGGACTGCCACCGTGCATATCGCCATCCTCACCTTCGAGGGCTACAACGAGCTCGACTCCCTGATCGCGCTCGGTGTGCTCAACCGCATCAAGACCGACGACTGGCGCGTCACCATCGCCACCCCCAGCCCCAAGGTGACGTCGATGAACGGGTTGGTCATCGAGCAGATGTCCACTCTTGAGGAGGCGTGCGCCGCTGACGCCGTCATCGTCGGCAGTGGCATCGCCACCCGCGAGGTCGTCGAGGACTCGGCGATCATGAACATCCTGCGGGGGCTGGACCCCTCGCGCCAGCTCATCGCGGCGCAGTGCTCCGGCGCGCTCGTGCTGGCCAAGCTCGGCCTGCTCGACGACATCCCCGCCTGCACCGACCTGATCAGCAAGCCGTGGGTCATCGCCGCCGGCGTCGAGGTGCTCAACCAGCCCTTCTACGCCAAGGGCAACATCGCCACCGCAGGCGGATGCCTGGCCTCGCACTACCTCGCCGCCTGGATCATCGCCCGCCTTGAGGGCAACGAAGCCGCCGCAGGCGCGCTGCACTATGTCGCCCCGGTCGGCGAGAAGGATGAGTACGTCGAGCGCGCCTGGCGCAACATCTCTCCCTACCTGCCCGCTCCCGCACCGGCGCTCGTCTGACCGACCAGTCGCGAGCAGCGACCGGCCAGGAAGCCGCGCCCCCTGTTCCACGAACACTTCGGCGACGGGATCACGACTCCGCCGCGCGGGGGAGGGGCGCGGTGCGGACGGGCGCGGATCGCGTTCCGCACAGCGAGGCCGGCCACCCTGGCGCGCTCGTACCGGGTGGCGGGCAGCCAGCCCCCTTTGCCTGCTGCCAGGCGTGGCCGAATACGCTGGAGTCCGGAACGAGGAGGTGCGGGCATTGGCGAGACCAATCGACTACGAGCGACGAGCGGAAGTGCTCGATCAGGTGATCGCGTACCTGGCGGCGAACGGGATCGCGAAGCTCTCGATCAGAAAGCTCGCCGAGGCGCTCGGGGTCAGCACATCGGTGATCACCCATCAGTTCGGGTCGAAGGAGACACTGATCCTCGAAGCCCTGAGGCGGGCACGCGAGGCCAACCTCTCCCGGTTTCAGAGCCTGCGTGAAGCGCGCCCGGACGCCAGCTTCGCGGACGCGTTCATGCAGATCTGGGACTGGTGGGTCGAAGACCCCGCCAGGATCGCGTTCAGCCGGTTCAACATCGAGGTGATGTTGATCGAGGGCCTGGTCGATGACGCCGCGCGCGACGACCTGACCACCTTCTGGCTCGACTACTGGAGCGAGTGGCTGGTGCGCGACGGCATGTCACCGGAGATTGCGCGCGTTCGGGCCACGCTGGCTATCTCTGTACTGAGCGGCGTGACAGTCGACCTGGTTTCGACCGGCCAGTTGGACCGTCTGAACGAGGCCGTCAAGGACTTCGCCCGGAACCTCCGGGTCTAGGTTCTGTGTGATGTGTTGTGATCAGTTACTGGCTTCTGCCTCCTTCGGGAGGTGGAGCCGGTAGGAACTGGTTGTGACGCGCGGGCAACTCGCCGGCGGTCAGTGGAAGTTCATCGAGCCGTACCTGCCGATCGGCGGGTACGGTCCGTACCCCGAGTGGCTGCGGGAACAGTTCGAGGGGTGATCTGGCGCCTTCCCCCTGGGTCTGGCGGCCCGAGAGGTACCCCCACCCTGGGTCTGGCGGCCCGGGGGTACCCCCACCCTGGGTCTGGCGGCCCGGGGGTACCCCCACCCTGGGCCTGACGGCCCGGGGGTACCCCCACCGCATGGACTCCCTCCTCCGCCTTGCGATCCACGGAACCAGACCCCCGCTCACCAACCCAGCCTGACCCATCGGAAACGACCTGGGCCGGGGCCGCGGGCCTGGCCGTTCCCTACCCTTCTCGGTAGGGCGCGATCAGGCGGTGGATGAGGGCGTTGATCTCCTCGTGCTTGTGGCCGATGCAGGAGGCGTGGCCGGCACCGGCGACGAGTGTGAAGTCGCTGTTCGGGGCGAGCCGGGCGACTTCCTCGCCCCACTTCGGCGGCGCCTGGACGTCCTGCTCGAACCCGACGACGTGCAGCGGAACGGTGCAGGTACGGAGGCTCTCCCTGCCGTCGTAGTCGTTGCACGCCTGCCACTGGCTGATGAGAGAGCCCTCAAGATCGCTCTCGTACTCGGGACTGGAGCTGTAGGCGAGCATCTCCTCGCAGAACCGGTCGTCGCTGAGCGCCGAAGCCGGGTAGAGCTGCGCGAGCGAGTGCGCGGCACCCATCGCTCCCGAGAGCCGGTTGCCGGCGCGCCGCCACTGGATCTCGGCGTCCATATAGGAGTAGACCCATCCGGTCGCCTTGGCGATCGTCCCCATGAGGACGGCGGCCCGGACCAGATCGGGGCGGCGCACGGCGAGTTCCTGAGTGATGATCGACCCCATGGACAGCCCGACGACGATCACGGGAGTCCGGCAGACGGCTTCGATCAGCGCCGCTGCGTCGTCCGCGAGTTGACCGATCGTCAGTGTTTCTTCGGCCGAGTCCGACGATGCTCCGACCCCGCGATTGTCGAAAGTGGTGTTCCGGTAGAGCGAGTCAAAGGCAGGGGTTTGGTAGAGCCGCCACTCGCTTCCGGGTGCGCCGCCGCCCGCGATCCAAACGAGGTCCGGGCCGCTGCCCGACTGCTCGTAGTGCATCGTTTTGCCGTTGATCCCGACCGAGGGCATGGCTGCTCCGTTCGTTGGTGGAAATCGGGGATTGCGCAATAGTGCAACGATCGTTACGGTAACCCTCCTGTCCGAGCCGGTGCAAGCCCCGGATGGTGGCGTGAAGGGGTTCGGGTAACGGTTTGAACTGCACGAAATCCGCTATGGACTCGTAGGGGGTGGTGCGGTAGCTTCCGTTAGTGAAACGAATGTTTTAGTAACGATTCGAGATTCGAGGGGGATTCTCCGATGTCCACTGAGGTCGACAAACCGAAGCTGTTCGCGGGACTTCCGCGCACGCTCTATCCTGTCGCGGGTCTCACCGTTTTCGACTCGACGACGTTTTTTGCGCTCCAATCTCTCCTTGTCTACTACATCTACTTCGCGACGGACGAGGGCGGGCTCGGTTTTTCCGTTGATCGTGCGATCAGCATCTCCGCCGCGTTCGGCGCCTGCGCCTATCTCGCCACGATCGTGCTGGGCTGGTTCGCCGACCGTGTGTTCGGTGCCGCCTTCGCGCTGCGCTGGGGCGCCTGGGTGGCGGCCCTCGGCTACTTCCTGCTCGCCGTCGTCCCCGGACCGGTCGGACTGGCGGTCGGTATCATCGTGGTGGTTCTCGGAGCCGCCTCCATGTGGGTCGGAGAATCCGCGACTGTCGGCGGCACTCTCGACGCCTTCCCCACGAAGCGGGAATCCGGATTCACGATCTACTACGTCGGAGGGGCGACGGGAGCGTTCGTCGGTGTCACGCTCGGCGGCGTGCTGGAGTCGAAGGTCGGGTTCAGCATCGGCTTCATCGTCTCCGCGCTCACGCTGGCCGTGGGACGTCTCCTGTACGGGCCGTTCCGGCGTGGCAGCGAAGCGACCGCTCCCAGAGTGGACCCGCAGAACCGCGCGACCCGGACGCAGATCCTCGGCGTGACCTCAGCCGTCCTCCTCTGCTTCGCCGTCCTGGTCGGGGCGGTCCTGCTCGGCTTCAATCCCGCGACGCTTCTCGGGGCCGCCGCCCTCGTCGTCGCCGTCGTCTTCTTCGTGCGACTGCTCAGAGACAAGTCGTTGACGCCGGAGGTGCGCAGAGGCGTGCTCGGATACCTGCCGTTCTTCGTCGCGACCATGGTGTTCAACGGCCTGTACCAGCAGCTGTACTCGACTGTGGCGGTGCACTCCGAGGAGTCGACGGATCGGGGCTTGTTCGGGTGGGAGGTCCCGCCTTCGACGCTTCTGGGAGCGGCGCCGCTGTGCTCGATCTTCCTCGCCCCGTTCCTTGCCACCTTGTGGGGAAAGCTCGGGGATCGACAGCCCCGACTCGGGACGAAGTTCGGCCTGTCTTTCTCGATCTGCTCGGTCGGGCTCCTGCTGCTCGCGGTGTTCTCGGCTGGGGACGCGCTGACTCCGATGTTCATCGTCGCGCTGATCGTATTCACTTTCGGAGCGGCAGACGTCGTGGTCACGCCGTCGGGGCTTGCCCTGGCGAGCCGGGTGGGTCCCGAGGGGTACAGCACTCGCATGATCGCGATCCAGTACCTCGGCATCGCGGGCGGGATCGCTCTCGCGGGCACGGCGGGCGAGTGGTTCGTTCCCGGCGAGAACGAGGCGCTCTACTTCGGCGCCTGCGCGGCCGTGGGTGCGGTGGTCGCGGTCGGCATGTTCGCGACCAAGGTCCTCGGGTCGAGGAATCAGCGCGGAGTTCAGAAAGAGCCGGCCGTCTTGTGACCTTGCCGGCGAGCGTAGAACGCCACCGGACCGTGCGGTCCTCTCCGCCTGGCGGAGTCCGGGCCCGGACGAGCCACCGGACTCCGCCGACGTGACGGAGCGCCTTCGAACGACACCACACACGGCATGCTCTGGGGTCGAGACAGCACCCGGATCACGATCTCCTGGAGCAACTGCGCCATCCCGGCAGTTCTCATGCTCGGACGGTCTCTCATGGATCGGGTCCGTCCAGCGGTAATCCAGAGCACCTCGCCGCCGGGGCCGACCGGGCCGGATCTCAGCCCGGTCCCGGCCGGCCCCGCACTTTGCGCGAACACCGCTTGTACGCGGTCCGGCCGGATCCGGGCGCACCCCGGTTCGGTACGGGCTCCGGCCCGTCGCCGGGCCGCCACAACGGCCCGGCGGATAGGCCGTATTCCGCGAGGATCCCCGCCTTGCACTCCGCGGTGCACCGGCGCGGACCTGTCGCGGTCTGCGGGCTCCGCAGTCGCAGGGGGCCGGTGTCGCCGCCGAGGCTGAGTCCGGAAGCCCGCCGACACTGCCCGTGTCGGCAAGCCTGGGAGGAGGCCGGCGTCATCCGGGAAAGCCGCGGTGTAGAAGACGACCCGGAGGAAGGCCGCGGCGGCAGAGACGCCCGGGAAGGCGGACGGAACGCCGCCGATGCGGGTCCGTGCTCGGTGATCTGATGCACAGTCATCTCACGGCCGGGCGGAGCCTCGTACGGCGCGGGAGATCGCACAGGCCGCTCGCGGAGGCCCACCCCGTCGCAACACGAGTGTCAGTCTGGTCCGTCACCGCAGCGTGGCACAGACTCCCGGAAGCCACCCGGCGGTCCCAGGTCCCGAGGCGGGCGCTCCTGGGGTGTGTATCGGAGTGGTCTAGGTTGGCTCATGTGGGTGTGCGGGGGCGGAGTTATCGATATGTCGGACCAGTCGAGCTGAAGACCGCGGTCCGGCTTGGCAGTGGCGGGCGCCGGATCAGCTCGGCGGCTGACTTCGAGGACTGGGTTGCCGAGCGATCGACGGCGGAGTTGGGCGAACCGTTCACCTTCGTGGTCGGCACGGACGGTGTGCTTCGGCTGGCACCGCGGCGAAGTGAGCATGTGGCATGTGCCGGTGGAGCCATGGTTCTGAGTGCCGGCGAGATCAGCTTCGTACGCGAGGCGGGCCGGTGGGCCGTGGGCGAGGTCAGCAATCAGTCCACCGGGTACTGCCCGGACGTCACCTCTTGGCCGGAAGTCGCTCGTGCTTTGGACGATGTAGGGCTCGGGCGGCCCTCCGGCTTCACCCATGAGGTGGTGTTTCGGCGGTGCCCCGGCTGCCAGGAGCACAACATCGTGCGCGAGGACGACTTCGTCTGCGTCTTCTGTGGTAGCGATCTGCCGGAGAGGTGGAATGTGGATCCCACCGTGTGATGGCCGCGGGTCACAGCCACTTGTCGATGGCCGCTACGAGGGCGGTCGCCACATAGCGGACCACCGGCGTTTGGTGGTCGACTCCGAAGCCGACTCCACGTATCGGTGGGGAGGTCGCGCCAAAGGTCTGCGGCGTAGGTGCGGCGATGCCGCCGGGGTAGAGCTGGGTGCCAGATCATCGCCTTCGTCCCCGCCGACAGCGCCGCCCCGGCCAGTCGCTCCCGCAGCTACCACCTGGCCGCCGACGGCCCCCCGGCCGCCAGGCCCCACACCCTCCTGCACCGCGCCCTCCAGAGCTCCTCCCACATGACGGGGGCCACGGCCCGGAACTCGCCAGCAGTGACCCCTGTGCTGTTTAATGAATGAACGAACATTTATTAATGAAGGGCGGCAGTGGTGGGACGTCCCCGAGGGGTCGAGGATGCGGTGATCCTGCGTGCGGCGGCGCAAGTGATGGGACGGGTGGGTCCCGCGGGTCTCACGCTGGCCGCCGTGGCGCGCGAGGTCGGGTTGGTGCCGGCAACTCTGGTGCAGCGATTCGGTTCCAAGCGTGGTCTGCTTCTGGCACTCGCCGACCTGTCCGAGAAGGACGCGAGCGAGACGGCTGGGCGAGTGCGTCTGTCGCACGATTCGGCGCTTGGGGCGTTGGCGGCGCTGACGGTGGGGTCGGCGGCCACGATGGCCACGCCGGAGAGCTTCGCCCATCATCTGGCGTTCTTGTGCATGGATCTTGGTGATCCGCAGCTCTACGAGCGTGCGCTGGCCATTCACCGTACTCAGAAGCGGGCGATCGAGGACCTGCTGACGGAGGCGACCGGTGCGGGCGAGCTCCGCGTCGGAACCGATGCCGCGGCGCTGGCCCGCACCGTACAGGCGATCACCGCCGGTGCGGGCCTGACCTGGGCACTCGAACGCGAAGGCACCCTTGAACAGCGGCTCCGGCAAGAACTCGACAACGTGCTGTCCCCGCACCGTCCGCCCCGACACAGCCACGACCCGGAGGAATCATGACGACTGACGCACGCCCGCTGGCCGGAAAGGTGGCTCTGGTCGCCGGCGGTACCCGGGGCGGCGGACGCGGCATCGCCGTCGAGCTCGGCGCCGCCGGCGCGACGGTGTACGTCACCGGACGCAGCAGCACCGGTGGGCGCTCCGAGCTGGACCGCCCGGAAACCATCGAGCAGACCGCCGAGAAGATCACCGCCGCAGGCGGCCTGGGCATTCCCGTCCGAACCGACCACGGCCGACCCGACGAGGTCCAGGCCCTCGTCGACAAGATCGCCGCAGAACAGGACGGACGGCTCGACATCCTGGTCAACTCCGTATGGGGCGGAGATCCGCTGACCGACTGGGAACACCCTTTGTGGGAGCAGGATCTGGACACCGGTCTACGGCTGCTGCGGCAGGCGGTGGAGACCCACATCATCACCAGCCGGTTCGCGCTTCCCCTCATGGTCGCCCGCAAGAGCGGCCTGGTCGTGGAGGTCACCGACGGCAACACCGCCCGCTACCGCGGCACATTCTTCTACGACCTGGCGAAGTCCGCGGTCATCCGCCTCGCCGTCGCCCAGGCCGCCGAGCTCAAGCCCCATGGCGTCGCGGCCGTGGCCATCACACCCGGCTTCCTACGCTCGGAGGCCATGCTGGAACACTTCGGTGTCACCGAGGCCAACTGGCGCGAGGGCGCGGCCCAAGACCCGAACTTCGCCCACTCCGAGACCCCGGCCTACCTCGGCCGGGCCGTCGCGGCGCTGGCCGCCGACCCCGAGATCATGGCCAAGACCGGACGGGCCCTGGCCACTTGGGGCCTGTACCAGGAGTACGGCTTCACCGATGCCGACGGCACACAACCGGACTTCGCCGCCCACTGGGCCAAGAACCTGGAAGAGCAGTACGGACCACTTGGAGACCCGCTGTAACCCTGGCCGGCAAGGGCAAGGGCAAGGGCAAGGGCAAGGGCAAAGGGCAAGGGACAGCTGCCGTATGCCGCCGGCGGCATACTCCTCTTCGGTGTCCTCCTCGTCGGAGACGTCCGGGTCGCGCAGCGGACCCTGGCCCGGGCCACCGGCCCTGATGTTGAACAGGTAGATGTTGAACAGGTAGTGGTCCAGGAAGTCGATGTGCCGGTCCTTCAGCGGGGAGAGGCGGCACCGGGCTGATCCTCACTGCCGGCAAGACACCTGACGGCTGCGCTACCGACCAGAACCGCCGCTGGTTCCAGCACAACCCGAACGGGCCGGCTGCGGTGTGTTCGGCTCGTCGGAGCCGGCAGGCAGTACGCAGCAGCCGGGTACTGGCCGTGGGTGCACACCCTGGCAGCCGCCCCCACCCCCACAGGACGCGTAACCGCCCTGGCCGGCTCGGCGTTACTGCGGCATGACCGACCTGTCAGACCTCCTCGACGTCCTGATCGACCAGCCCGGCGAGCGCCTCCCCATCCTCACCGCTGGTGAGGCGCGCGCCGTCGTGGTCCTGCTCGGGCTCCTCGCGCAGGCGGGGACGGATGAGGGCGAGGTGGCTGCTGAGCTGCGGGACCGGCTCGCGTCCAGGACGCCCGGCCCTTGACCCCAGGCGCGACAATGCCGCCCCCGCCAGGCGCAACCGCAGTCGGCGGGGCTCCCAGAGCCTCGCATGGCCGGTCAGGGCGAGCATCGGCGTCCCGAGCATCGGCATCCAGGCCGGCAGGAAGAGCGCGATCTTGGCGACCTCCAGCCAGACCTCCGGGTTCCGACGGTCGACGGAACCGGCCGGCCGGCCGATCGATGAGTTTCGGGTCGTGCGGAGGTCACAGCTTGCAGGACCGCTGGCAGACTGACGCGCTTGTACCCGAAGGAGACGCATGGCAAAGCTCATCTACTCGATGATTACCTCGCTCGACGGCTACGCCGAGGCGGCGGAGGGCGACCTCGGCACCGGGGCCGACGACCAGGAGGTGCATACCTTCGTCAACGACCTCTTCCGCCCCGTCGGCACGTACCTCTACGGCCGAAGGATGTACGAGACGATGGTCTTCTGGGAGACCGCGCACACCGAGCCCGACCATCCGCCGCATATCCTGCAATACGCCCGCGACTGGCAGGCCGCGGAGAAGATCGTGTACTCCACGACGCTCGAGTCGGTGTCCAGTGCGAAGACCAGGATCGAGCGGACCTTCGACCCGGACGCGGTGCGCAAGCTCAAGGCCGAGGCCGATCACGACCTCACGGTCGACGGCCCGAACCTCGCGGCCCAGGCGATCGCGGCCGGCCTGGTGGACGAGTACCACCTGTTCATCACCACCAGCGTGGTCGGCGGCGGCAAGCGGTTCTTCCCCGACGGAGTGCGCCTCGATCTCGAGCTGGTCGAGGAGCGTGCATTCGACAGCGGACTGATCTACGCGCGCTACCGGACCCGCTGAGCCGCACCGGTCGGTCTCCTGCCGCAGGGGAGCTGTCCGGCGTCGACCTCGCCCAGGTCGCCGCCACCACTCCCGCCGGTAACACGCAGCTTATGCAGAGCGAATTCCGGGCCCCGTAATCTGCAAGCATCTGGAGGGTGCTGTACCGGACAGGAGTTCACTTGCTACGACTTCACGCGGTGAGCAAGCGCTATGGTCGTGGCGATTGGATTCTGAGAGACGTCGACGTGGAGGCTCCGGCCGGCGAAGTCGTGGCGTTCACGGGCGGGAACGGGTCGGGTAAGTCGACCCTGCTGCGGATCGCGGTGGGCCTGTCCCGGCCGACGCGGGGCACGGTGGCCGCGCGGCCACCGGTCGTCGGCTACGTCCCCGACCGCTTTTCCCCGAACGAACGTATGTCGGCCGTGGCATACCTGACCCACATGGGCCGCATACGCGGGCTGCCCACCTCGGTCGCCTCGACTCGGGCCGGCCGACTGCTGGACCGGCTGGCCCTGAGAGGCGGCGAACAGACCCCCCTGCGGAACCTGTCGAAGGGCAACGCGCAGAAGGTCGCGTTGGCGCAGGCCCTGCTGGTCCAACCCGGTCTGCTCGTCCTGGACGAGCCGTGGTCCGGGCTGGACGCAGACGCCCACGACGTGCTGGCCGAGATCTTTACCGAGGTCGCCGACTCCGGAGGCACGGTCGTCTTCACCGACCACCGCGAGTCGGTGACCAGGGCCCGAGCCACCCGGACCTACACGGTCGGCAAGGGCCATGTGGCGTTGCGGACGCCGGAGCCCGGGGCCACCGAGTACCGGCTCTCGTCCGAGGTCGTCCTGACCATGCGCCAGGACGACCGCGTGCCGCGGGACCTGGCCTGGGAGAAACTGGACGGTGTGCTGGCGGTGAGCCGGCAGGCGTCCGGAATCAGGGTGAGAGTGGCCCGTGAGTCCACTGACGCCCTGCTGTTCACCGCGCTTCAGCACGGCTGGTCCGTCGAGCGGGTGACAGGGACGGTCATGGACCGCCGCCGTACGCCGGACGCCTCGACGAACGGAGACCGGGACCCGCGATGATCGCGCTCATCCGCTACACATTCGCCACCGTGCTCCACACACAGCGCTACCTCGCCCCACTGCTGCTGTTCATGGGCCTGATGGGCGTACTGACCGTCAACGGCAGCGGTCCGCTGCCCCCCGCCTACGCTTCCTCCGCCGGCGCGCTGTTCGTCTGCTCGACATGGCTGACCATCGCGCTGATGAGTCTGGACGACCCGTCGCAGCGGGCGATCGTCGTCGTCACCAGCGGCAGCCGGTCACTCACCGTCCTCCTCTCGGCGATCGGCACAGCTCTGCTGAGCTGTCTGGTCCTGATGGTTTTCGGCCTGCTCCTCCCGCTGTGGGTGGGCAACTACGCCGTCACAACGACCGATCTCCTGCTGGGACTCGAAGCACAGCTCACCTGCGCGCTCGTGGGCATCGCCATCGGTGTGCTGTGCTCACGGCTGGTCTTCAAACGACAGGGTTACGCACTGGTCGCCGCCCTCGTTCTGGTGATGAGCGCCCTCTTCGTCAAGGGCATGCCTCCGGTCAACCGGCTGTTCACCCTGATGGCCACAACCTCCGACGCGACGAAGCTGCTGGGGCCCACGAGCGGCATGCTGCTGCTCTCCGCTTTCATCCTGGCCGTGTTCACGGCCATCACGCAGTACATCGCCGGACGCAGGGAGTAGGCGCGCCGCTGCGAGCGTGCCCGCCACGAGCCGCTGGACAGGCCGGCCCCCCGGAAGACGGTCCAGGGTTGCGCAGTGCGTCCACCTCGCCGGACGGCGGCTTCGGGATCCGGAGCCGCTCAGTGGCTGTGTTCCACGTGTTCTTCCCGTCGGCGGCGAGGGCTGGGTCGGGGCGGGGTACGGGGCCGTAGTCGTCATCGGTGTGGGATTCCAGGCACAGGACGGCGTCGGCGTTCGCTGCGTGGCCCACGGCCCACCCGAGGAACTTGCCGCTGCAGAGAGCGGGGTCGGTCACCTCTGCATCGGGGTCCCGGAGGACTGCGGTATCGGCTTTGGCCAGGGCCGGGGGGAGTGCAGGCGTCCGAGGTGGATGACGCCGGCGTGGATCTGCTGATTGCTGATCTTCGAATCGGTCCTGCGCCGCTGGTGGGGCGAAGCGATGCTCGACACCGACCGTAGGCTGATCCCATGAGTTCTTCCCTGAGCCTCTACCTGCTCGACGTGGAAGCCACGCGCGCCCTGGTCGGATCCCGCGACGACCAATTGCTGAAGGTGATACGCGGGGAATTCGCGGACGACCTGGCCCGCGACGACGACTTTCACAGCTACGAGATCGAGCAGGGCGCCCCCACGGCGGAAGCGGCGCTGCACGCGGTCATTCACGGCGGGCCCTTCAGCAAGGACCCGAGCCACGCTTTCCAGTATGGCTACGCCTACGAGCGGTTGTGCTCGTTCACCGGCGCGTTCCTGCCCAACGACTGCTTTACACCGCACCGGGGCGACTGGCTGTCGGTCGTCGACGAGGGGCTCGGCGCGCTGGGCATCACCGCTGTGTCCGTGGAGACTTTCAGCCACGGCGGCCCGCCCGCTCCGCTGCCGTACACCTTCACACCGGGCTGTGGCGAGTGGACGCCCGATCGCATCGCCCAGGCTCTGGTGCAGTACGAGGTCACTACACGCAACGGCACCGAGCCGGAACGGACTCCGCCGCAGGAGCCGGAAGTCGTCCAGGCCGTCAAGCAGTGCCTCGACTGGATGCGGCGCGCGAAGGCGCTACCCGGCTTCGGCGTGATCGGCTTCCGTTCCTGAGCCCGAGGGCGAGGTGAGCGGAAAGCCGGTACGAACGCGGAATGACGCTCACCCGAGGTGGCTGCGTAGGTTCAAGTGAGAGCACTTGTCGGTGGATTTCGGCATCACGCAGCGACCGAAGGGCGCGTGAATGTTGGTGAGAAGTAGGAGCACCCCGGGCGCCGCGGGCTCGATCGTGCGTGCGGAGCGGGCTGCGGTCATGGCAGCATGACGGCATGTTGATCAGAAAGGGCGATGCCGCGTAGGCGCCCGAAGGCCGTCCGTGCCGAGCGCTGGCGGCCTCGCAGACACGTTGCAGTTCGGCGGATCCGGGGCGTATCAGCGAGGACTCGTGCAGCTGTTCGCCGCGTCGAGGACGAGCGGATGTGGCCTGGCGCAGTTGCTGACGCGCTCGCCCGTTTCGAGTGGGCGTTCAGGCAATCCGGCCGCTATCTGAACGCACCCCAGGTCTGGCAGCCCGGACTGGAGGTGGAGTATGCCCGCGATGATCTGGAAGAGGTCATGCTTCACCTCCCTCGCGGTGCCCGGCGCGATCTCGGCCGGCTGGTTGCTCGTATCGACGATGAGTTCGAGGGTCGCACTCTGCCGAATCCTGGGCCGGTGAACGCCTTCACGGTGGGCGGCTGGTGGTGGTCAAGGATCCGTGAGCGCTGAGGATGCTCACGAAGCCTCATGTGCTGCGAGTCGGCGACTGGAGCGGGCGGTGTCGACGGCTCGAGCCAGTCCAGTGCGGGGGTCCGCTTGCCTGCGGACGATTCCGAAGCCGGCTGTCAGCTACTCACTATCTGAGCCGACCTTGTCTGCACCGCCCTGACCTGGGACTTTACGCTGAACCGAATTCCTCTGCTTGAAGCCGTGAAGCAAGTCAAGCCTTACTTGCCGAGGTGCTTTCCTCTATGTTGGAGATCCGCGCGGCGCCCCCGGATCAATGTGACGGGCGGCTACCCAGTTTTCCGTAGCGGACTATTCCACGAGGCAGCGAGGGGAATTCGCCATGCGGCGGAACATCAGGGAAAATACGATCCAATGGCTACGGCATCTGGAAGCGTATGACTTCGACGGGATGCGCGCGATGTGTACCGAAACTGCCACCGTGTGGCACAACGACGGGAAGGGAGAGCAGTCGATCGACGAAAAGCTGGAGCAGCTCAAACCTCTTGTCTTCACAGTCGATTCGCTGCGGTATGAGATAGCCCGTCAGTTCCATAACCCGGACGAGGTCTTTCAGCAGCAGATCCTCCGTCTGACACTTGCCGACGGGTCCCACAGGGAGGTCCACGCCACTATGTACTTCCTGTTCGAGGGGGACCTCATCGACCGGGTGGAGGAGTATGTCTATGCCGTGCCGACCGACACGGAAATCCCCATGGACGGGCGGTAGCCGTGAGATCGGCCAACGTGAGGGAAGGCCGCGTCCCGGTGCCAGGAGGTAACGTCTGGTACCGCAGGAAGGGCAGCGGCGGCGTACCGCTCCTCCTGGTGCACGGTGGGCCCGGATATCCGAGTGACCTGCTGTTCGAGGCGTTTGAGCCGCTCGCCCGGGAGCGGGAAGTCATTTGGTACGACCAGCTCGGGGTGGGTCGTTCGGACCCGGTCGACGACATCTCGCTGCTGACGGTGGACCGATTCCTCGATGAACTCGGTGCGGTGGCCGAAGGTCTGGGCCTGGAACGGCCGCATGTCTACGGTCACTCCTGGGGAGCCATGCTCGGCCTGCAGTTCGCCGCGCAGCGCGCGCCGGAGTGGACGAGCCTCATCTGCGCCAATGGACTGGCGAGTGTGCCGCGGTTCGAGGAAGAGGTGCGGGACCTGTTGGCGAAGCTGCCCGGGAATGTGCTCGACCGCACCTATGGCCGCGAGCTGAGAGGTGAGACCGGCGATCCCGACTACATGGTCGCCCAAGGGGAATATCTGAGAGCGTGCGTGGTGCGTACCGCATCGGTGGCCCTCGACCCGGAACTCATGAGTGTGACGACCTTCCAGACGATGATCGGGCACGCTGACTATCATGTGACAGGAACTCTCAAGGACTGGGACATCTTCGCCGAACTCGAACGCATCCGAGTACCGACGCTCGTACTGGGCGGAGAGTTCGACGAATGCGTTCCCTCGCATCTCGCCGATATCGCCGCACACATTCCGGACTCCGAGCATGTCACGCAGCTCGGCGCGGCGCATATGGGCTATCTGGAGAAGGAACCGCTCCGCAGCGGGTACACCGAGATCATACGGGATTACATGGCCCGGATCGAAGCACGCCCATCTTGATCAGAAGCGCTTTGGGTTCTGGGTCTTGCATGGTGTGCGCGATTTGGTGGTGGGGAAATACGGAATCTGTCGTCGCCGACGCAGGAGGCCCTGCGGCAGTACCGGGCTGCCGTGTTCCCGGATTCGGAGGCGACCATCGCTTCAGCGGATGGTCGAATCGAGGTCCGGGGGAGTGCGCCCGTCATCCGAGCGGGACGGCTGGACCGGTCATGGCCGGAGGCGTACGGGCGAGGGACTGACCCGGGGGCGGATTCTCTGGTCGGAGTGCATGGGTCAGGGCCCGGCTTCGCCTTGGGCTGTGCCGGGCTCTGCCAGAGGCCGCAGGAGAGCGGGACGCCTGCCGTCCATGTACGGCCTCGGGACTGGTAGGCCCGCATGTTCAGGAGTCGCGTATTCGTCGAGGCTGTCGGCCGATCGTCACCCTGTGTCGGTGCTCTGCGGCATGATGATCGGCGTGGACACCGAGATACTGATAGACGTCTGGCAGCGGCTTCTCGCCGACCCTCGCAAGTCGTGGGTGTTGTTCGAGCATGGCACTTGTGTCGTGCTGACCGCTCCGGATGGTGAGCTTGCTGAAGAGGCAACCGACCTGCTGAAGAAGTTCGGCCCGGTGCATGCCGGATCTTCGGCAGGAGACTTTGGGGTCGTCGAGCCCAAGGACGTCGAGGGATGGGTCGTCACCGGGCATCACAACGACGTCCTTACCTATGTCGGCCCCGATGAGCCTCAGGATCAGTCGCAGTTTGCTGTCGGGCTGTTCGGACGTTCCAAGCGCCACCGGGACGGCACCGAGCTCCACGTCGTCCACGTTGAGGACAAGCGAGATTCAGCGGCCCCAGCGTAAGCAGCCGCGCTTCACCGCTGGTGGTCGCCTGGGGCGTTTCGGCTCCAGGTCCCGCCGGCTTCGGTGACCAGGCGGGTGGCGGTCTTGTCGTGGTAACCGAGCGCCTTCGCGATGACGGGAGCCGGGGCCTGGAGGACGAGCTGGCGAATGGCGGAGGTCCTGCCGCGCTGCGGAGGGACGCCGATCTCCCGCAGCTGGACTTGGAGGCTGACCGGGTTCATGGGCTGTCCCGGCTGGCGGCCGGGGAAGAGCCACTGTGAGCTCCTGCTGCTGGCGTAGGGCAGGTGTCGCCGGGACTGGATGTAGGCTCGGATCAGGTCGGCGACGGGCAGCGGCCTGATCGGGCGTGAGGTCCATGGCGGCAGTCCCCGGATGGTCGGGGAAACCGCGACCCAATAGAGCTGGGGCGACTTGACGGCTACAGGCCCGCCCGGGTCAGCAGCCACTCCATGCGGTCGACGGGGAGGGATGGAGAGGCGCCGGCGGCTTCCGCGACGCGCTCCGAGGAGTCAGCGAGGAGTCGGAACAGGGATGGGCGCGGGAGGTTGCGGTGGGGCGCGACCGCCCAACGGACGCGATCTTCCGGGTCTGAGGCCAGCTTTTCGGCGAGTTCCGAGGGCAGATTCGGATCGCGGGGTGCGAAGGAGCGGAGCCGGGGCTCAGAGTCGGTGGCGAAGCGGCGTAGGGTTTCTGGGGGGAACGTCAAGACCTTCTCCTTGTCCCACCAGAACGTGAACTTGTCCCGTCGGCGGTAGCGGCGCTCGATGCCCTCGGCGGTCGCGGGATCCACCAGGTGCGGGGCGGTACTTGCCATGGTGAGGCGAACCATCTCCTCTTCGTCGTCGAGCAGTCGGGCCACCGCGTTGGCGGGAAGGGCCTTGCTGGCGGCCGCTGAGACTCGGAAGCCGACGTAGGGCGAGTCGATGTGCGGCAGCGGATCGGCCGTGACCCATGGCAGCCGCAGGATCCGCAGTTCTGTGGGCGCGAATTCGTTCTGAAACCACTGCAGGACCGTTTCGTCGTCCGCGTCAGGGTCCGGATCGGCCGTCGAACGCGAAAGCTCGTGGACCGAGGCGTGGATCTGCGCCCGCACGTGCTCTGGCGTGTCAGGCCGGGCGAAGACCTTCACCCGGACGCTCAAGGCCGGATCGACGGCAAGGACGTCGCGAACCGGCGGTGGTAGGTCGGGATGCCGGGCGAGCTCTCCGCGCACCTGGCTGTCCGGATCTGCGGCGAGCCGCTGGAGAGTGTCCGCGTCGAGAACGGCGTGCATGACCGCACCCGCCCGAGTCACAGGGTCCGCCAGCAGCGTCGGCAGCAGGTCCGAGGGCGGTATCGGATGCGGCCGGTGCGCGTAGTAAGTCGAACAGGCCGCGGCGCGGACCTTGGCCTCGGGGTCGGTCAGGAGGATCCGGCGGATCGATTCCGGGGCCTGTACCCAGTGCTTCGCCAGCGCGGCGCGGATCGCGGGGTCGGAGTCGGTGGTGAGGCGCGCCCGGAGGTCGGACGGCGTGTGGTGGCCTTGTGCGAGGCGTTCGCGGACCTGTGGATCGGGATCGTCGATGAGTTGCTCCAGCATCTCCCTCGGTGCGGTCGCGGCGTGGATGACGAGCGCGGACCGCACCGCCTTGTCTCGGTGGGCGGCCAGTCGGATGCGGAATCGGCCCGGCAGTCGGTCGTTGAGCGCCAGGCTGTGCAGGAGCCAGTGGTCGTCGATCGCGATGATCTCGGTGAGCATGTCCTCGCTGAGGTCTGGACGTTTCGCCACCTTCCCCCCGCCTCGCCGCCATGCGAACAGTCGCCGGATCATGGGAGCGGGCAAGGCCGGATTCATCGCCAACCCGTCCATCACCTTGTCGAGGTGAACCGGAGTCAGGGCGTCAGTGTCCATGCGGCCAGGATGCCAGGGGGCTTCGATACGACGATGCCGGACTGCGGTCGGCACCGATCAAGACTCGCTCAACGGATGAGAGGCGGCGGTGTACCGACTAGGCAGAGCTATTTGCCACTTCGCGGTAGCTCCGGGAGTACACGGCCTCGAAACACGGACCAACGGCAACCGAACCTGAGACACCAGCCGGCAACCCCACCTGCGCGGCAACGAGAGGTGAGACCAGTAAGGCCACTCGGTGTCCCATCCGTTGCATCGGCCCAGTTCAGGCGCGCCCTGTGCACCAGCCGCGAGGCTCACACTGTCCGGGAGGTATCGGGCCGTCAGCGGTGCGCGTCAGACGCAAGGTCAGGGTGCGCGCCACCGTCGAGCCCTGGGGAGAGGTCTCGAAACCTACGGGGCCGACGGCGGCTGACGCGAGCGCTTCGTTCAGAGCAGGCCGTGGTCGCGGGCGTACAGGGCGGCCTGGGTGCGGTCGCGGAGGTTGAGGCGGCCGAGGATGCGGGAGATGTGGTTCTTGACGGTGCCTTCGCTGAGGAAGAGCCGGGAGGCGATCTCCCGGTTGGTCGAGCCGCGCGCGATCAGGCGCAGTACGTCCACCTCGCGTCCGGTCAGCGCCTCGTCCGGGCCCGCGCCCTGGGGGCCGGGTGACTGCTCCGGGGTGGGACCGGGAGCCGCCGGACCGGGGGCCGTCAGCGCGGTGGCGAGGCGGGCCACCACCGTGGCGTCGAGCGGGGCGACACCGGCGTGGACGAGGCGTACGGAGCGGGCGAGTTCGGCGGAGGGGAGGTTCTTGAGCAGGTAGCCGACGGCGCCGGCCGCGAGCGCGCGGGCGACGTAATCCTGGTCGTCGAAGGTGGTCAGCATGACGACCCGGCACGAGGGCACCCGGGTGGCGAGGACGGCGGTGGTGTCGATGCCGTCCATGCCCGGCATCCGGACGTCGACCAGGGCGACATCCGGCCGGTGGGTGACGGCGGCCTCGACGGCCCGCGGTCCGTCGCACGCGGTGGCGACGACGGCGATGCCCGGCTGGATGCCCAGCAGCGAGGCGATCCCCTCCCGTACGAGCTCCTGATCGTCGACGATCAGGACGCGGACCGGCTCACCGGGATCCTCGGGACCGTTCATCCGGCGCTCCCCGCGAGCAGCGGGCTGCGCGGGACGGTGACGGTGACCACCGCTCCGTCGGCTGCCCGGAGGTCCGAGCGGTCGTCGATGTCGACGCGTCCGCCGAGGAGTTCGACCCGCTCGCGCATACCGCGGATCCCGAAGCCGGTGCCACTCGGACGCGCGGCCGCGCCGGCGGTGAAGCCCCGCCCGTTGTCGGCGACGACCAGCCGGGCCGTGGACTCACCGTAGGCGGCTGTGACGTCGATGCGGGTCGCCCGCCCGTGCCGGTGGGCGTTGGTGAGCGCCTCCTGGGCGGCCCGGTACAGGGCGGTGAGCGACGCGGCGTCGTACCCGGCTTCGTCCCCGGTGACGTGGAGGGTCACGGTCAGCCGGTCGTCGCCGAGGTGGCGGACCAGGTCGGCGAGCGCACGGGTGAGGGAGAAGGGCCGGGCGTCGCGCAGCGCGCTCACGGACTCGCGGACCTCCGTGAGCGCACGCCCGGCGGACCAGCGGGCGTCCGACACCGCTTTGGCCGAGGCCCGCGGGTCGAGTTCCCGGAACGCCTCGGCCTTCTCCAACTGGATGGTGACGGCGGTGAGATGGTGCCCGAGACTGTCGTGGATCTCCCGGGCGACCCGGTTGCGTTCGTCGGCCGTGGACAGCTCCGCCACCCGCAGGGCGTACTGGGACAGCCGCTCGTGGGAGTTCTCCAGCTCGGCCAGGACGCCTTCCAGCCGCGACCGCCCCTGCTGCTCCCGTACGGCGACGGCTGCCATCGACACCGCCAGCGCCAGCCCCAGGCCGAACATCAGCAGGTCGGAGACGTACTCCGCCCGCACCCACCACCGGGGCACCCACAGCGTGTAGCCGGTGACCAGCAGGACGACGCAGCCCGCGCCGCAGGCCAGCCCCGCCCGTCGGCCGAAAGCGAGGCAGGCGGTGAACGGCACCAGGACGAACAGGGCCCGCGAGACACCCGAGCCGTCCAGCACGGCCACGGCCGAGAACAGCGCGAGGCGGGCGGCCAGCAGGGCCGCCGCCGGACGGACGGGGGTGCTCGGCGACCAGCGGCGTCGTTCGACGAGATCGAGGGCGATGAGCAGGACCAGCCCCGCCACGAAGCCCGCGGTGCGCCCGAGGTGCACGGGGTCGTCCGAAACGGCGGCGTGGTAGATGCCACCGGCCAGGACCGCCGTGTACAGCACGGGCGGTATCCACGGTACGGCGGTCGGCGGCGAGGCCATCCGTCCCCCCTCCAGGCAGCTCTTCACCGGGGACGATACGGGACCGCGGCCGCTGGGTGCGGGCCTTGCCCGAAGTGTGGCCACAGGTCATGTGCCGATGGGCACGGGGGCGGCCGCCGATGGGGTGCCGGATGCCGGGAGAAGTGGCCGTCCGGCACTCCTCGGCATCCGGCCGCGCGGCCTACGGTCCGTCTGTCCCTGTCACCGCACCACTCATCCCACGAAGGAGTGTTGGAATCATGTCCCGCCCGATGTACCGACGTCGGCGCCTCCTGGCCGCCCTCGTACCAGCCCTGCTGGCGGTCGGCCTCCTCCCCGCGGCCGGGGCGAACGCCGCCGGGGCGAGCGCCGCCGAACCGGCCTGCGAAGGGGAGCGGCTGCGCGTCCCCGGCGCGGAGCGCCTGGTCAGCCACTGCGTGGACGACCTGACCACGACCGGCACCCGTCCACTGGGCCTCACCAACCCGCAGGACTACGCCGGGCTTCAGGCCCTGAACACCGTCAACCCCTCGAACGTGCCCGGCATCCAGCTCGACGGCTACTTCCCGGACACCTCCCGCACCAACACCAACAATGGCTGGAACCACGACAGCCAGTTCGTGATCCGGCTGCCCGACAACTGGAACGGCGGCCTGGTCGTCGCCGGCCCGCCCGGCCTCCGGCGCCAGTACGCCAACGACCAGATCATCAGCGACCAGGTGCTGGCGAAGGGCTTCGCGTACGCCGCCACCGACAAGGGCAACACCGGCCCCGAGATGTACAAGGACGGCGCGAAACCGGGTGACGCGGTCATGGAGTGGCATATGCGGCTCACTCAGCTGACCGTCGCCGCCAAGCAGGTGGCCGCCAAGCATTACGGCAAGCAGCCCGCCCGGACGTACGCCGCCGGCCTCTCCGCCGCCGGCTACCTGGTGCGCTGGCAGCTCGAGCACTTCCCGCGGCTCTATTCGGGTGGCATCGACTGGAACGGCCTGCTGGTCACCCGGGACAAGCCCAACCTGCTGACCAACCTGCCCCCGGCACTGCGTGCCTTCCCCCGCTGGGAGCGGGGCGAGCCCGGCGCGGCCGAGGCCATGTACGCCGAGGGGTACCCCAAGGGCACCGAGCCTCTGTGGAAGGCCCACTACCTGAACCAGTGGGACTTGCTGCAGCGCGTCATCCGCGAGGAGTTCGACCCCGGCTACGACGGCGCCACCCAGGCCGGCACGCCGTTCTGCGCCGAGGGGACGGGCGTCGGCTGCGACACCGACTACGACTACGCCTCCAGGCCCGACAGCGTCCACGACGCGGTCGAGCGGGTCTCGCTGACCGGCCGTATCACCCGGCCGCTGATCACCATCCAGGGCACCTTGGACGTCCAGCTGCCGATCACCCGGACCGGCGACCTGTACGACCCGATGGTGAAGGACTCGGGCCGCGGCAAGCTGCACAGGTACTACCGGATCGACGGCGGCACCCACGCCGACGGCTTCCGCGACCTCGCGCCGAAGGTCGTCCGGCCGATGCAGCCGTGCTTCAACGCGGCCTTCGACGAACTGGTGGCGTGGACACAGAGCGGAGTCGCCCCGCCGCCCAGCCACACCGTGCCCCGGCCCACCGGCGACGACACCACCGGCTGCACCCTCTGAACCACCGGGCCGCGCGGGCAGCGGCCTGAACCCTGATGACGCGGCGTCACCCTGACAAGCCGAAGTCGGCAGTCGCCGTACGTGTGGTGATCCGGGCGGCGCGCACTCCTGGGGCTCAAGGGCTCAAGGGCTCAAGGGTCAAGGGGCCGCAGGGCAGGTTCGAATCGTGTCGTCCCGACCAGCGTTCTCGAAGGCCAAGGGCGGTATCGGAGGGATCCGATACCGCCCTTCGGTTTTTCTCCGGGACGGGTTGGGGACCAGAGGGTCCGGGTCGTGTCGTGCGGATCTTACGAAGAGGCCGAGGACTTGACCGAGGTGGACGTAGGGGTGGTCCCGGCTGCGAAGCCGGTGGCTGCCTCTCCCCCCGAGGCCGCCACCCACCACGGGGATCGGATCACAGCTTGGACAGGCCCAGCTCCTCAAGGACTCCCTGGACCCGGGTGTTCTCCACCTTGAGCCACTCCTCGAACTCGTCACCGGCGAGGTAGTTGTCGTTCCAGCCGTTCTTCTTGGCGATGTCCTTCCAGGGCTGCGACTCCTGCATCCGCTTGAGCGCCTCTATGTGCCGGGCTTTGAGTGAGCCGTCCATGCCACCGGGGCCCATCATCGACCGCCAGTTCTGGAACTCCAGAGCCTGGTCGACATCGGCGGCTGTCTGGGCGAACTGGACCCCCTGAACGGGTTCCATCGACGAGACGAGGAGGCCCGTCATCTTGCCCTCCTGGATGTGGGAGGCGAACTCGCTGAGCCCCGAGACACCGGCCTGGACCTTGCCGCTGAGGACCGCTTTGGCCGCCTCTCCGCCGCCGCTGTAGGGCACGTAGTTGATGTCGGCGGGCCTGACGCCGAAAGTCCGGGCGAGCAGCCCGACGAAGATGTGGTCGGCGCTACCCAAGGAGCCGCCCGCGATGGTGACCGACTTGGGGTTCTTCTCGATCGCCGCGAAGAGCTCCTCGACCGATTTGTAGGGCGAGCCCTCGGGCGTGACGATGACCTCGTACTCGCCCATGAGGCGAGCCAGAGGGGTGAGGTCGTCGAGCTTGGTGCTGGTCCCGTTGCTGATGACGCCGCCCATCATGGCCAGCCCCGAGGCGATCCAGAGGTCTTCCTTGTCCTTCTGAGGCGCGACCTGCGCGAGGGCGACGGTGCCCGAGTCCCCCGGAACGTTCTTGACCTCCGCGGACTTCGCGAGGCCGGTGGATCTCAGCACGTCCTGGGATGCGCGGGCGACCTGGTCCCAGCCGCTGCCGGGCGCGGCCGGCGCGATGATCTCTATTCGGTCAAGCGCCTTGAACTGCTCGCCGGTCTGGGCGTCATCGCCCGAGGATCCACCGCCGCAAGCGCTGAGCGCGAGGGCGGCGGCCGCTACTGCGGCGGCGATGCGGGTGATCTTCATGGAGACGTCCTCGTCCCGTGGAATGTGGTGTCTTGGGAGAGGGAATGTATGCAGACTGGAGAAGGCTCACAAGGGTTTGTTCATCTTGTGCTCACCTCGTGACCAGCGAACCGGCCAATGTATACACTCCGGCCATGCTGGCAACTCCCCCCACTGCCGCAGGACGTGCCTACACGCAGCTGCGCTCCGAGATCCTCGACGGCGCCTTGCCGCAGGGCGCCCCTCTTCTGGAGGTGGAGCAGTCCGCGCGTCTCGGGGTCTCCCGCACACCCGTACGCGAGGCCCTGCGGCGTCTCGTCGCGGAGGGCCTCGTCGAGACGTCGGGAAGACGGGGCCTCGTGGTCACGAGGGTCGGCGACCGTGAGGTGCGGAGCCTCTTCGAACTGCGTGCCTGCCTTGAGGCCCAGGCCGCCCAGTTGGCCGCCGCTCGTGGAGAATCCGCGGTCTTCGAGGCGTTCGGCGACCACTTCTCATGGTGGCACGACCTCTTCCGCGGTCCGGCGGTCTCCGACGAGCAGGTGAGTGACTACTTCGCGTTCATCCAGCTCTTCGACGCGGCGATCAGCGAGGCGACCGAGAACTCCTTCCTCGTCGACGCGATGGCGAACCTCAAGACCCATGTCGTGCGCGTGCGCAGGATGGCGGGCCACTCCCAGGGCAGGCTCGAGGCGTCCGCCACGGAGCACTCCCTGATCGCGCGGGCCATCGCTCAGGGCGACGTGGCACTCGCCCTCCACGCCACCCATGTGCACCTGCACAACGGCTTCGCGCACCTCCGCCGGTCCTTGCGCCCCACCGAGAGGGACACCTGCGAGGAACACGGCCCGACCGGAGCGGCGACCCGGACGCCTCGATGAGGTCCTTGTCGTCGGCACCCACCGAAGTGCCGCGAGTTCGGCGCCGGCCTCCAGGCAGCACACGCATCCCGCTCCGCACGCGCGGGAACTCGGACGGCCACCGGCTCGCCGTCGGCCGCGACACTCCCGCGGTCAGGGCGCCACGGGTGTGCGTGAGCCGTTGAGGAATGCGGCGAGCCCGGTGGCGAAGTCCATGGTGGAGGGGACGAACAGGACTGTCTCGTCAGGCGCGATGTATACCTTGCCGCCACCGCGGGCGGGATTGACGACGCACACTCCCGCGCCGTCTGCCAGCTCGATGACGGTTGTGTCCGAGCCTGGTGTGATCTTGCCGAGAAACGCTCTGCCGACCTCGGCCAGATTCTCCCTACCGGTCCTCGTCACGCCTTCGCGCGTACGTGCCGCGTCGCGGCCGTCCGTGTCGGGGCCGTCCGTCCCGGGCGGAAGCGGAAGGGGTACGTCAGATGCGAACGGTGTGAGGTCCTTGGCTTTGCATGCGCACTCGCGCACGGGCCGGGCGTGCGGGCTTGCCGCCCCCTGCTCCGGGAAACAGGCGGTCTCTGCACTGTCGACGTGGAACTGCCCGAGGCACGGCGGGCCGCCCGCTGCCGGCGGGCCGCACATGATGTCCTGCCCACAGTGAACGCACCGCAAGGTTTCTCTTCGCTCCTCCGCCGATTCCATGGCCAACTCCTCAGGTCCCTGTGATGCCGCGGGCGGCGAGGAGTTCCCACTTGTCCGGTGCGACCAGAGTGCCGTCGTCCACGGCGATGATCCGCCTGAGGTTGGGGAGCAGGGCGAGGTCGTCCAGTGAGCGGACGTCGAAGAGGTCGTCCTCGCCGTCCCAGGCCGGCGCACAGTGCCAGTAGATGTCCAAGCCGGCGTCGAAGCAGAGTTTGTCGACGCCGGCCAGCAACTCGTCGCTGATCTCCAGCTCCTCGAAAAAGGCGCGTGACTCGTCGAGGACATCCTCGTCCAGCTCGTTCTGGACCACGTACACCGCAGGAATGTCGATTCCCCGCGCCAGCATGCGTTCACCGAGATCGTAGGCGGGAGTGAGGACCCGCCGCCGGTACATGAGTTCGTCGATGACGACCAGCTTGAAGTTGAAGTCCCGAAATTCGACCATGTGAAAGGCGTATCACGGCCTCCGGGAGGCCCTGAAGGCGGGAAACCGGGTAGTCGGAAGAAGGTGTTCGACGGGGGAGCGGTGCCCACGAACGTCACACTCCTCCGGGCCTCGGTCAAATCAAACTCACGGTCGAGAACTCGGTCGTCGTCCTCATCGACCACCAGCCGGCCGTCGCGCTCATGACCGCCCCGACCTCGCAGACCGAACTGATCAACAACGTCGCTGGGTTGGCGCGCACGGCCAAAGCCCTCGATGTACCGACCGTCCTCACCACGGTCGGAGCGACCGGCAGTGTGCTGGCCGACCCGATCTTCAAAGAGATCAGCGAGGTGTTCCCGGACAACGAGCCGATCGACCGCGTGTCCACGAACGCCTGGTCCCACCCCGACGTACGGGCGGCGGTCGAGGTCACCGGCCGCCGCGAACTGGTGATGGCCGACCTGTCCACCGAAGTCTGCCTCGCGCAGACCGTCCTCAGCGCGCTCACTACGACCGGGCGCTCGCGATGGTCTCCGAGGCCGTCGGCGACTCTCCCGGATTGCGCGTCTCTCGCTGCGGGCGCTGCCCGAACGGATCGAAGCCGCCGTACGCACCGGACGGCCCGAGTCGGCCCGTGACCCTGGACGCGCTGACGCGCAGCACACAGGCCAGTGGCACCGATCTCGGACTCGGCATCGAGGCGCCCTCGCGCGCCCTCCTGAGTACGGGCGACGACGCCGAGAGCCTGTATCGCGAGGCGATCGACCGGCTCGGCCGCACCACGCTCCGGCCCGAACTCGCCCGCGCCCACTTCCTGTACGGTGCATGGCTGCGCCGCGAGAACCGCCGCGCGGACGCGCGCGCCGAACTGCGCACCGCCGACGAGACGATGGCCGCCCTCGGTATGGAGGCGTTCGCCGAACGAGCCGGCGTGAACTCGTGGCCCTCGGGCGCACGCGCCCGAACACGTACCGTTGGGACGGTCACGCCTCCACCGGCCAGGAAGCGCCCATCGCCCGGCTCGCCCGCGACGGGCGCACCCACCCCGAGATCGGCACCGGAACGGAGCGTGATCGGTCGGGATCCGCTTCTCGCGACGGCCCGCGCGGATCCCGACACCACCGAAACCGTCTCCAAACTCCATCCGGGCCGAGTTCATCGCTTCGAGGGAGGAACTACTCCCAATGGTGGTTCGTCGGGGCGGGCGAACCCTACTGTTCTCCAGGACCTGGACGGGAGAACTCCAGGTGTCGCCCCCGCTCCCCGGTGCCCTGCGTGTACGCCGAGCGCCGCCTTCGCAAAGGAGAGCCCTGCCCGATGACCGTGGACACCAGCCCGGAACCGCAGCAAGGCGCCCGCCCGCAGACCAGTCTCGGCACGGCGGCCGCCCGCAACCTCGCCACCACGACCAAATCCGTCCCCCAGATGCAGGAGATCACCTCCCGCTGGCTGCTCCGGACGCTTCCCTGGGTGGAGGTGCCCGGCGGTACCTACCGGGTGAACCGGCGTCTGACCTACACCGTCGGGGACGGGCGTATCGAGTTCGTCCAGGAAGGCGCCCAGGTGCGGGTGATCCCTCGCGAGTTAGGCGAACTGGCACTGCTGCGCGGCTTCGACGACGAGCAGGTGCTGACCGCCATCGCCGACCGGTGCGTTCAGCGTGACTTCCGGGCCGGGGAAGTGCTGGTGGAACGCGGAGCCCCCGCCGAGCAGGTCCATCTGATCGCCCACGGCCGGATCAGCCGTACCTCTGTCGGCAAGTACGGCGACGAGGCCGTGATCGCCGTACTCGCCGACGGGGACCAGTTCGGCCAGGCGGCCCTGCTGGACGCCGACTCCCTCTGGGACGGCACCGCAGTCGCCGAGACGGCCGGTACCCTGCTGACTCTCTCCCGGTCCGATTTCGCCGCGGTACTGGCGACCTCGCCCGAACTCCAGGCTCACATCGCCGAGTTCAGCGCGCTGCCGACGCAGCGGCAGAACCGCAAGGGTGAGGCGGAGATCGCGCTGTCCGCCGGTCACACCGGGGAGGCGGAGTTGCCCGGGGCCTTCGCGGACTACGAACTCAACCCCCGAGAGTACGAACTCTCCCTCGCCCAGACCGTGCTGAAGGTGCACACCAGGGTCGCCGATCTCTACAACCAGCCGATGGACCAGACGGAGCAGCAGCTCAGGCTCACCATCGAGGCGCTGCGCGAGCGCCAGGAGCACGAACTGGTCAACAACCGCGAGTTCGGGCTTCTGCACAACGCCGCCTTCGATCAGCGCATCCAGCCGCACTCCGGCCCGCCCACCCCGGACGACCTCGACGAATTGCTGTGCCGCCGACGCGGCTCGAAACTCTTCTTCGCCCACCCCAGGGCCATCGCCGCGATCGGCCGCGAGTTCAACGCCCGCGGTCTCTACCCGGATCACGTCGACCTCGGTGGACAGCAGGTTCCCGCCTGGCGCGGTGTACCGATCCTGCCGTGCAACAAGATCCCCATCAGCAAGGAGAACACCAGCTCCATTCTGGTGATGCGAACCGGCGAGGACAACCAGGGCGTCATCGGCCTGCACCGGACCGGACTACCCGAGGAGTACGAGCCCGGCGTGTCGGTGCGTTTCATGGGCATCGACGAAACGGCGATCATCTCCTACCTCGTCACCACGTACTTCTCCGCGGCTGTCCTGGTGCCCGACGCGCTCGGTGTGTTGGAGAACGTCCAGATCGCCCGAACACCGGGCTGAGAATCGCCTTACCTCCGGGCCGAGCGGACCTGACCCCGACGAAGCACTCCGTGCGCGGAGTTCCGTCGCCCCGCCGTGCCCCCGCTGCCGCGCGCCCGGCCGTGCCCCGGAGCCGGTGAACCCGGAGTCCGCCGCCGAGGACGTACGCCGATTCGGCTCCACCGCACCCCTGAGCGGGCCGCGAGTCCGCTCGTCGTCTTCCCGTACGGCCCGAGTCCTTCGGCGACGGCCGGGCGCGCCCGCACAGGACCACCTCACCCAAGGAGTCGTGGATGCCCCCACCCGAGCCGTTCCCCGTACAGCCGCCGAATCCACCACCGCAAAGCGCTCTGCCGCTGACGGGCAGAGTGCCACAGCCGTCGGGGAACGGGGCCGCCCCGGCGTCCGTGCAGCACCTCGGCGCGGGCTTCGTCGGGACCCCGGGCCCGACGGCGGCGGTGCCGACGCGGGAGCCCGGTGGTCCGGCCCCCTTACCCGCGGCGGCCTCCAAACCCGCCATGGTTCCCGAACCCGCAGCGGTCCCGTATCCCGCGGCGGCCCCCAACCTCCAGTGCGTCGCGAACACCACAGCGGCCCCGGAGCGTGACGTCGTCACCCCCGACGCGGTCGTGGACGCCGAAGTCCTGCGACGCGTCCTGAGTGGCCCGAGCGGGCTGGGCACACAGGCCCTGCGCCCTGCGCGACGCGAGGAACCACCGGGGGACGGCAGTCCCATCCCCGGCCTCTACCACCATCCGGTGGCACGGCCCGACCCGGCGAGGGTGGCCGAGGTCAGCCGCAGGATCAAGGCGTGGGCGGTGGACGAGGTCCAGCTGTATCCCCCCGAATGGGAGGACCAGTTCGACGGCTTCGTCCTCGGCCGCTACATGGTCGCCTGTCACCCCGACGCACCCACCGTCGATCACCTGATGATCGCCGCTCGGCTGATGGCCGCGGAGAACGCGGTCGACGACTACTACTGCGAGGACCACGGCGGCTCGCCCGTCGGTCTCGGCGGACGCCTCCTGCTGGCGCACACCGCCCTCGACCCACTGCACACCACACAGGAACACCAGCCGCAGTGGGAGCGGTCGCTCCACTCGGACGCCCCCCGACGGGCCTACCGGTCGGCCATGGACTACTTCCTCCGTTCGGCCACCCCCTCCCAGGCGGACCGGTTCCGCCACGACATGGCCCGACTGCACCTGGGCTACCTGGCCGAGGCCGCCTGGGACCAGACGGACCACATCCCCGAGGTGTGGGAGTACCTGGCGATGCGCCAGTTCAACAACTTCCGCCCCTGCCCCACCATCACCGACACCGTCGGCGGCTACGAACTGCCCGCCGACCTCCACGCCCAGCCGGCCGTCCAGCGGGTCATCGCGCTCGCCTCCAACGCCACCACCATCGTCAACGATCTGTACTCCTACACCAAGGAGCTCGACAGCCCCGGTCTCCATCTGAACCTTCCGGTGGTGATCGCCGAACGTGAGGGTTCCTCCCCTCGTGAGGCGTACCTGAAGGCGGTCGACGTCCACAACGACCTCATGCGCACCTTCGAGGCCGAAGCCGCCGCCCTGGCCGCCGCGTGTCCCGTGCCCACCCTGGTGCGCTTCCTGCGCGGTGTGGCCACCTGGGTCGACGGCAACCACCACTGGCACCGGACCAACACCTACCGCTACAGCCTGCCCGATTTCTGGTAGGCCCCCTTTCCGCCGATACCGCATTCCGGCAAGGCCCGACTTCAAGCAACGAAGGAGCTAGTCCACCCATGTCCGTGCCCCAGACCACCACGGTCCGCGACACCGCGATCATCCCCGCCCCCGCCACGCCGTACCAGGGGGACATCGCCCGCTACTGGGACCACGAGGCCCGGCCCGTCAACCTGCGGCTCGGTGATGTCGACGGCCTCTACCACCATCACTACGGCATCGGCGACATCGACCACCCCGCGCTCGGGGAGTCCGGCGACACCGACCGCGAGAAGAAGCTGATCGCCGAACTGCACCGGTTGGAGTCGGCACAGGCCGATCTGCTCCTGGACCACATCGGCCCGATCGGGCGGGACGATGTCGTGGTGGACGCCGGCTGCGGTCGCGGTGGCTCCATGGTCATGGCCCACCAACGGTTCGGCTGCCAGGTCGAGGGCGTCACCCTGTCGACCCAACAAGCCGACTTCGCCAACGGCCGAGCCCGGGAACTGGGCATCGAGAGGTCGGTCCGTGCGCAGGTCTGCAATATGCTCGACACCCCCTTCACCAGCGGCCAGGCCGCCGCCTCGTGGAACAACGAGTCGAGCATGTACGTCGACCTGCACGACCTCTTCGCCGAACACGCCCGCATCCTCGCCGTCGGCGGCCGGTATGTGACCATCACCGGCTGCTGGAACCCGGTCTACGGGCAGCCCTCGAAGTGGGTCTCGCAGATCAACGCGCACTTCGAGTGCAACATCCACTCCCGTCGCGAGTACATGCGCTCCCTGGCCGACAACCGCCTCGTCCCCCAGACCGTCATCGATCTGACGGCCGCGACTCTGCCCTATTGGGAACTGCGGGCCACCTCCTCCCTCACCACGGGAATCGAGGAGGCGTTCCTCAACTCCTACAAGGACGGCTCCTTCCAATATCTCCTGATCGCGGCCGACCGCGTCTGACGGGCCGGCCCGCGAGACGTGCGGCCCGATCGGGCCCGGCGGTATGCCTGACAGCGCCCGCCCCGCTGTCAGGCGTCCACCACCCGCATACCGACGGCCGATGACGGCGATGACGGCGAGGAGGCTGACCAAGGTCCGGTTCAGCGCACTCAGCGGCTGGGCGGGTGTGAGACCGGTGTGCGTTGTGTTCATGCCTCCAAGAATCCGGGCAGAACCCGCCCCACCGCGTCGGCCCACGGCTGACATCTGGCATACCCCAGCGGTTGCGGGCCGGAATTTCTCCGTACTCCCACAGTTGCGAAACGGCGGCGGCGACTTCCATCGCACGAGGGAAGGAACAGGTCACACCGCGACCCTAGGCTGACTCCATGTCTACTGGTGCTGCCGTTTCACGGTTCTGGCTCCGGTTCCGGCTCCCGCCCCGGCTCCGGTTCCGGCTCCCGCTCCCGCTCCCGCCCGGCCGCAGAGGCGACGCCGCGGTGACCGCCGGGGTCTTCGTGCTGGTGGCCATCGGAGGTCTGAGGCCGTTCCTCATGCCGCGGCAGGAGCCGTGGGCGGCCTCCGTCATCGGCTGGATGCTGTCGGCGACCGTCTGCGCGGCCCTGTGCTTCCGGCGCCGGTATCCGGTCGCCGTCGCCGTCGTCGCGCTGGTCGGCTCAGCCGCGTACTACCTGATCAGCGAGTACGACGGGCCCCTGTTGGTCGCGTTGGTCGTCGCGCTGTACGCGGTGGCGGCCGACGGGCGTCTCCAGGCCGCGGTCGGCCTGGCCTCGCTGACGCTGATCGCCGTCGGGGCGGGCACGCTCTCCGGAAACCGCGATGTCAACGGCATCGCGCTGTTCATGCTCTCCGGCTGGCTCGTCGGCGTCGTCGCGCTCGGCTGGGTCCGCCACAGCAGGCGGGCGTATGCGCGGGAGGCGGAGCAGCGGGCGGTAAGTGAGGAGCGGCTGCGGATCGCACGCGAACTCCACGACGCCATCGGGCACCACATCTCCCTCGTACATGTGCAGTCCGCGGCAGCCCTGCGCCGCCTGGGCAAGGACCCCGTCGCGGGCGCGGCCCTGGCCGAGGAGGCCCTCGGCGCGATCAAGGACTCCAGCCGCGAGGCGCTGCGGGAGCTGCGTGCCACCCTCGGCGTGCTGCGCCGGGCCGACGAGGCCGCGCCGACCGCACCCCTGCCCGGCCTGAACCGCATCGACGACCTCGTCGTCTCCGCGCGGCTCGCCGGAATCGATGTGCGGACCCTGTTCAGCGGGGAGCGGCGGGATCTGCCGACCGAGGTCGAACTGGCCGTGTACCGCATCGTCCAAGAGTCCCTGACGAATGTGACCCGTCATGCCGCTCGCGCCACAGCGGCCACCATTCGTGTTGACTACGGGGTACGGGAGTTGACCGTCGAGATCACGGACGACGGGCACGGCGGCTCTCTTCCCGCCGCCGACGCCCCAGGCAGCGGTGTCACCGGGATGCGCGAGCGCGCCCGAGCACTGGGCGGTGAGCTGACGGCGGGCCCTCGTCCGCTGGGCTTCGGTGTACGAGCATGTCTGCCGTACGAGTGCCACGGCGGCTCTCATCGGGAGCCCTACCGGAACGGAGCGTCCCCACCGCCATGATCAAAGTCCTGCTCGTGGACGATCAGCGCCTTGTGCGCGCCGGATTCCGCTCGATCCTGGAGGACGAGGACGACATCGAGGTCGTCGGCGAGGCCGGCGACGGAGGCGCGGCCGTCACCGCATGCCACGAACTGAGCCCCGACGTGGTCCTCATGGACATCCGCATGCCCGGCGTCGACGGCTTGGAGGCGTCCCGCCGTATCGCAGCCGATCGCCGTCTCGACCAGGTCAAGGTCGTCATTCTCACCACCTTCGACATCGACGACTATGTCTATGGCGCGCTGCGCGCCGGGGCGAGCGGGTTTCTGGTCAAGGACACGGAGACGGAGGAACTGCTCACGGCGATCAGGGTCGCCGCGCGTGGCGACGCCCTCATCACCCCCGGCATCACCCGCCGCCTGATCACCGAGTTCGCCGCCCGCATCAAGGAGCCCGAGCCGGATCCCCGTCTGAACGCGCTCACCGAGCGCGAGCGCGAGGTGATGCTCCTGGTGGCCGAGGGCCTGACGAACGACGAGATCGCGGTACGTCTGGTCCTCAGCCCCGCGACGGCCAAGACGCACGTCAGCCGCATCATGAGCAAACTGCGCGTGCGCGACCGCGCCCAACTGGTGGTGCTGGCATACGAGTCGGGCATGGTCAGGCCGGGCTGGCTGAGCAGATAGCCCGCGCCGACACCTCCGTCCTCCGGCGCAGTGCGAGTGGCTGAGCCCCGTTGGCCCCGGCGCGGGGCCGATTTTGTGCGGGTCCGGCAGCCGACAGCGGCCTGCGCCCGGCAGCCGAACGGCAGACTGTGCCGGGCAGTCCGCAACTTCCGGTGTACGCGACGCGCTTGACCCGCGACCGGCGTAGTACGAGAGGTGTCAGCCGCAGGGGGACGCCCACGGGCACACCTCGGCCCGACGCTCAAGGCATGAGTACACAAGCCCACTTCCCGCGAGGCACAGCAGCCGCCTCGGTCCTTGTCGGAACGCTGGCCGGAGGAGCCGCGGGGCTCCTCCTGGCCGAGACCGTCACCGCGTTCCTCGTGTTCCTCGTCGGAGAGGATCCCGAGGCGAGCAGTCCCCTCGTGCCCACCGCGCTCTTCCTCACCATGCCGGTCGTCTGCGCGGCTGTGGGCGCCCTGATGGGCTCACGGCGGGCACGGGGCGGGCGGTCGGCATGACAGAGGCGGACAGGCCCCTCACCGCCCCTCCGACGGGCGCGACACCGGCATCGGGCCTCCTCGCGCGGCTCGCGTCCTGGTCGCAGCGCCGTCGCCGGGCCGCGCTGCTCCTCTGGCTGATCGTGGTCGCGGCCATCACCTTCGGCTCCCAGGCCGTCGGCAGCGCCTATCAGAACGACTTCTCCCTCCCCGGCACGGACTCCCAGACCGCCACCGACCTGCTGAAGGAGCACGGTTCGCTCCAGGCGGGCGACAGCGTGCAGATCGTCTTCAAGAGCGAGCAGGGCCTGGTGGGCGAGCGCGAGGTCATCGAGAAGACCCTCGCCACCGTGCGCGGGCTCCCCGGCGTCGCTGACGTCCGCAGCCCGTACGCGGACCGCGCCGCCCTGTCCGAGGGCGGGACGGTCGGGTATGCCACGGTCACGCTCGACGGCAAGGCCGAGGCCGTGCCGAAGGAGCGGGTCAGAGAGATCATCGAGACCGCGCGGGGAGCCGCGGCGGACGGGCTGGACGTCCAACTCGGTGGGGAAGCCGTCCGTGGGTCCGAGGAGGAGTCGGGCGGAGCGGCCGAAGGCGCGGGGATGCTCGCGGCCCCCGTCATCCTGGTGCTGCTGTTCGGATCGCTTCTCGCGGCCGCCTTGCCGCTGGTGACAGCGCTGTTCGCCGTGGGCGGCGCCATCGGCCTGATCACCCTGGCGTCCCATGTCTTCACCGTCGCCGACTTCACTCCGCCGATCATGATGCTCGTCGGCTTCGGCGTCGGCGTGGACTATGCGCTGCTCATCTTCTACCGGTACCGCCACGAGCTGATCAGGGGCGGCGACCCGCGGACCGCCGCCCTCACCGCACTCGACGCCGCGGGCCGTACCGTCTTCTTCGCGGGGTGCACGGTCATCATCGCGTTGCTGGGCCTGGTCGCCCTGGGCCTCGGCTCCTTGCAGGGCGTCGCACTGGCCGTCGCGGTGACCGTTCTCGTCACCATGGCGGCGTCGCTGACGCTGTTGCCCGCGCTGCTCGCGGTCTTCGGGCCCCGTATTCAGAGGCATGTGCTCAGGAGCTCGGCCAAGGCGCGGGTCAACGGCAGGCAGGAGGGGAGCCGTTGGCGGGCTCTGGCCTCCGCCGTGCAGCGCAACCCCCTGCCCGCGCTGGTCGCCGCCGTCGCGGCGCTGCTGGCGCTCTCGGCTCCGGCTCTCGGCCTGCGGCTGGGGTTCGCCGATGCGGGTAACGACGCTCCCGCGTCGACCAGCCGGAAAGCGTACGACCTGCTGGCCGAGGGCTTCGGACCCGGGTTCAGCGGTCCGCTCGTCGTCGTGAGCCAGGGCGACCGGGTCGCCGCCGAGCGACTGCGGTCCGCTCTGGACCGGACGGACGGCATCGCCGCCACCACCCCGTCACTGCCCACCAAGGACGGTGCGGTGTCCACGGTCATCGCCTACCCGGCGACCGCGCCGCAGGACGAGGGCACGACCGATCTGGTCCGTACACTGCGGGAGGACGTGCTGCCGCCCCTGAGCCGGGAGACGGGAGCCGAGTATCTGGTCGGCGGGGCGACGGCCGCGACACAGGACTTCGCGGACGCCGTCTCCGCCCGGCTGCCGCTGTTCGTGGGCATCGTGGTGGGACTGTCCACACTGCTGCTGATGGCGGTGTTCCGGTCCCTGCTGATCCCTTTGAAGGCCGCCCTGCTCAATCTGCTGTCCGTCGCGGCGGCGCTCGGCGCGATCACCCTTGTCTTCCAGCACGGATGGTTCGGTGTACAGCCCGGCCCCATCGAGGCGTTCATTCCGGTGATGATCTTCGCGATCGTGTTCGGGCTCTCCATGGACTACGAGGTGTTCCTCATATCCCGTATTCACGAGGAGTGGGAGCGCACCAGGGACCACTCCCATGCGGTGCGGGAGGGACTGGCCGAGACCGGGAAGGTCATCACGGCGGCTGCGGCCATCATGATCGTGGTGTTCGCCGCGTTCGTCCTGAGCCCGACCCGGATGCTCCAGCAGTTCGGGCTCGGCCTGGCGGTCGCGATCCTGCTGGACGCCCTGGTCATCCGCTGCCTGATCGTCCCGGCGGTCATGCAACTGCTGGGCCCACGCGCCTGGTGGCTGCCGGCTCCGTTGGCGAGGCTGCTGCCGAGGGTGGCGCTGGAACGGCCCGCCGAAGCATGATCCCCGTCCGGCGTCCCGTCGGCGGAAGCACCTGTTTGCTGCCGGAGTCGTTGGCGGGGAGATGACGAGGACTGAGCCCCGGGGCGTCGGTGGGCAGCGCGTCGGGTCCGGCGGGCGCGGCCAGGGCGGGGAAAGTCCGCTGGCCGCGGCCGTCGGGCGGTCAGGGAGACGACGGACACCGTCTCCCTGACCATATCCAAGGCACGACGGGCACCCGCGGTCCCGCCGAGAGGTTCTGCGTCCGGTGAGGAGAAAATGGTGGAAGGTATGACCATAGGCGTGGTTACGATGCCCTCATGGTGTCCACCGACCGACTGCTCGCCTTCGCGGCCATGTCATTCCTGCTGATCGTGATTCCCGGCCCGAGCGTGCTGTTCGTCATCGGGCGAGCCCTGGCTCACGGCCGTCGCGCCGCGCTGACCACGGTCGTGGGCAACACACTGGGCGCCTATGTGCTCGTCGTGGCCGTGGCGCTCGGCGTCGGAGCCGTCGTGGAGCGCTCGGTCGTCATCTTCACGACACTGAAGCTCGTGGGAGCCGCGTACCTGGTGTATCTGGGGGTCAAGGCAGTGCGCCAACGCGGGTCGCTGCAGGCCGCTTTCACCGGTGACGCTCCCGCGCGTGACGGACTGCGCACCTTGTGGGACGGGTTCGTGGTCGGTGTGGCCAATCCCAAGACCATCGTCTTCTTCGCCGCCGTGCTCCCGCAGTTCGTCGACCGCGACCAGGGGCACGTGCCCCTGCAGATGCTGCTGCTCGGCTTGGTCTTCAATGCCATCGCGGTGGCATGTGACAGCACCTGGGGGCTGGCCGCGGCCACCGCGCGAGGCTGGTTCGCACGCTCACCGCGTCGGCTCGCTCTGGTGGGCGGGGCCGGCGGGTTCGCGATGATCGGGCTCGGCGTCAGTATCGCCGTGACGAGCAACAAGGAGTAGGCGGGCCCGGCGGGGTGCGCTTGAGTACCGACGCCGTCGGCCCCGGTCGCCGGCATCGCCCAGCAGGACCGGCAGCCGGATCCGCCGTAGCCTCCGGGCTCGGATTCCGGCCCATGTCTCGTCGACCACGCCCGCCCTCAGCCGCAGGGTGAATTGGCCGTCGGCGAGCCCGCCCAAGACGCGGACGAACCGGCCCCCGACCGTCGTCCGTGCACCGAACCGCGACGCCCGAGCGCGACGCCGGAACGCTCCACCTGGCACGGGGTGCCCCGCCCGAACGGAACTGGTTCAACGCCTCTGGTGACAGCAGGCACCGCTGATGTTCCGCCCGGCCGCTCTCGGCACGCACCGGCTCCGTACGGGCCCAGCCGTTCCGTATTCGCCGACGCCGCCCCGGTGTCCGGTGCCGTCGACATTCCCGCATCGCCCGCCCCCGGCGTTTTTGAGCCTCCGGCGCTCGGCCGCGGTCGACCGCCGTCGGCCGATCCGGCCTCCGTTGGGACGGAGACCTCCAGGGCCGCCGACAGGGCCGCCGACGGGAGCGAAGAGGCGCTGTAGCCGCGATCCGTACCGCTCAGGTCATCCGTCGCACCATCGAACCCCCACAGCCGCCGGTGGGAAACGACGGCCCATCGAAGCAGCTCACCGGGGTCCGGGACGGGCGGCGGAGCGCCGGCTCCGCCGGGCGTGGTGTTTCGGCCGGGGGCCGCATCAGCCCAACTGATCACCGGTGCAACACTTGCCGCGCAGCGCGCCGACGATGAGACGACCCACGGGCATCCGTCGCCGCCCTTCGGGTGAGGGGGAGCCCCCGCGACACCCCCCGGGGCGCGCTGGGACGCAAGCCCGATCGACGAGGAGGAAGACCTTGATCCGTGTCCCGCGCATGGCGACCGCCGCCATGGCGCTACTGGCCCTGGTGCTGGGGTCGCCGGGACTGGCGTATGCGTCGCCGCCGCAGGCGCACGCGCAGAGATCCGCCGAACCCATACCGTCCGTACCACCCCGAGGTTCCGCCTTATCGGGGAGCCCCGACAGCCGGTTGCCGCAGGGCTGGCGGATATCCGGCACGGGGCCCGCGAAGCATCTGGTGTGGACGTCGCCCGACCCGGTCCCCATGGGCGATGCCCGTGTCGAGTTCTACACCGGGGACAGGCTCCTCGGCAGGCCGGTGGCCGAGCAGGACCGGCATACGTTCCGCCTGGGACTCGACGGTGTGCGCACCGGACCGATGACAGACCTTCAGGTGAGGGCCGGCGGACGCCGCCTCGACCTCGCGGAGGCAGCCGCCGCCTCGGACGCGCCGCGTCTCATCCCGCCGTCACTTCCGGCGGTTCCCGCTCCCGCGAACAGCGTCGATCCCGGTGTCCCCGGCCCCTATCGCACGGTCGGCGACGAATACGCCCTGAAGCCGGTACGGCTGCCGGGCCTCCCCGCCCCGGTGGAGATGCAGGCCATGGTGGTCGCACCGGTCGGCGCGCCGGGACGCCGGCCGCTGGCGCTCTTCCTGCACGGCCGTCACTACACCTGTTTCAATGACCTGGGTGACCAGAGCGGCTTCTGGCCCTGCGCGGCCGGCACCCGGCCGGTGCCGAGCCACCGAGGCTATCTGCGCGCCCAGGAACTCCTGGCCTCCCAGGGCTATGTGACGGTGTCCATCTCCGCCAACGGCGTCAACGGGCAGGACCAGAGATTGGACGACGGCGGCGCGCAGGCCCGTTCGTCCCTGGTGCGGCTGCACCTCGCCCAGTGGGCGCGGTGGGCCGCCGACCGGTCCGGGGCACCGGCGGCCGTCCGCGCCGCGTCACCCGCAGACCTGTCCCGCGTGCTGCTGGTCGGCCACTCACGGGGTGGCGAAGGCGTCAACCTGGCAGCGCTCGACAGCATCTACCGGCCGCCCGCCGAGGATGACGGCCACGGCGGCCCGGCGCGCTGGAGGATCAGAGGCACCGTCCTGATCGCCCCCACGGCCTTCGGGCAGAACCCCGCGCCCGACGTGCCCTCCATGACCATCCTGCCGGGCTGCGACGGCGACGTGACCGACCTTCAGGGCGAGATGTACGTCGACGGCACACGCGGCATCAGCCGCGGGACCGCACTGCACAGCGCGGTCTACGTGATCGGCGCCAACCACAACTTCTTCAACAGCGAGTGGACGCCCGGGCAGGCGGAGGCACCGGCCGACGACGACTTCTGGTCCGATGACGCACCGGACCCGGTATGCGCGCCGGGCACCGGAACCCGCCTGACCGCCACGCGGCAACAGGCCGCCGGCGCCGCGTACATCGCCGCGGCGGCCCGGCTGTTCGTCGCGGGCGACGACCGGGTACGCCCCCTGCTGGACGGCTCGAACCGGCGCGCGCCCTCGGCGGGCCCCGCGCGGGTGCTGACCCACGCCGTCGGCGCGAACCGAACGCCGGCGTTCCTGCCGGACGCCACCGTCGCCGTCGACGGCGGACGGCTGTGCGCGCAGGTGCATCCCGACCCGGCCCAGGCATGCCTGCCGTCCGAGGGGGGCGGGGCGTCGCCGCACTTCGCCGCCTGGAAGACGCCGCAGGAGCCCGGCCGCCACGCGGTCGCGATGCAGTGGTCGCAGCCGGGTTCCGCGGTCCGGGTGCGCCCCGCGCGCCCGGTCTCCCTGGCCGGCGCCGAGAGCATGGCCCTACGGATGATCGTGCCCCCCAACACCACCGGCACCCGGATCGACGTCACGGTCGCCGACGCCTCGGGCCGGCGGGCGACGCTCGGCCGGGTCACCGTCGACGGACTGCCCGGCACCGACCGGACCACGTCCTACTGGGGACGTGAGGTCCGGGTACCGCTCTACGCCGCCCTCCGGGCCGGACTGGACCTGAGACGTGTCCAAGCCCTGGAGCTGACCCCGCGCGACGCGTCGGGCCGGGCGTGGCTGATGGACGCCTGGGGCTGGCGGCCCGGCACCCCGACGGCCCGCCCCGCCCCCCTGCCGCGCGTGGACGTCGGCCGGCTGATCGTGCAGGAAGGAGACTCCGGGGTCCGGACCTACCGCATTCCGGTACGCCTCTCCGGGCACGGCAGCGGCCAGGTGCGGCTGTTCACCACCCGGCCGGACACGGGCGAGGCCACGTCCCGGACCGTGACGGTGCGTCCGGGAGACACCGTCATCGACGTGCCGGTCACGGTGCGGGGCAACCCCCGCTACGGCTTCGACGCCTCGTACAACATGTTCGTCAAGGCGATCCGCGGCGCGGTGATCGGTTCCCACTACGGCGGGGTGACCGTGGAGGACGACGACCCGATGCCCAGGATCACCGTGACGCCGGTGTCGGACCAGGTCACCGAGGGGCAGAACCTGGCCTGGCGGGTGTCGCTGTCCACGGTCGCCGATGTGGACATCCTTGAGGCCGAACTCCACATCCTGGAGGCCGGCGGCGACGTGGAACTCTCCACCGTGGACGTCGAACGGCGGTGGGTGGAGGACAACTTCTCCCACTCGCCGAGCCCGCCACGGCCGCTGTCGCGAGTGGTCGCCGGTCCCTACCTGCTGCTCAACGTGCCCGCGGGCGAAGTGAGCGCAGAGGTGATCGTGCCCACCGTCATCGACGGGGTGAGCGAACCGGAGGAGACACTGCAGATGCGGTTGATCACCTACGACCGGCCCTGGAATCCCCAGGACGGGCCGGTGTTCACCGGCAGGGTGCGGGACGCGTCGTAACGCGGGACCACGCCACACACGGTCCGAGAGGACTTGGCACCGGCCCGGCAGGGAGCCGGTGCCGCCCCGGAAAGAGTACGGCGTGCGGTCCGGCGTCTCCGTTCCAAGACGGCCCCCGAAGCCGCCCGAGTCCATGGGCGGACGGCCCTCGGGACGCCGGTCGGACGGTGTGCGTCACTTCAGCCGGGCAGCACGGCCGGATCGGTACGGGCGAGGGCGTCGTGCCCGTACACCCGGGCCAGTTGCTCGGTGAGGTCCTCGGGGGAGAGCCGGGCCAGCCGGTCAACGGCATCCGGGCCGCTCAGCAGCGCGCCCGTCGCCCGCGAGAGGGCCTGGAGCAGGGCGGTACGGGGCCGGCGCACTTCCTCGTAGCGGCGCAGGACCTCGGGCAGGCCCAGTCGATCGGCATCGCCGAGAAGGGCGGCGAGCGTGACGGCGTCCTCGACGGCCTGGCAGGCGCCCTGCGCCCGGTGGGGGAGCATGGCGTGGGCCGCGTCGCCGACGAGCGTCGTACGGCCGGTGCTCCAATGTGGCAGCGGCTCAAGGTCGTACAGGGGCTGCCGCCACACTTTCGGGCAGCCGCGGAGAACGCCGGTGGCGACGGGATCCCAGCCGCCGAAGGCCCGTGCCGCGACCGCGCCGGTCAGCGGGCCTCCCGTGGCGGGGCCCGCGTCCGCGACGGCGGACGGGAGGAGGGCGATCGTGTTCAGGGACCGTCCTCGGTCCACGGGGTAGCACAGTAGATGCCGGTCGGGGCCCAGCCACATCCGTACGCCGGGAGTTGCGCCGGGTGCGGCGGGCGCCAGCCCGCGGTAGGCGTCCATGCCCGACTGGACGGGGTGGGCGTCCGGTTGCGACAGGACGCGCACCGTCGAGCGGAGTCCGTCAGCGCCGACGACGAGATCCGCTTCTTCCGCCCGCGCCGTTCCGCCGGCGAGATGAACCCGCACACCGTCCGGGGACTCCTCGACGCCGGTGCAGCGCACCCCGAGGCGGACGGTCCCGGCCGGAAGCAGCCACTCCAGCGCCTTGTGCAGATCCCTGCGGCGCAGCACCAGCAGGTCCGCGCCGAAGCGCTGGGCGTAGCCGGGCCGGACGGGAACGCGCAGCAGGCGCGTGCCGTCGGCCCAGTGCAGGAAGTCGAGGCTCTCCGGCAGGCACGCGTTCGCGCGCAGCGCGGGCCCCGCGCCGAGTCGCTCCAGCAGTCCCACGGCGTTCGGCCCGAGTTGCAGGCCCGCGCCGCTCTCGCCGGGGCGGCGGGACCGTTCGAACACGGTCACCTCGAAACGCGGCAGGGTGCGGTGGACGGCCAGGGCCAGGGCGAGCCCGGCGATGCCTCCTCCGACCACGGCGATCCTGAACGGTCTCATGAAGGGTTTCCTCTCATGGGGCGGTGCCGATTCCGTACGCCGCCGGGCAGCGGACCGCCGCGGTGTACAGTCCGGCCGACGCGGGCCGGCCGCGGTCACCCGGGAGCACCGCTGACGAGCGCACACCGGTGTGGCGTGGGCGGCGCGGTCCTGGTGCGCGTGGACGAGGTCGTCGCCCACGGCACAGCAGATCAGCCTTGCGTACAGCGGTACGCCCGCCGGGTCGAAGCCGTCGGTGAGGACCACCCAGACGGTCGGCACATACCAGTTGATGGTGAAGCCGACCCGTACATGCGTGGACCAGCAGCAGGAGCGGCATCCGCAGGCCCGGAGGGAAGCGTGACGCCGTCACCACGGCGACCCAGCCGGGTAGGACGGCCGGCCCTGCCCCGGGCGGCCCTGCCCCGGGCGGTCCGGGCGCGTCGGCTTCGGATACGGTCTGGCCGCCTCGGGTGAACGTTCCACCGGCCGGGCGGCCCATGCGCGCCGGGGCGGGGGAGGGCCGTCCGCTCCGGGAGGAGTGGTGGTGGTCTCGCGCAGTGCCACACTTCCGCTTTCCGAGTCGACCGGCGACGGTCACGGGCGCGGAGAGTTCAAGCGCCCCGTGGAGCGGCGGACCCCTCGGACCGTACGGCCGGGAGGACCCGCCCACGGCCACACCAACGCGACCACCCGCCGGGGAGTCGCGCACCGGATCGGGCTGGTCGCGCGGGTGCGCCGGGCGCCCCCGGAGCGCGGTACGGGGAGGCTGTGCCGCGGGGCGCGTCCCGTGGCGCGGGCGGTCCTTCCTGCCGCCTTGTCCCGGTCGCCGAGACGTGGTCGGGCCGCTGTCGTCACCCCGTGGGCGGGGTCAGTCGGCGGTAAGGGACCGAGGGCCGAGACGGACGGGCAGTTCGGTGATGTCGTTGCCTATGAAGGAACGCTGTGGCCGGATGTGCTCCGGGGCGACGGCGAGCGCGAGGCCGGGGAAGCGGCCGAACAGGGCGGGCAGCGCCACTTCGGCTTCGAGGCGTCCCAGAGGCGCTCCGAGGCAGTAGTGGACGCCGTGCCCGAAGGCGAGATGCGCCTTGTCCTCGCGGCCGGCGTCGAAGGCGCCGGGATCGTCGTGGACGCCGGGGTCACGGCCGGGTGCCCCGAACGCGATCAGCATCGACTCGCCCGTCCGGATGACCACTCCCTCGCCGAGATCGATGTCCTGGGTGGCCCAGCGCATCGGCATATGCATGACGGAGGAGTGCAGTCGCAGGGTCTCCTCGACGACCTCCGTCCACGGGGTCGCTCCGGAGAGGACCGCTTCGAGTTGTTCGCGATGGGTGAGGAGTTCCCGTACGGCGTTGTCGATGAGGGAGATCGCGGTCTGGCTGCCCGCGCCGATCATCAGGAACAGCGTCGAGATCAGCTCCTGTTCGCTGAGGCGGTCCGCGTCCTCTTCGCGTGCGGCCAGGAGAAGGCTGGTCATGTCGTCACCGGGGTCGCGGCGTTTGGCGTCGATCAGAGCCCGTACCAGGGTGAGCAGGTCCTGGTTGAGGGCGGCGGCCTCCTCCGCGGTGGCTCCGGTGTCCGCGACGGCGCCGAAGCTTCGTAACATCGCGGGCCGCTGCTCCGCCGGGACCCCGAAGAGATCGCAGATCACCCGGGTCGGCACCTCGTGCGAGAATCCGGCCCGGAGATCGAGAGGTTCGGCGTCGCCCCGTGCTTCCAGCGCGTCGAGCAGACCGTTGACCACGGCCTGGATCCGTGGACGCATGGCCTCGATCCGCCGAGGGGCGAACGCGGGTCCGACGAGTTTGCGGAGCCTGCGGTGGTCCTGGCCCTCGGCATTGAACATGGACTCGACGTCCACCCAGGGGAAGAGCCAGCCGACGGCTCCGGGCCGGTAGCCGGGTACGGACTTGCGGGCGTCGCGGGAGACGCCCGGGTGCGTGAGCAGGCGCTTGATGACATCGCCTCGGGTGACGGACCAGGCCACGACGCCTTCGGGTAGCCGGACCCGCACCGCGGGCCCGGCCGCGCGGAGCCTGTCCACCTGCTCGTACATCCTCCGGCCGCCGCCGCTGTCGAGCGTCACGGTGTCGCGGGTGCCGGGACTGGTCATGGTGTACCTCCCGTGGCAGTGATGAAGGTCTGGGGGCGTGCCGGGGCGGGGCGTGCGCCGTTCCCCGTGAAAAGCGCCGTTTCCCATGAAAAAGGAGGGGTCGGCACCGCGCCAGACGCGCGAACCCGATTCCCCGACCGCGCCGGAGCCGCCCCCTTCGATGACCGTGGGACCGAATTAAGGAACGATTGTTCTTGACTGATCGTTCCTTAATTGTCTACGGTCGTCTCATGGGTCGCCCAAGAGGTTTCGACGAGGCCGAAGTGGTCCGTTCGGCGGCGGAGTTGTTCGCCGGCCGGAGCTACGACGGCACTTCCATCGATGAACTGGTCGCTCACCTCGGTGTGCACCGCAACAGCCTGTACAAGACGTTCGGCAGTAAACGGGGGCTCTATCTGGCCGCGCTGCGATGGTCGCTCGAGTCCGAGATCACCCCCCTGTTCGACCGCGTCGCCGGATCCGGGCGTCCCGTCGACGGAGTGCGCGAGGCCCTCGCCGTCCCGGCGACGGCGGCGAGCTTCGACCTGCTGCTGCTGGCCGCGGTCGAACGAGCCCCGGCGGACCCCGAGGTGGCCGGCCTGGTGAGCCGGGCGTTCGACGCGCTGGACCGGGCGATCGGCGCATCCGCCCGCACGGACGACGACACCGGCCACACCGACGCCACGGCCGTGGCGACGGCGCTCACCGCGGCGATCCTCGGGCTCCGGATCCGGGCCAGGGCCGGATCCGCGCCCGACGCCCTCGCCGGGGCGGGCGCCGCACTGGCGCACCGCCTCGACCGGAACTGAACCCCCCTCTGAAGCTCTACGGACCCTCCGACAGCTCTACGGACATGGAGTCGACATGGCGCAGGTCAGCATCGACGGCGACAATCTGCTGGTCGAGATCGAAGGGCTCGGCAAGTTCTGGGCCCTCAAGAGCCGACTGGTCATCCCTCTGGCCAACGTCCGGGGAGCGACCATCGATCCCGGCATCGTCAGAGAGCCGAAGGGACTGCGGTCGCCCGGTACCCACTTCCCCGGCGTCATCGTCGCCGGCACCTTCCGCACCAAGGGCGGGCAGGTCTTCTGGGATGTCCGCGACCCGGCCAAGGCCGTGGTCATCGAACTCGCCGACGAGCGGTACACCCGCCTCGTCGTCCAGGTCCAGGACCCGCGTGCGACGGTGGCGCTCATCGAGCGGGCCACCCTGTGAACCGCACCGGCGCCCGTGTGGGTGCCGTTCACGGGGTGCCCCGCCAGGCTCGCCGTCGCCCGGTTCAGCATCCGTCCCCGGGCTCGGGGCGTCTCTCGCGGGCGGTACGACGGTAGTCGCTGGGGGGAAGCCCGTACGCGGTGCGGAAGGCGCGGGTGAAGTCGGCGGGCCGGGGGAAGCCCCAGGCCGCGGCGATGGTGTGGATGGGGGTGGCCGCGAGGTGGGGCGCGGTGAGGTCGCGGCGGGCGTGTTCGAGGCGCCGGCGGCGGATGTGGGCGGCGACGCTGGTGCCCTGGTTCCGGAAGTGACGGTGCAGAGAACGGAGGGAGATGTGATGGGCCGCCGCGATCAGGTCAGGCGTGAGACCGGGGTCGCCCAGACGGCGGTCGATGAAGTCCTTCACCCGCAGCATCAGCGCATGCGGGTGCGCCTCGGCCGGTGACGGAGCGGGCGCGTGATGCGCCAGGAACGCGGTCGCCAGATCGAGGGTGACGTCCGCCAGCCGGGGGATGTCCGCTGGGGTGTAGGCGGACGCGTCGTCCGCGAGCTGGGCGACGAACCGGGTGAGCAGGGCTCCCGTGCCGCGCCGCGCCGGCAACCGTGTGACGAGCAGCCGGTCGACGGCCGCCGGGGGCAGCGGGACGAGGGCTCTGGGGAGGATGATCTCCATCATGGTGGTGCGGCGCGTCGGCGCGAGCACTCCCCGGTGGGGGTGCGACATGCTGTACAGCAGCATGTCGCCCACGCCGATGGACGCCTGCCGCTCCTCGTCGTCGACCCCGGCCGTTCCGGTCCGCACGAAGGACAGGAAGTAGAGCTCGGGGTCGGACTGCCGGATCTGCTTGGCGGTACGGTGCGACCGGACCTCCGGGGAGTCGAACTCCGATATCCGCACCGGCCCCAGATCGAGTAGCCGCTGCGTGGCCCGGAAGTCACCCGTGCGGTCCGTCCACACATCGACGGGCGCATGGCTGGAGCAGACCATCGCCCGCCAGCTCTCGAACCGGTCCCGCGCCGGTAACTGATCACCCCGGAACACCGTCTCGATCACCGCTCCCCCTTCTGCCCGCCCGGCGACGCCGGGCCGATGGGCACGACAGGACTCCGGAAATGAAATCAGGGGAAATGAAATCAGGAAGCCCGACGACGGGCGGGGGAGCGGCGGACCGGACGACCGGAAGCGAGCGGTCGCGTGGGCGGCGTGGCGTGGCGGATACGGAGGAGGGGGCCGGGCGGATACGGAGGAGAGCGGCCGGGCGGACACCGAGGAGGGGCGGGCCGGGTGAGGCGGCGGTGGGCGGCGTGGCGGCGGGGGCGTCGGCCCACCGAAGTGGTCGACGCCCCCGCCGCCGTCACCGGGTGTCCCGACCGGCGCGGGCGGGCTCGATCCGCGGACCGTGCGGCCCATCGGCCGTCCGCGTTCCGCACACCGGCCGCCTACGGCCTCCCACCGGTCTGGCGGGAACCGGACCCGAGGTCAGAGCTTCCCGGCACGCGCCGACCCGGCGGAGGCGGCACCGCTTCCGGCGGCCCTCGCCTGGGCCAGCGCCGCACGGCGGAATCCACTGCTTCGGCCGGCGCAGTCGGCGCAGATCGCCGGGCTGCCCTCGACCGACGGATCGCGGTCCATCTCCGCCGCGATGTACGAGTGGTCGCAGCGGTGGCAGCGAACGCGTGCCTCCCAGATGTCTTCCACCTCGTCGCGGGGGTCCTGGCCGCGGTTCAGCACCGGTGAGCCGGCGTTACGGGTGGCCAGCCAGTACAGCACGACACTGAGGACCAGGGTGACCGGTGAGGACCAGGTCGTACCGAAGGTGCCCGTGTTCTCGAGGATCACGATGCCGGTGAGCGACGAGATCAGCCAGACCACCGCGCCGGGCGCGAAGGTGGCGACCCGTCCGGGCCGGAACTCGGGCAGACCGTCCCGGTCGATCCCGCGCGTCCGCGCCAGGTGCGTCAGCATGATGCCGACCCAGGCGACGACGAACGCGCCCTGCCATGCCAGCGCGGTGAGCACATAGCTGAGCACATCGGTCAGCATGATCAGATAAGTGACGACGCTGGCCAGCGCGAGGGCGGCGACGCGAGGCACGCGGATGTGGAAGAGCCGGGCGACCGCGGACTCCAGGTTGGTGGAGGCGACGTAGTAGTTCGCGGTGTTGATCCGTGACTGGGTCAGCCAGACCACACCGAGACCCCAGGCGCCCATCAGGGCCACGATGGTGTCGCCGATGGCCGTCTTCGTGGGCGAGCCCGCGTTCTGCGCGACCAGCACCAGGAAGATGCCGATGAGACCGTTGACGAAGTAGCAGAAGAAGTAGAAGACCGGACCGAAGGTGACGACACCGTGGTACCGGGCGTCCTTCGGCTTTCCGAAGCGCGCGAAGTCGATCGTGTACATCATGAACACGAACACGCCCAGGTACACGAAGAACGCGTAGAGCCAGCCGGGCGCGCCGAGGTCCGGGGCGACATCCGGGGTGTAGCTCAGCCAGCCGGACGGCGGGTACTCCCTGACGGCCAGCACGACGACGATGATCAGACCGGTCCAGTACAGCGGCAGCAGCGCTCCGTTGAACTTGTCGAGCCACCGCCGTACGCCGCCGATCACCATCGGCACATTGGTCAGGATCGCGATCGCGTACCAGACCTCGATGTTGAGGGCACCGGTGTAGGAGTGCAGTGCGTGGGCGATGACCGAGCCCTCGAAGACCGCGTAGTAGATCGCGGTCGCGGCCAGGACGAGCGGCGCGAGGATGGAGCCGACGTAGCCGAAGACCCGCTGGGAGATCAGGGCCACCGTCAGGCCGGTGCGCGCCGCGTAGACGGAGAAGACGTAGTTGACCGCTCCGAAGCAGGCGACCGCGAGCAGGATGCCGATGAGCGCGTTGACGGTGCCCACGGTCACGGCCAGGGTCGCCGCCGTGACCAGGTAGAACATGCCGCTGACCAGGGCGTACCAGGCCATGGTCAGCGACAGCCGGCCGCTGCGCCAGGTGAGCGGGACGATATGCGTCGAGTAGTCCTCGTTCGCGGCTTCCTTGACCACACGAGGGTCGTCGGTGAAGGAGATGTCCAGTGGGGCCAACGGGGTGGGGGGAGAGGCATCCGGGCGTGGAGAAGTCACGGGGAGTCCTTGATGACAGGCCGCCTGGGGAGAGCGGAAGGGAAGCGTCGTGCGGGACGACACGGGGGCGGCTTGGTCGAGCCCGAGGCTCTCTCCGGCATGGCGGCCTCGTGCGGCCAAGGTGAGCTGCGCCGCCCCCGCTTGTCAACGGTCTCGCCTGAAAATCTGCCGGAGACAACGGAAAACATCGTTTAAACCCGTTCCTGACTGCGCATTTCGTCGTGCGTGCGGAAGTGGGTCGTTCTGCGATGGATGCGATCGGTGTGGACCAGGTCCCCGTGCGTGTGTGGTCGTCGGCGCGGTCGGGTCGATGCGAAGGTCGGCGGGCCCGGCGTTGCCCGTGGCGGAAGTGCGCGGGGGTGTCGGCGGATGTCCGTGGTGAACGCTTCGCCGGGGCTGTCGCGAGGGTGCGGGGGCGGCTTTCGGTGGGGGATCCGCGGGGCTGTGCCGCGCATGGGCGGACGCCTCGCCGCCCCCGGCTTCTGCCGCCGCACACCGCGCGTGGTGGCATGTCGGGGGTTGACAGCTGGGGAATGCATGCAAACAATGAGCCCAACTTGGTCGGACCATCTGACTATCTTGGCCCACCGGCAGGGCCCACGTGATCACTCGAAGGCATAGGCACATGGCTCAAACTGATCCCGAGACCCGCGTTCGCGAACTCGGTCTCGTCATCCCCGACTTCTCCGCCCGGCCGTACTACGGCGGCGACTACGGGTCGATGAAGCCCCACCACATCAGCGGCAACCTCCTGTTCCTGGGCGGCCACACCGCGGACGACGCGGACGGCAACGTACGCCACCCGGGCCGGCTGGGAGCGGATCTCACCGTCGAGGAGGGCTACGAGGCCGCCCGGCTGACCGGCCTGAACTGTCTGGGCGGCATCCGTCTGGCACTCGGTTCCCTCAATCGGGTGCGGTCCCTTGTACGCTCACTTTGTTTCGTCGTCAGCACCCCGGAGTTCGAGGACGTGCACAAGGTGTCATCGGGCGCGACCGATCTCTTCCGGGATGTCTTCGGCCCCGAGGCGGGGCTGGGCGGTCGTGCCACCATCGGCGTGATGAGCCTGGCCAGGCGCAGTTCCTTCGAGAACTGGCTCACGGTCGAGATCGACGACTGAAACCTCCCGCGGCCCACGGTCGCCGCCCGACCACGGTGGGCGGCGACCGTGCGGCGCGGGACCACCGCCCACCCGACCGACAGGAAAGGCCCTCCGGTGCCCGTCGACTGGACCCTGATCGCTCCCGAGGCCACTCTCGGCCCGCACCGGCTCGCCGGGCGTCTCCAAGGGCTCATCGAGGAGGGGCGACTGGCTCCCGGCGAGCGCATCCCGGCCGAGCGCGAACTGGCCGGGCAGCTCCGGATTTCGCGCGCTTCCGTACGAGAGGCGCTGCGGGAACTCGAACTGCGCGGGCTGGTGAACCGCAAGCCCGGCCGGGGCACCATCGTCACGGACACCACCCGCCCGGATCTGCACCCCCGCCAGCTCGGGGACATGAACGACGCGGCGCGACTGGTGCACGAGGTGATGGATCTGCGCTCGGCCGTGGAGCCGCCCGTCGCGGCTCGGGCTGCCGTCCGAGCCACCGCGAGCGACCTCCAGCACCTGGCCGAACTGCTGTCACAGGCCGAACTGGAGCGGGACCGGGACAATCTGGCCGCGCTCATCGAACTGGACGGCGCGTTCCACGTGGCCGTCGCCAAGGCGGCCCACAACCCCATGCTCACCCGGCTGCTCGAAGCCACCAACGAATGGGTCGGCCCCTCGCGCGACCCCCAGTACCAGAGCACCGAACGTCTGGTGGCCTCACTGCGCGGCCACCGACGCATCCTCGCGGCGCTCATCGGTCATGACGGCGACGCCGCCGCGCAGGCCATGGCCGACCACCTCAGCGAGGTGCAGGGCATGATCATCGACACCCTCGGCCGCGGAGCGCACGATTCCGCCGACACCGCCTGACCGGGCACTCCGCCCGACAGAGCACCCGCCGGACAGAGCACCCACAACCGGCAGGGCGGCGGCCGCCGGGGCCGACGGCGCGCGGAGCACACACGTCCGTGCGCGCCGCCGTCACCGGGCCGCACGGCCCGCGCACCGCCGTGGTCCGTGCGGCCCCCGCGCCGGGTCACACCGAGTGCGAGAAGCAGTTCCGTGTCGATCGCGTTCGGCACGACCCCACCGCCCGTATCCATCACTCCGTTCCCGCCGCACCCGCTCTACCGCCCGAACTCGAAACCCAGGAAAGCCATCACCATGTCCGCAGCAACGCCCCCGTCCGACCGCATCCGCCCCTACGGACTGGCCACCCCGCACGCTCTGGCCACCGGCGCGGGTGACGCCGTACGGAGAGAAGGGGGCAACGCCGTCGACGCGGCGCTCGCCGCGGCGATCGCGTTGACGGTGGTCTATCCGCACCAGTGCGCCGTGGGAGGCGACCTCATCGCCCTCGTCGCCCTGCCCGACCAGCGGATCGTCGCGGTCAACGGCAGCGGCGCGGCACCTCGTGGCATGGACCCGGACTCGCTGTCCGGGGAACGTATGCCGGTGACGGGACCGCTCACCGTCACGGTCCCCGGAGTGGTCGCCGGCTGGGCCACCCTCTCCGAACTCGCCGGCCGCCTGCCCTGGCACCGCCTGTTCGCGGAGGCCGTCGCGTACGCCCGTGACGGCGTCCCCACCGCGCCCGGCGTCGCCACGGCACTGCGCGAGGAGGCCGCGACGCTGACGGCCGACGACGGCATGCGCGCCGTCTTCTTCCCCGACGGCAGTCCCCTCGAAGCCGGGGTGCCCATGCGTCAGCCCGCGCTCGCCCGGTCCCTGGCCCAACTCGCCGCCGAGGGACCGAGCGCGCTGTACGAGGGGTCGCTCGGCGCCGGAATCGTCAGCAGGCTCCGAGAACTCGGCTCGCCCATCACCGCGGACGACCTCGCGGCCCACGCGACCGAACTGACCGAGCCGCTGTCCGCCTCCTTCCGCGGCGAGGAGTACCTCACCGCGCCTCCCAACTCCCAGGGCATCCATCTCCTCCAGGCCCTCGGTCTGATCGAGCGGATGCCCGGCACCGCCGAACTCCTCGGACGCGACGCCCATCTGACGGCACGCGTCTTCGACGCCATCACCCGCGACCGGGACCGGTGGCTGGCCGACCCCCGGCAGGTCCCCGTCCCGGTCCGCGAACTTCTCGGCGACGCCCACCTCGACGCACTCGCCGCCGAGATCCTCGACGGCCCGGTCCCCACCCCGCAGACCGGACCCGTGCCGCGTGCCGCGGCCGCACGCCCCAGCGGGGACACCGTCGCCGTGGTCGCCGCCGACGACGAGGGATACGCGGTCTCCCTCATCCAGAGCCTCTTCCACAGCTTCGGCTCCGGCATCATGGATCCCGGAAGCGGCATCCTGCTGCACAACCGCGGCTCGTTCTTCGACCTCGCCCCCGGGTCGCTCAACCGGCTCGCCGGGGGACGGCGGCCCGCTCACACCCTGATGCCGGTGCTCACACGCCGCGACGGATTCATCACCGGTGCGCACGGCACCATGGGCGGCAAGGCCCAGCCGCAGATCCACGCCCACCTGGCGCTGCGCCTGCACTCCGGAGACGATCCCGCGACCGCGCTCGCCCGTCCGCGCTGGGTGGTCGGCGGCCTCGGAGTGGACGAACCCGCGGGTGTCGCCTCCGTCGAGAACGGGGTACCCGGCGAGGCGGTCGCGGCGCTGCGCGGCAGCGGCTACCGCACCAGCATCTGCGCCGATCTGGACGAGCAGGTCGGACACGGGCAGCTCGTTCGCCGTACACCGCAGGGCTCCGTCGCCGCGGCCACCGACCCGCGCAGCGACGGAGCCGCGACCGCCGTATCCGGCTGACCGCTCCACACCGGTCGCGGCGCACCGGCTCCTTCGACGGGCCGGCGGAGGCCGACGGGCAGACCGGCCCACCGGGCAGACCGGGCCACCGGGCGGACCGAGCCGCGCGGCACGGGACCGACCGCCGTCGGCCCCGCGCGCCGGTCAGGACGGGCCGGCCCCGCGCGCCGATCAGGACGGGCCGGCCCGGCGCGCGGTCAGGACAGGGAGTCGACGACCGTCCTGACCTGCGCGCCCATCTCGTCCGGCAGCGCCGCGTAGTGAAGGCCCGCGAGGGCGCTCTGGCCTTCGGCGCTCGCGGTGTAGGAGAGGAAGGACTTCAGCGCGGGCAGGGCCTCGGCCGTGGTCCCCTTGTCGCAGACGATGACGTAGGTCATCTGAACGATGGGGTACGCGCCCGGCGCACTGGTCCGGTAGTCGAACTCCAGCCCCATGTCCTTGCCGCGGCCGGTGATCCGGGCCGCCGCGATACCGGCGGACGCCGTCCGTGAGGAGACGGCCACGGGCTCGGCCGCACCCGTGTCGAGGCGTACGGTCGAAAGCCGCTCCGACGCGGCGAAGGACAGCTCGAAGTAGCCGATGGCGCCCTCGGTACCGCTGACCTGTGACGCGACTCCACTGGATCCCGCCGCGGAGTGGCCCGCCCTGGCCTGCCACGCCTTCTCCTTCGGATACGGCCAGTCGCGCGGCGCCGCAACGGCGAGATAGGAGTTGAGGTTCTGCGTCGTGCCCGACTCATCGGAGCGGTGCACCGCGACGATGGGCGTGGGAGGCAGCTGGACTCCCGGATTCAGACGCTTGACCGCCTCATCGTCCCACCTGGTGATCTTCAGGTCGAAGATCTTCGCCAGGGTCGGGGCGTCCAGGACCAGGCTGTCGACTCCGGTGATGTTGTAGCCGATGGCGATGGGGCCGCTCACCATCGGCAGATCGATGGCTCTGCCGCCTTGGCACACCTCGCCGGAGATCTCGACCTCTTCGGGCGTGAGCGGGCTGTCGGAGCCGCCCATGACGGTCGCGCCGCGCAGGAACTGCGCCACGCCGCCGCCCGAACCGATGGGAACGTAGCGGATCTTCACCCCCTGGCAGACCTGCTGGTACTCCTCCATCCAGTACCGCATCGCGTTCTCCTGCGCTGTGGAGCCCGACGCCGCCAACTGCCCCCGCTCCGCGCACACGATCCGGTCGGCCGCCGTGCGCTCGGGCGCGGGGTCGTCCTCCGAGGCGCCCAGCCCGCATGCCGTCAGCAGCAGGAGCCCCGCCGCTGTTCCTCCCGCATTGAACAGCTGTTTGCGCGGAGTTTGCCGATAGTGCGCCATGCGTTCCCTCCCAGCAGGTCAGGGAGTAGATGCTCTGTCATGCCGGGCGCGTCTGTCGTGGCGCGGAGATGAACATCAGGGGTCGTTCTGTCTTCACCCGGATAGCGTGACGGTGACATGCGCCCTCCCTCGAGGGGCGGCCGTGTCGACGGGCGGCCGGAGAGACGCGTACGTCATGTCTCGCCGCCGTGCTCCACGCGGCCTCCCTCGTCCCGCTGGTGCTGTTCGTCCAGGCGGACGCGCCCGTGTACGCGACGCCGGCGGCGGCCGGGGCGGGGCTCCGGTGAGGCGCCCCCGCGCACCGGGGGACACGCCGGTGAACGCGTCCGGCCGCTCACGGCCCCCGGTAGTCCTCGCACACCACCGGCTGAAGCCTGGCCACCAGCCGGAAGAACTCCGCCTCGTTGCCCGCCATGCCCAGGACGTCCAGCGCCTCGTCGGCCTCGGCGATCGGCGCCGTCAGCAGTGGCAGCGCCGACAGGGGCCTTCGCGTGTCGGCGAGGACCGCGCGGGTGGCGCTGAGCAGCCGTACATACGCCTGCGCCGCCGCGAGTTCGGGATCGTTCATTTCGGCTTCCCCCTTCGGAAGGTGTCGGACCGTCAAGCATCTCGCGCGGCACTGACAATCGACCGCCGACGGCTCGACACCGCCCCTGGCCAGGCGCTTTCGAGGTCCGGCGGTCTCCGTACGACGGGTTCGCGGAACCCGCGCGCGCTCGGGGGCGCGATGACACGACAGCCGGGGCCGGATCCATTCGGCGGGACCGGCCCCGGCTGTCGTACAGGGGGAGCGTCAGACGATCTGGTCGGTGAGTTCCGCCTGTTCACGGGCGGATCCGTACGCCTGCGGAGTGCCGTACGAACGGCGCGCCACGAACCACCAGACGGTCGCCAGGGTGAGGACGGCGACCAGCGCCACGGAGGCGTAGTTCATGGTGTCGACGGTGACCGGACTGGACTGCGGCAGCAGGAAGAGAACGGTCACACAGACCACCCACACCACGGCGATCCATCCGATGGGCTTGCTCCACTTGCCCAGAGTCCACGGCCCCGGCTGGAACCGGTCGCCGGCCCGCAGTTTGAGATAGACCGGGATGATGTAGGCGGGTGTGATGCCGATGACGTTGATCGCGGTCACCGCGCCGTAGGCCGTCGTGGACCACAGCGACGGCAGGGCCAGCAGCGCGGCGAAGCCCACCGAGAGCCACACCGCGGGCACCGGGGTCTGCGTCTTGCTGCTGACCTTGCGCCACAGGGCCGAACCCGGCAGCGCGTTGTCGCGGCTGAACGCGAAGACCATCCGGCTCGCCGCGGCGACCTCGGCGTTGCCGCAGAAGAGCTGAGCCACGATGACCACCAGCAGCAGCGCCGTGGCGCCGCCCGTGCCCAGCGCGTCCAGCAGAATCTGGGCGGGCGGCACACCGGTCGAGGTGTCCTGGGTGCCCGCGTAGTCCTGGATGGCGAAGGTCAGACCCGCGAGCAGGGCGAAACCGGCGATCCACGAGACCCAGATGGCCCGGACGATGCCCCGCGCCGCGGTGACGGACGCGTTGGACGTCTCCTCCGACAGATGCGCGGAGGCGTCATAGCCGGAGAACGTGTACTGCGCGAGCAGCAGGCCGATCGCCGCGACGTAGATGGGGTTCTCCCAGCCCGTGCCGTTCACGAACTCGGTGAACACGAACTCCGGGGACTGGTGGTTCTTCGGAACGATGGCGAGCGCGCCGACGATCACCGCCACACCGCCGATGTGCCACCAGACGCTGATCGAGTTCAGCACGCTGACCAGCTTCACGCCGAAGAGGTTGAGGGTGGCGTGAAGAAGCAGAATGCACAGGAAGATGATCATCGTGGAGCCGGGTGTGGGATCGAATCCCCACTGGAGGTTGAGGAACGCACCCGTGAACAGGGCCGCGCCGTAGTCGATACCGGCGATCGCGCCCAGCAGACCCAGCAGATTGAGCCAGCCCGTGTACCAGCCCCACTTGCGTCCGCCGAGCCGGTCGGCCATGTAGTAGAGCGCGCCCGAGGTCGGGTAGGCGCTGGTCACCTCGGCCAGCGCCATGCCGACGCACAGGACGAAGAGACCGACGCCCAGCCAGCCCCACATCATCACCGCGGGACCGCCGGTGTTCATGCCGAAGCCGTACAGCGTCATGCAGCCGGAGAGGATGGAGATCACGGAGAAGCTGATGGCGAAGTTGCCGAAGCCTCCCATACGGCGGGCGAGAACCGGTTGATAGCCGAGCTCGCGCAGCCGCTCCTCCTCGTCGATGGGTGGCTGTTTGTCCGAACCCGACCATCTTGGCGGGGATATGGACATGGTTGAACCTCCGAGGGGCAGGTGGGTAGTGCACTGATCGTTTCGGTGGTGCGGTCAGTAGCCCGCGTCTCGCGCGGCGGTGAAACTGCGGCTCCGGGCGCGGAGGAAGATCTCCTCCGCCGTGCCCGGGTCGGCCGGGTTCTGGGAGCGGTACTGCCAGGGCGGAGCGGTGAAGTACGAGCCCAGCGCGTCGAACACCCGGGCAGCCTCGATGAACCGGCCGGCGCCCCAGAGGGCATGGGCCAGATGGTTGAGATCCAGCAGCGAGGACTCGATCGGGTTCGTGTGGTCGAACCAGCCTTCCAGGGCGAGCATGGCCTCCCGGATCGCGTCCTCGGTCACCCAGTGCAGATCGAGCGCCCGTTCATGGCCTCTGTCCCGGCGGTAGCGCTCCACCCGGACATGCAGCGGCAGCACCAGCAGCGCCGAACCCGCGGGCGCGGCCGAAGCCGCCCACTGGACGAAGTTGACCGCCTCCGACAGATGACCGCCCGCTCTGCGCGCGTACACGAACTGGAGCATCCGGTGGTACGCCTCGCGGTTGAACGGGTCCCGCTTGTGCGCCTCGGCCAGCAGCCCCCACGGCCCGGGGAACAGCATCGGGCCGGGGGGAACCTGCCGGTGCTCGTCGAGACGCTGCTTCTCGTCGAGTTGTGCCAGCGCCAGCAGGCAGACCCAGGGCACCGGGTCGTCGGGCGCGTGATGGGCCGCGATCCGGCATGCCTCCCACGCCTCGTGCCACAGCTCCTGGGTACGCGGGTGCTCCTCGCGGTGCGCGCGCAGGGCGCGCTCGACCGCGACCCGGCACTGCATCACGATCGCCGCGAGGGAGTCGGGCTCCTCCGTACGCCATGCCTGAACGGTGTCGGAACCCGCGGCCACGGCCGCGAGTACCTGCGTCCGCTGGGTCCACAGTCCCCAGCCGGGGGTGGAGTTCAGCAGATTCCGCATCGACAGCCAGCGACCGGTTCGTAAATCCTGCATGGCCGTACGCAACTCATTGTCGTGGCCGGCTGGGTGGTAGACCGGGCGGAACTGTTCCTGAGCCATCAGCTGGCCGCCGCCCCCGCCGGCCTGCGCCGGAGTGAATGTCTCAAAGTGATCGTCATGGGTCCTCTTGGGACGGTGGGGGGCCGATTCAGTGGGCGGCGAAGCAGCCCCACTGCTGTTTGCGCGCCGATCTTACTCAACAAGACGCATACGACAAGAAGTTGAAGCGGAACGGTCACCAGGCGAGACGGCCATGGGGTTTACCGGCGCATTTGACCGTTCCTTGACGGACGAGTCTCTCCTGATCCACTCTGTGCTGTCATCAACTGCCGGGGTGTTCCTGACGCTTCATTGACGGTCGAGCGGTCATCCCGATGAAGGGCCGATGGCCGGTGTCAAGAGCCCGTACTCGCCGTCGGCCGGGGCGGACCGGGTGTGTGGCCCTGGCAGCCGGCCTCGGGCGCGGGGTGGTCGCGACCGTTCGCAGCGGTGAATCCGCGAGGGGATCGGAGGGCGCGAGGGAGGCGGATCCATGGAGTACCCCTCTCCTCCGTCGCCGGTACCGGAGGCCGGGCGCCGGCCGAAGTGGGGGAGCCGTACGCCTCCGTGGGGGTCCGCCGATCGGGACGGAACCGTGCTCGCGGGGTCCGGGCGAACGGCGGGCCGCGCTCCGGGGTCATCCTCCGGCAGAGTCGGCGACCGGCGTCCGTATATACCTGAATGCGCCCGACTCGCCCAATGTGAGAGTGATTTGACGAGACTCTCCGGACCTTCCCCGAGTTGCGGCCTGCTCTACCCGTCATGGCTTGTATGTGCCGTGAGCCGACCCGGCAAGGTGTACTGGCCACCGGTGAGGGTCTCGGTCGATCAACCCTCTGACCGGCGCTTCTGGCGCCAGTGCCGTGACAGCGGGCGGCGTGCGATTCCCCGTTCACGACCGCGCAGGCCCGCCTTCACCACGCCCGCCGTCTCCGGTCGCACCGATCAACGCGTGTCCTGAGTTGTCGATGTCGACAGAATCGCCGCAATGTCAACGAATTTCGGCCAACCGGGAACGCGTTGTTCTGGCGCGCCGAATCCGCCGCGGCGACGCGGAACGCGACCTCAGCCGCGCGGTGCCGGTGCCGCCGCCAGGAGTTCGCGGGTGTAGGGGTGCCGCGGCGAGCCGAGGACGTCCTCCACATCGCCGTACTCGACCATCTCGCCCTGATGGAGGACCGCGACCCGGTCGCACAGGGCCCAGGCCAGGCCCACGTCGTGGGTGATGAACAGCAGGGCGATGCCCTCCTCCCGGCGCAACTCCGCGAGCAGTCCCAACACCTGGGAGCGGATCGAGACATCCAGAGCGGAGACCGGCTCGTCGCAGATCAGCGCCTCGGGGCCGAGGGCGACCGCGGCGGCGATGACCACGCGCTGGCGCTGGCCGCCCGAGAGCTGGTGCGGATAGCGGTGCCAGTAGCGGTCGACGGGGGCCAGCCCGCAGCGCTCCATGGCGGCGACCGCGAGGGCGGTGCGCTCCTCGCCGGGCGTGCCGATGCCGTGGACCTCCAGCCCCTCGAGCACCTGCGCACCCACCGTCCGGCGCGGGTTGAGGGACTGGTACGGGTCCTGGAAGACCATCTGCACCCTGCGCCGGAAGGCGGGCCCGCGCGGCCCGGTCAGCGGCTCGCCGCGGAACCGGAGGGTGCCGCGGCTGGGCTGCTGGAGTCCCGTCAGCGTCCGGCCCAGGGTGGACTTGCCGCTCCCCGACGCCCCGACCAGGCCCAGCACCTCTCCCTCGGCCCAGGTCAGACGCACATCGCGGAGCGCGTCGACGGATGTGCCGCGGGTCCGGCCGCGGCCGGGGAAGGACACTCCGAGGCCCTCGGCCTCGAACAGCGGATGCTCGGTCATCGTGCGCTCTCCGGGGTCATGTTCGGCGGCCAGGGGGCGAGATGGCAGCGGGCGGTGTGACCGCCGCCGGTGTCCGCGCGGAGGGCCGGGTCCGTGGTGCGGCACCGGTCCTCCACCCGGTGGCAGCGCGGGGCGAAGGCGCAGCCGGGCTCCGGCGCGGCCGGATCGGGAGGCGTGCCGGGGATCGGCGGCGGCAGCTCGCGCGGGCCGCCGACCACCGGGAACGAGGCCAGCAGCCGCTGGGTGTACGGGTGTGCGGGCGCGCCGTAGACCTCGTCCACCGTGCCCGTCTCGACGACCCGTCCGCCGTACATCACGGCGATCCGGTCGCAGGTCTCGGCGAGGACGGAGAGATCATGGGTGATCAGCAGCACCGAGAGATCCAGCTCGCGCCGCAACTCGTCCAGGAGCTCCAGGATCTGGCGCTGGGTGATGACGTCCAGCGCGGTGGTCGGCTCGTCGCCGACGACGAGGTCGGGTTCGCAGGCGAGTGCGAGGGCGATCATGAGCCGCTGGCGCTGACCGCCGGAGAACTCGTGCGGATAGGAGCGGATCCGCGCCGGGTCGAGCCGTACCTGTGTGAAGAGATCACGGACCCGGGCATCGGCGGCGGTCCGGTCGAGTTCGGGACGGTGCAGGCGGACGGCCTCACGGATCTGGTCGCCTACGCGCATCACCGGGTCCAGGGCGTTCATCGCGCCTTGGAACACCATGGAGACGCGCCGCCAGCGCACGGCGCGCATGCCCCGCGGCGACAGGGTGTGCAGCGGGCGCGGTCCGCGCTCGGTGTCGAGGTGGAGTTCACCGCCGGTGCGCACCAGGCCGTCGGGGAGCAGGCCCAGCAGGGCCAGCGCGGTCGTCGTCTTGCCGCAGCCGGACTCTCCCGCGAGCCCGAGGGCCTCACCCCGGTAGAGGTCGAAGCCGACGGAGTCGACGATTCTCGCGGTGTGCAGATCCCGGCGTACGACCGTCAGATCCCGGACCGAGAGGAGGGGACGGGTGGTGGTGGACGGGGGTGTCATCGCTGCTCCCTGAGGCGTGGGTCGACGCGGCTCTCGACGGCGTGGCCGAGCAGGGAGAACCCCAGCACGACGAGGGTGATGCCCAGACCGGGCGCGAGGAAGTAGCCCCAGGCCCCGGCGCTCATCGCTCCGGCGTCCTGCGCGGACTGGAGCATTCCGCCCCAGGAGAAGCGGTCGGGGTCGCCGAGGCCGAGATAGGACAGGGTCGACTCGGTGAGCACCGCCAGCGCGACGTAGACCACGGCGTTGGCGAGGACCAGCGGCATCACATTGGGCAGGATCTGGGTGCGGATCACCCGCAGGCGTCCGGCGCCCAGCACCACGGAACGTTCCACGAACGCCCTGCGTTTGAGCGACATCACCTCGGCGCGCACGATCCGTGAGGTGCCGGCCCAGCCGAAGAGCCCGATGACCAGGATCAGTACGCTGGTGCGGCCCAGCGGGAGGTCCGCGGCGCGGTTGCCGAGCAGGCTCGCGGCCAGCACCGTCACCGGGATCATCGGCAGCACCAGGAACCAGTCGTTCAGGACGCTGAGCACCCGGTCGACCCAGCCGCCGAAGTACCCCGCCGCGATGCCCACGGCGGTGCCGATCACCGAGGACACCAGGGCGGCCGTGAAGCCGACCAGCATGGTGTCCTGGGTGCCGAGGATCAGCTGGGAGAGCAGGTCGCGTCCGTTCTCGTCGGTGCCGAGCCAGTGCGCCGCGCTGGGGTCGGCCAGGATGTCCGACGAGAAGGATCCGGCGGCCTTCGGATCCTGGGGTGCGAGCCAGGGCGCGAAGACGGCGACCAGCCCGAACACGGCGAGCAGCCCGGCGCCGATGGCGCCCCGCCGGTCCCGCAGCACGGGCCGGACGGCCTCGGCGGCGCGTGCGCCCAGCCCGCCGCGTCCCTCGCCGAGGAGCCGCCGGGCGGTGGCGCGATGCTCCTCGGTCGCTGCCAGGGTGGATGCGTTCATCGGCTCCTCCGTCATGCGCGGCTTCTCCGTCGTGCGCGGTTCCTCCGCCATGGGCGCCATCAGTCCCGGATCCGGGGGTCGAGCCTGCCGTACAGCAGATCGGTGGCCAGGTTCATCGCGATCACCAGGGCGGACGAGAGCAGGAACAGGCCCTGCAGCATGGGGTAGTCCTTGCCGTGGATGCCCTCCATGGTCAGCTGGCCGATGCCGGGCCAGGAGAACAGCGCCTCCACCGTGATCGCGCCGCCGAGCACGAAGCCCAGGTTGAGCCCGATCACGGTGACCACGGGCAGCATGGCGTTGCGGACGATGTGGCGGCCGCGGACCGCGCGCGGGGTGAGCCCGATGGCGCGTGCCGTCAGCACGTAGTCCTCCTGCATGGTGTCCACCACGGCGCTGCGCATGTTGACCGCGTACTGGGCGAGGAGACCGAGGGTCAGCGTCGCGACCGGCAGCACGGCGTGCCGGGCCGTGTCGGCGAAGGCGTCCCAACCGGTGGCGGTCGATCCCGGAGTGGAGGCGAGCCCGGTGGGCAGGAGCTGCCACCCCTGGGCGAAGACCGCGATCAGCACCATGCCCAGCCAGAAGCTCGGCATGGAGTACAGCACCACCGAGCCCTGGGTGAGCACGGTGTCGCGGGTGCGACCGCGTTTCCACGCGGCGAGCAGGCCGATCCACGGGCCGAGCAGCGAGGCCAGCACGGTGGAGACCCCGACCACGATCAGCGTGTTGGGCAGGGCCTGGAGCAGTTCCTCGCTCACCGGACGGTTGGTGATGAAGGAGGTGCCGAGGTCCCCGGTGAGGGTGTCCTTGATGTAGCGGACGAACTGGGTCCATTGGCTCTGGTCCAGGCCGCGCTGCTCGATCAGGGCGGCCTGCGCTTCCTCGGTGAGGTTCGGATTGCGGGCCAGATCGTGCTTCGGATCGCCCATCGCGCGGAAGATCACGAAGTTGAGCACCAGCACGAACGCGAGGGTCCCCAGTGCGGTGAGGACACGGCCGGCGAGGCGGCGGAGGGTCGTCATGTCGTCGCTCCCGCGCTACTCGTCGGTCCAGTCGCGGACCTCGGCGGGGCGGGTGCCCTGCCGACGGCCGAGCAGATAGCCGCCGGCGGCCGTGAGCAGGGCGAGCGCCAGCCAGGCCGGGGTGCTCAGGCTCGTGCCGGAGGACGCCGAGGCGGAGGCGGTGCCCGGCTGCGGGCCCGGCCGCAGCCCCGTCAGCTGGAGCCAGTTGGCCCCGAAGGGCACACCGGCGCCGGTGCCGGGGGAGGGCTGGTACCCGTGCCAGGTGTCGTTGCGGGTGAGCACGATGTCGGCGGAGAAGACCGTGGGGATGTAGGGCAGGTCGGTGAGGGCGATCCGCTGGGCGTCCTGCATGGCGGCGACGCGCTTCGGCAGATCCATGGTGCGTACGGAGGCGAGCGAGGCCGCGTCGTACGCCGGGTTGGAGTAGTACGAGTCGGACCAGGAGTTGCCGGTGCGCAGCACCTCCAGATTGAGGTCGGGGGTGACCTCGCCGCTCCAGGCCCAGTAGAAGGAGTCGTAGCTGGGGGCGTACTTTCCCTTCACGGTGCTCGGGTTGTAGACCGTGTTGTTGAGCGCGTCCTCGGTCACCACGCTCATATCGATGGTGATGCCGATCTGCGCGGCCCAGGCCCGGATACGGCGGACGGCGTTCTGGTCCTGGGTGGAGGTGGAGCGGACGAGCATCTCGAACTCGGCCTTGACGCCGTCCTTCACACACGGCTTGCTCTCGCAGTTCCAGCCGCCGGCCTCGAGGATGGCGCGTGCCTTGGCGGGGTCGTAGCCGTAGCCGACCTCCGGGTCCTCGGCGAAGCTGCGGTAGTACGGCGTGTAGTAGGGCGAGATCAGCCCGTCGGCGGGCAGGTTCTGTCCGGCGTAGATGGTCTTGGAGAGGTCGGAGCGGTCGATGCCCCAGGCCAGCGCCCGGCGGATGGCCGGGTCCTGCACGACGGCGGTCTTCACGTTCTTCGCCGGTCCGGAGCAGGCTCCGGCCCCCTTCGGCGGACAGGAGTTGAAGGCGATCTCGGAGAAGCCGGGCGCGGGGGCGCTCCAGACCTTGATGTCGCGGTCGGTCTTCAGCTTGGCGACCCAGCTGCTGTCGCCGTCGGCGACCATGTCCAGGCTGCCCAGCTTGATGTCGCGCAGCGCGGCCTCACTGGCCTGGTAGTGGACGAACAGCAGGCGTTTCATCGCCGGGGGGCTGCCCCGGAAGGACGGGTTGGCGGAGAGGACGGTGGTGCCGCCCTTGTCGTACGAGGTGAGACGGAAGGGCGCGGTGGTCACCGCGGGCAGAGGGATCGGCGCCTTGTCGAGCGAGGCGATCGGGTACTTGCCGAAGATGTGCTCCGGCAGGATCGGAATGGCCGCGGACTCCAGCCGGGCGTCCGGCTCGGAGAGCTGGAGCACGACGGTGTGCGCGTCCGGCGCGGTGACCTTCTCGATGTTCTCGACCGTGCCGCGCAGCACGTTGGTCTCGTTGGTCAGCGCGGCCTGATAGGTCCACTTGACGTCGGCGCTGGTGAACGGCTTGCCATCGGACCAGGTGATGCCGGACCTGAGCTTGAAACTCCAGGTGAGACCGTCGGCGGAGGTCTTGTACGACTCGGTGAGGGAGTTCTCCAGGTCCGGACGGCCGTCCGAGGTGCGGTAGTTGAGGAGCAGGTCGTAGCCGAGCAGGCTGACCGTGTTGGAGACGGCGTTGAGCTGCCCGTAGGGATTGACGCTGTCGATCGGCTGGGAGTGGCCGATGCGGTAGTCGCCGCTGCTCGCGGCCGCGCTCGCGGCGGATTTCGGCTCGGGACTCGGGGGCGGGGAGGCGGCGGTCGTCGCGAGGGTGAGCCCCACGACGATCGGCACGGCCCATCTCAGGGGCGGGCGAATTCTTCGGAACTCTGCGGCGCGGGACATGGTGGCGCTGGCCTCTCTCACTTGCTGTCGAGGGGAAGGTGGGTGCCGAACCAGTTCAGGAGCCGCCGGTGGCGGTCCAGACGGCGGTCGAAGCGCCCGGTGCCCTGATACAGATGGCTGGACTCGGGATAGAGCACATAGCGCACGGTCCGGCGCAGCTTCCGCAGCGCCAGGAACAGTTGCTCGTTGTCGGCGGCCGGGCAGCGCAGATCGTCCTCCGCCTGGAGCATCAGCAGCGGAGTGCGGATCCGGGACGCGAGCCGCAGCGGTGACGCCGCCCAGAGCCGGGCCGCGCCCTCCTCGTCCAGCGGGTCGCCCATGCCGGAGGCCGCGCCGTAGGACGGTCCGATGTCGCAGTTGGCCCAGACGGACACCTGGTTGCTGACCCCGTTCTCCGCCACGGCGGCGGCGAAGCGGTCGCTGGTGGCGATCAGCCAGTGCGTCAGGAACCCGCCGTACGAGAGTCCGCAGACACCGAGGCGGCCGGCCGTCGACCTTCCGGTGGCGAGCAGATGGTCCGCGACCGCGTGGACGTCCTCGGCATCGGCCCGCCCCCAGGCCCCGTGGAGTCCGGCGACCCAGGCGCTGCCCCGGTCGGTGGAGCCGCGAGGGTTGGGCAGCGCCACCCGGTAGCCGGCCGAGGCCAGCAGCAGCGCTTCGAGGTTGGGCAGGGGACCCCACTGGCCGGTGGGCCCGCCGTGCAGGGACAGTACGGTGGGCAGCGGCGCGGACGGGTCGGAGCCGGGCGGATGCAGCAGGCGGACCGTGACGGGTCCGGCCGGGCCCGGTGCCTCGATCCGCTCCACGGCGGGCAGTTCGCACCCCTCCAGCCAGGCGGAGCCGACGGTGGTGAGCCGCCGGGCGGGGCCCTCGTCGTCCAGCGCGTACACCTCCGGGGCGGATATCGCGCCGGGCGGCACCAGCACGGCGGCGGTCAGCGTGCCGTGCCGCGCCAGCGAGGCGACCACCGTGCCGGGCTCCGCCAGCGGACGGCCGGTGACCAGGTCGTACGGGAGCACACCGTCGTCGTGGGCGACCGCGGTGACCTCGGCGGCGTCCTCGGGCTCGGTCCACCAGTCGTGCAGATCGCTCGGGCCGTCCAGGTCGCCCACCCACCGGTCCGCGTACCGCGGCAGCAGCCGGACGCAGCTCTCCGCGGCCGGGTCGATGTGGAAGACCTGCGGCGGGTCCTGGTCCCTCGGGTCGGCCACCGCCCGGCCGATCACCGTGAGCGTGCCGTCCGCGCGGACGTGGTGGCGTACCACGCCTCCGTCCAGCGCAGTGATCCGGCGCAGACCTTCGCCCGTCGCCGTGTCGGCGGGCGCCTCGGGCCGCACTGCGTGCACCTGCGGGCAGGGAGCGAGGTCCGCTTCGGGGCCGGAGTCGGCGAGGACGTACACCGCGCCGTCCGGGCCGACGCGGGGGCGGGAGACCGGGCGGGGGCCGCCGGTGAGCCGCCGCGGCCGGCCGTCGACGGGTACATGATGCACATGACGGGGGTGGAGCAGCAGGCCCTCGCCGTCCAGGCGCCAGCCGGCCCGCTCCAGGACCCGGCAGGTCGGCGGTTCGCCGTCGGTGTCGTGCGGGGGGTCCTCGCGCCGTTCCTCGGGAGCGTGCTCGTCCTCGGCCAGTACGGCGAGCCAGTCGCCGTCCGGACCCCAGTCGAAGTCCCGTACTCCGCGCGGGAAGTCCGCCACCCGCCGAGGCTCCCCGCCGGGCAACTCCAGCAGATGCAGCTGGGAGTCGCGGAGGAAGGCCACACGCCGGCCGTCGGGGGAGAAGCGCGGATGGGTGTCGCACCACGGGCCGTCGGTGAGCACGCGCGCCCGGCCGCCGGCATGGGGCTGCGCCCAGAGACCGATCCGGTCCCGTCCGCCGACCACCGTGCGCCGGGTGAACACGACCAGCCCGCCCTCCGCGCCCGAGTGGACGGCGAGTCGGCCGATCGCCGCCTGGGTGTGCAGCAGCTCGGGAACGAACGGGCCGCGCGGCGTGCCGGGCGAGGTCATCCGGGTACTCCTCTCCTCGGTTGTCGTTGGATTGCGCACACTTTGCCACTACATCCATATTCAGACAAGAGATCGCTTGAGATTGATGGAATCAGACACGTAAGATTCTGACTGTGATGGAACCAGACAGTCTCGATTCTCTCGATCGGCGTATCGTCGCGGCGCTGCAGATCGACGCCCGGCTGCCCTACGGCTCACTCGCCCAGGCCCTGGGCGAGGTGGAACGCACGGTCGCCCGCCGGGTCCAGCGGCTCGTGGACGCGGACGCCCTGCGGTTCACCGCCTTCGTCGACGAGTTGCGCACCGGTCTCGGGCAGTCGGTCAACCTGCGGATCCGAGTGGAACCGGGGAGCGCCGACCAGGTCGCGCAGGCCCTCGCGCTGCGGACCGACACCCGCTGGGTGGCCGTGATCACCGGTGAAGCGGATGTCTCCTGCGAACTGGTGGCCGACGGGCGCGCGGCGCTGCACCGCGTGGTCTCCGAGGAACTGCCGGCCATCCCCGGCGTCCGCAGCACGCACAGCTACCCGGTGCTGCGCCACCTCAAGCCCACCACCGCCTGGCACGCCGGACTTCTGACGCCGAAGGAGGCCGAGGCGGTGTCCTCGGGCCGAGCGGCCGCACCCGACTCCGGTGTACGGGTCGAGCTGCAGCCCAGCGACCACCGGCTGATCGAGCTGCTGGTCGAGAACGCCCGCTACAGCTGGGTCGAACTGGCCGAACGCCTCGGAGTGGTCCCGGCCACGGCCAGGCGCTGGACGGAGCGCCTGCTGGGCAGCGGCGCGGTGGCGCTGCGCGCCGAGATCGAGCCCGAACTGCTCGGCTACGCGGTCGAGACGGAACTGTGGCTGGAGACGGCGCCCTCCGCGATCGAGCCGACCGCCGCGGCTCTGGCACTGCACCCGGCCGTCCGCTACTGCGGTGTGGTGGTCGGCGGCCAGGCCGTCAACATCCTCGCCGTACTCCCGGCCATGGACGACCTCTTCGACTTCCAGGTCGAGGTCCTGGGCCGGCTTCCGGGGCTGGTCCGCTGCGAGGCGACCCTGGTCACCCGAGCCCACAAGCGCGGATTCGTGGTCAAGCGATGAACCCCGGCGCGACCGAACTCGGCACCACAGACCTGGGCACCACAGGCCCCGGCACCACGGGCCCCAGACCGGCGGGCCCCGGCGGGGAGGCGCCCGGCGCGACGGATCCCGGCGTCGTCCCCCCTCCCGTTCCCACGGCAGGGCCCGAGACGACGTACCCCGGTACCCCGGACGCGGTCGCCCTGCTCACCGACCTGATACGGATCGACACCTCCAACCCCGGTGACGGCAGCGGGCCCGGAGAACGCCGGGCGGCCGAGTACGTCGCCGAGAAGCTCGGCGACGCCGGACTCGACCCGGTCTACCTGGAGTCCGCACCACGGCGCGGCAATGTCGTCCTGCGCATCCCCGGCCAGGACCCCACCCTCCCCGCTCTCCTGGTGCACGGCCATCTCGACGTGGTGCCCGCCGACCCGTCCGAGTGGTCCGTGCCGCCCTTCGCCGGGGAACACCTCGACGGCGCGATCTGGGGCCGGGGCGCGATCGACATGAAGGACATGGACGCGATGATGCTCGCCCTGGCCCGCTCCTGGGCCAGGACCGGCAGGCGTCCGCGCCGGAACCTGGTGTTCGCGTGGATGGCCGACGAGGAGGCGGGCAGCGCGCTCGGCTCCCGCTACCTCACCGAGCACCACCGGGACCTCTTCGACGGCTGCGCCGAGGCGATCAGCGAGGTCGGCGGCTTCTCGATGGAGATCAGCCCCGAACGCCGGCTCTATCTGGTCGAGACCGCCCAGAAGGGGCTGCACTGGCTGCGCCTGGTCGTGGAGGGCAAGCCCGGCCACGGCTCGATGCTGCATACCGACAGCGCGGTGGCCGAACTCGCCGCCGCGGTGACGAGGATCGCCGCCCACCGCTGGCCCCTGGTGCTCACCCCCACCACCCGGGCCTTCCTGGCCGAGGCGGCGGAGGCGTTCGGCGTGCCCTTCGACGGCGATTCCCCCGACCCGGCCCAGGTACTGGAGTGCCTCGGCCCGCTGGCGCGGCTCATCGGCGCGTCCCTGCACCACACCGCCAATCCGACCAGGCTGACCGCCGGGTACAAGACCAATGTGGTGCCCGGACACGCCTCGGCCGAGATCGACGGACGCTTTCTGCCGGGGCTGGAGGACGAGTTCGACCGGTCGCTCGCCGAACTCGCCGGACCGAGGGTCAGGCTGGAGACCATCGAACGCGACATCGCGGTGTCGGCCCCCTTCGACACCCCGCTCGTGTCCGCCATGACCGAGGCGCTGCTCAGCGAGGACGAGGGGGCCAGGACCGTCCCCTACTGTCTGTCGGCGGGAACGGACAACAAGTCCTTCGCCGCGCTCGGCATCAAGGGTTACGGCTTCGTCCCCCGGCGGCTGCCGCCGGGTCTGGACTTCTCGGCGCTCTTCCACGGCATCGACGAGAGGGTGCCGGTCTCCGCCGTCGACTTCGGCATGCGCGTCCTGGACCGGCTGCTCACCCGGTACTGACCGGCCTCCGACGCCCTTGTGTCCCGGTCGCCGGAACGGCCGGCTCACCGGCGGTCACCGGGAGAACCGTCGCCGACGCGCGGGGAACCGGGTCCGGCCCGCCCGGTGAGCGTTCCCCTCCCGCGCGATCATCGAAGGTGTGAGGACGGAACGGAACCGCTGCGTGGATCTGCTGCGGGTCTGCGCCATCGGCGCGGTGGTGCTCGGCCACTGGCTGCTGGTCGACGTCACCTACCGCGACGGTCTGCTGTCGGGTCTCGACGCCCTCGACTTCGTCGGCTGGGCACGGTGGGTGACCTTGCTCCTCCAGGTCATGCCGGTCTTCTTCCTGGTCGGCGGATACGCCAACGCGGTCTCCTGGACGGCCCACCGGGAGCGGGGCGAGGACTGGCGGTGCTGGGTACGCGGCCGGGCAGCGCGGCTGCTGTGGCCGACGGCGCTGTACGTCGCGGTGTGCGCGCTCGCCGTCGTCACGGCCGGGCTCGCCGGTGCGGAACCGTCCGTACTGGCCCTCGCCGGCTGGCTGGTCGCCCTGCATCTGTGGTTCCTGCCGGTCTATCTGCTGCTGATCGCCCTGACTCCGGCCCTGCACGCGGCGCACCGGCGGTGGGGCGCCGCGGTGCCGGCGGCGATGGCGCTGGGGGCCGCGGGGGTGGACGTGCTGGTCCTGGGACCGCGTCTGCCCGTGGTCGGCCTCGCGAACTATCTGCTGGTGTGGGGGTCCATGCACCAGTGGGGGTTCGCCTGGCAGGACGGCTCGCTTACCACCCCCCGGTGGCGGTGCCGTGCCCTGGCGCTGGCCGGCGGGGCGCTCCTCGTCGCGCTGGTCGGCTGGGGCCCCTTCCCCGTCGACATGATCGGCACGGGCGCGCGCGTGGGGAACACGACCCCGCCGTCGATCGCCCTGCTGGCGTTCGCCGCCGCCCAGACCGGTCTCCTCCTCATGGCCGAACCCGCCCTGCGGCGGCTCCTCGCCCGCCCCCGGCTCTGGGCACGGGTCTCCCGCCTCAACCGCGCGGTCATGACCGTCTATCTGTGGCACATGGTCCCGGTGATCGTGGTGGCACTCGCCTTCTACCCCACGGGTCTCGCCCCCCAGCCGGCCATCGGATCCGTTCCATGGCTGGCCCTGCGCCTGCCCTGGCTGGTCCTCCTGACCGCCGTCCTCGTCCCGCTCACCCTGGCTCTCCAGTGGGCGCAGCGCCCGCTCCTCCTGCTGCCGGCGGGGCTGGGCGCCGCGGGCTGGTGGTCGCCGGTGCTTCTGCTCTGCGGTCTGGGAGCCGTCACTCCGGCCCTCACCGTCCTCGCCGCCCGCGGCTTCGCCCCGGCCGGACATCTCGCCGCGTACCCACTGACGTTCTACGCCCTGGGGCTCCTGGCCGTGATGTGCTCCGGGCGGCCACCGCCGGGACGTGCCAGCACCGGGGATCCGGAGGTGCCGGGGGACTCCGGAGCGGCAGCGCGTACGGCCGACCGGCCCGGACGTCCGGCACGGTGGGCCGCTCGACGCCGGGCCAGGCACTACGGCAGCGCTCGAAGGCGGGCCAGGCGCTACGGCAGATGGAAGGGAACGGAGGTGACGACGATCTTGGGGAGCGGGCGCAGGGCGTGCCGCAGACGTCTGGCGGTGCGGCTGTGAAGGAACTGGTGTCTGCGGTGCCGGGTGACGATCTCGGGGACGATGACGGTGAGCGTGAGGTCCGGATGCTGCCGGTGGAGGGCTTCGAGGTAGTGGACCAAGGGGGCGACGACGGCCCGGTAGGGCGAGACGAGGATCTCCAGCGGGAGATGGTCGCCCCACAGAGTCCAGTAGCCGCGGAACCGGTGGGCCTCGTCCTCGGAGAGGCTGATGTGGAGGGCGAGGACGGGCTGTTGGAGTGAGGCGGCGTAGGCGAGGGTGCGCATGCTCGCGAGGTCCAGGGTCGCGATGGCGACGACGGACAGATGCTGGACCTCCTCGGGGAGTTCCTCGCTCTCCTGGTCGGTCCCGGTCCGGCCGGGTCGCTGCTCGGGCGGTACGGGCGGTCTCCGTGCCGGGGGCGGCCCCGCGATGACGTGCGCGGGCACTTCGATGGCGTGCGGATGCAGTTGGAGGGCCGCGCGGGCCGATTCGTAGTGCCGACGGATCCCCGTGGTCACGGCGAGGAACAGCGCGACGGCGACGATGGCCACCCAGGCGCCCGAGGTGAACTTGCTGATGCCGGCCGTGATGAAGACGACGGCGGACAGGAGTCCCCCGGTGGCGTTGAAGACCAGGCTCTTGCGCCAGTGCCGGTCGCGCAGCCGCCACCAGTGGACGACCATTCCGGCCTGCGAGAGGGTGAAGGCGAGGAAGACCCCGACGGCGTACAGCGGGATCAGCGCCCCGGTCTGGCCGTTGAACGCGACGAAGACCAGGGCCGCGGTCAGGGAGAGCAGGACGATGCCGTTGCTGTAGGCGAGGCGGTCGCCCAGGCGCATGAAGGCGCGCGGCGCGTATCCGTCCCGCGCGAGGAGGGACAGCACGCGGGGGAAGTCGTTGTACGCGGTGTTCGCGGCCAGCAGCAGGATCGCGGCGGTGGCCGCCTGGATGAAGACGTACATCCATCCCGAGCCGAAGCTCAGGTGCGCGAGTTGGGAGAGCACCGTCTCGCCGGCGCTGGGCACGACCCCGGTGAGGTGGATGAGGACGACGATTCCGGCGAACATCACGATGAGGAGACCGACCATCCAGCTCAGGGTGGTGCGGGCATTGCGCCACTCGACGGGGCTGAACGCCGGCACGGCATTGGAGATCGCCTCGATACCGGTCATCGCCGTCGCGCCCGAGGAGAAGGCCCGCATGATCAGGAGCAGCCCGACGGTCTCGGTGACGGGCAGGGGCGGGGCGGTGTGCGGCCGGAAGTCCTGGCCCGCCGAGTCGGCGAGTCCGCCGGCGATGAGCGCGAACATGGCGGCGATGAAGGCGTAGGTCGGTGCGGCGAAGAGGATGCCCGCCTGCCGGATGCCGCGCAGATTGCCCGCGAGGAGCAGCACGATCACTCCGACGCCGATGGGCACGGCCTCGGGGGCGAGGGACGGAATCGCCGAGGTGATGGCCGCCACCCCGGAGGCGATCGACACCGCCACGGTGAGGACGTAGTCGGTCATCAGCCCGGCCGCGGCCACGAGGCCGGGCACCCGGCCCAGGTTGTCGCCGGCGACGATGTACGAGCCGCCGCCGTGCGGATAGGCCCGGATCGTCTGACGGTACGACAGTCCGACGGCCAGCATCAGGAAGACGATGGTCCCGGCGACGGGGAACGAGTAGGCGAGCCCGGCCGTGCCGGCCAGTACGAGGACGGCGAGCATCGCCTCGGGGCCGTACGCGACCGAGGAGAGCGCGTCCGCGGACAGCACGGGCAGCGCCACCAGCTTGCGCATCCGCTCGGTCACCATGGCGGAGCTCTTCAGCGCCGCCCCCACCAGTAACCTCCGGGCCAGGGCCCCGGCCCCCGTCGGCCGCTCGGCGGACGGTTCCTGAGCCTCGGCCCGCTCCTCCGCGGAACGCGGCCCGAGCGGAGGAAGGGGCACCAGACGCCCGAACCGGGCCGGACGGATCTCGTGCGGAGGCGGGAACCGCCCCAGATCGGGATCCACGGGCAGGGCACGGCGCCACACCTCGGGAGCCGCCAAGACGCGCCCCCACGCACGCCCCACCCGGCGCAGCACACGCACCTGTTCCTCGTCCAGACTCGGCAACTGTTCGGCCGGGCCGGGCGGGCCGACCGCGCCGGGGCCTCGACGCCTGCGCGTATCCGCCACAGCACGCAGTGTCGCCGATGGCGGAAGACCGGAGCGGGACCGACATGGCCCAGGTGGCCCGCGGTCCCCCCACCGGGGCAGGGCCTTCGGCCCACGGTCCCAAGGCCGGCCGCGCGGCCCCTGGTCCGAAGCGGGAGACGGGAGGAACGGAAGCAGGGCCGCAGGCGGGCGCTCCGTGACTCCGACAGGATCGAGGGGGCTCGGCAGTACGTGTGCCGGTCGGCGCCGGCGCTTCTCGGGGGCGGGGACCGACGGTGCCGCCTTCTCCGTCTGCTCGCTCCGGGACAAGTTCCGTACCTGATTCCGCCTTCGCCGGGAATCCGCGTCAGGGCCGGTTCCGGGGGTGTTCGTGCGTACTAACATGGCGCGGTCCCGCAGCGTTGGCAGGGTCGGCGAGGTCTGCGGAGCCGGTGGGGTGTGTGGGGCGGGGGAGTGGTTGTGGTGGTGGGTGTGCTGGGTTCGGGGGATCCGGACCGGATCGGGGACTACCGCTTGCTGGGGCGGCTGGGCGAGGGGGGTATGGGCCGGGTGTATCTGGCCCGGTCGGTGCGGGGCCGGATGGTGGCGGTGAAGACGATCCGTGCGGAGTTCGCGCGGGTGGCGGATTTCCGGCGGCGTTTCGCGCGGGAGATCGACGCGGCGCGGAGGGTGGGGGGTGAGTGGACGGCTCCTGTTCTGGACGCTGATCCGGAGGCCGCGGTGCCGTGGGTGGCGACGGGTTTCGTGGCGGGGCCGGATCTGTACCGGACGGTGGCGGTGGAGTACGGGCCGCTGCCGGAGGCGTCGCTGTGGGGGCTGGCGTCGGGGCTGTGCCGGGCGCTGGGGGACATCCACGGTGCGGGGCTGGTGCACCGGGACCTGAAGCCGTCGAATATCCTGGTGACGATCGGCGGTCCGAGGGTGATCGACTTCGGGATCGTGCGTGCGCTGGAGGCTTCCACGGCCGGGGGGCTCACGGCGACGGGTTCGGTGGTGGGTTCTCCGGGTTTCATGTCGCCGGAGCAGATCCGGGGTGAGCCGCTGACCGGGGCGAGTGATGTGTTCAGTCTGGGTGCGGTGCTGGTGTTCGCGGCAACCGGCCGTCTCGCGTTCGGGACGGCGGACGCCGGTGTGCACGCGCTGATGTACCGGGTGGTCGCCGAGCCGCCGGATCTGACGGGGGTGCCCGAAGCGCTGGCCGGCCTGGTCGGGAGGTGTCTCGCGAAGGAGCCCGGTGACCGGCCCGGACTCGCGGAACTGCGGGCGCATCCGATGGCCGGCGGCGAGGTCACCGGCACCTGGCTGCCGCCGGAGGTCCTGGCGATGCTCGGCCAGGAAGCCGTCCGTCTCCTGGACAGCGAGGACCCCGGCAGCCCGATCCTCTCAACCGCACCCGCCCTCCCAGGCAGGCCACCGCCGTCCGCACCCGCTCTCCCGGACAGGCCGGCGGCGGCCCCGGAGGCATCCCCGCCGACCGCCACGGCGACACCGGCGCCAGTGCCCGGAGACGGTCCGGTGATGGACCCGGTGACGCCTGGCCGGTCGACGGACGGCGAACCCGCCGCGTATACGGCGGATCGGCCTTCGGCCACCATCCCCGAACTGCCCGCACCGGCCGCCGTGCCCGACCGGCGGCGGGGTCGGCGGAGGCGGCGTGCCGTTGTGGCTCTGGTCGCCCTCGGAGTGATCGGCGCCACGCTGATCGGTTTATGGCAGTGGGTTCAGAGCCAGTACTTCATCGGCGTGGACAGCGGTCGTGTGGCCGTCTACCAGGGTGTCAGCCAGAACCTCGGATGGATCTCCCTGTCCGAGAGGCGCGTGGTGTACCCGGAGATCGAAGTCAAGTACCTCCCCGAGTTCCAGCGCCGGAACCTCGAAGAGACGATCGCCGCGGACGACCTCGCCAGCGCCGTCGCTCGGGCCGAGAGCCTTGGCATCCAAGCGTCCGCGTGCAAGAAGGGTCTTGCGGACCGTGAGGGTGGAGGGAGCGGGGCTCCCTCCACCCTCACGGAGGAGGAAGCGCGGCTGCTCAACCTGTGCGAAGGGTGAGAGAACCGGCATGCCCTCCGGCGGCCCGTGCCGCTTCCACCTCTCCCCGCCCTCCTCGTCGCGACCGCTTCCGAACCGCGCGAGGCGTGCCCGCGTCCCAGGCGCACCCCGTGCCGCCCTGCCCACGGGGCGTACGCGCACGGAGCCCGCGGTCTGTCTCGTATGCCCGGCTCACCAGGACACTTCCGCTGCCGGTGGTGAAAGGCGGTGGGAGGGCGACCGGACGGCGGTCGGGATCGACTGCCGACCCCACCCGCCGTCCCGTCTGCCGGGATACCGGATCCGTGGCGCGCCGGTGTCAGTCCGTCGGGGCCGGATACGTCGGGTACTCCACGCCGGAGACGTGCTGGACGACCCGGATGACCTGGCAGGAGTAGCCGAACTCGTTGTCGTACCAGAGGTAGAGGATCGCGTTGTCGCCGTCGACCTTGGTGGCGCCGGCGTCGACGATCGAGGCGTGGCGCGAGCCGATGAAGTCGCTCGAAACCGCGTCGGGGGCGCTGGTGAAGTCGATCTGGCGCTTGAGCGGCGAGGTGAGCGACACCTTGCGGAGGTGGTCGAGGACCTCCTCGCGGGTGGTCTCGCGCGCGAGCCGCAGGCTGAGGATCGCTATCGAGACGTTCGGCACCGGAACGCGGATCGAGCTGCCGGTGATCTTCGCCTTGAGGTCGGGCAGCGCCTTGGCGACCGCGGAGGCGGCGCCGGTCTCGGTGATGACCATGTTGAGCGGCGCCGAACGGCCGCGGCGGTCCGCGCCGTGGTAGTTGTCCAGCAGGTTCTGGTCGTTGGTGAACGAGTGGACGGTCTCCACATGACCGCGGAGGACGCCGTACTCGTCGGCCATCGCCTTCAGCGGCGGGACGATCGCGTTGGTGGTGCAGGACGCGCAGGACAGGATCTGCTCGTCCGGTTTGATCATGTCGTGGTTGACGCCGTGGACGACGTTGGGGACGTCGCCCTTGCCGGGCGCGGTCAGGACGACCTTGGCGATACCGGGGCGGAGGTGCTTCGACAGACCCTCGCGGTCGCGCCACCGGCCGGTGTTGTCGATGAGGATGGCGTCCTTGATGCCGTACGCCGTGTAGTCCACCGACGTCGGGTCGTCGGAGTAGATCATCTTGATCTCGTTGCCATTGGCGACGATCTTGCCGTTCGCCTCGTCGACGCTGATCGTGCCCTGGAACTGCCCGTGGATGGAGTCACGGCGCAGCAGCGAGGCGCGCTTGACGATGTCCTGTCCGGCGCCCTTGCGGACGACGATGGCACGCAGCCGCAGTCCATTGCCGGAGCCGGCCTTCTCGATCAGCAGGCGGGCGAGGAGCCGGCCGATGCGGCCGAACCCGTAAAGGACGACGTCACGCGGCTCGCGGCGTGCGATCTTGTCGGCACCCGTGGCGCCGGCGACGGCCTCGGCGGTGAACTCCTCCACCGAGAGACCGCGGTCGTCGGCCTTGTAGGTCGCGGCGAGCATGCCGATGTCGATCTGGGAAGGGCCGAGATCGAGCGTGGCGAGAGCCTGGAGGAACGGCAGCGTCTCGGTGACCGAGAGCTCCTCTCCGGCGATCTGGCGGGCGAACCGGTGGGTCTTCAAAATGCTGACCACCGACTTGTTCACCAAGGAGCGGCTGTGAAGCAGGATCGTGACATCCCGCTCCCGGTGCATCTTCCCGATCATCGGGATCATCGACTCCGCGATTTCCTCGCGGGTTTTCCAGTTGGTGAACGAGTCCTCAGTGACAGTCACAGGTATATCTTTCGAGCTAGGCGGCGCTCACATGCTAACCCTCCGCTATTTTGATCTTTCATCCGGACCACCTGGCGGAGTGCGGTGAGCCGGCCCGAGGCCGCATGGGTGCGGGGACGGCAGCCCGGACGGAGGCACGCCGCGTGATCCGGGAGCCGTTCGCATCCCGGCCGTCCGCCACGATGCGAGCCGTTCGAAGGCCCGTCGACAGGGCCCCGGCAAGGCCCCGGCCCGCACCCACGGTCCGCTCGCCCTACCTGGCCTGCCCCCATACAGGTGACCGCGCGGAACCAAACGTGGGTGAGGGGTGACTCCCTCCGCGGAAGGGGGGCGTGCGGAGGCATATCGCATATCCCGGACGCCTCCGGTGGCACCCGAGGTCCCGCCCGATCGCATGACTGCATTCAGTAGCGTCCCGATCACGGAAAGAGACGACGCTGCCGCTGTGCGGCAGCGGGATCGGAGGCGAACATGAAATCGTTCAAGCGGTTGGCCGTGGGCCTGGGAGCCGTCGCCGTCGGCGCGGGGCTCATGTCGAGCCCGGTCAGCCCGGCGGTCGCAGGCGAGTCGGCGAAAGCGGCGCCCCGGTCGATCGTCGCCCAGCAGTTCACGCTCCGGCTGGCAAGCGACCCGCGCCAGGTCGCCAATGTGCGGGGAGCCGCCGTGGAGGACGGTGTCCCGATCATCCAGTATCCGTGGTCGGGCGCGACCAACGAGCGCTGGGAAGCGGATTCGGCTCTGGGGGGCTACTACCGGTTCAAGTCCGTCAGCAGTGGCAAGTGCCTCAACGTCAGCGGAGGCGGCACCGCCAACGGCGCCCAGGTCATCCAGTACACCTGTGGCAGCGACGACAACGAGCTGTGGAAGTTCGTGCCCAAGGGCATCGGCTACCAGGTCGTCGTCAAGTCCAGCGGCAAGTGCCTCAACGTCTCGGGAGGAGTGGGCGTCGGACGTTCCCTCATCCAGTACGACTGCACCGCTCAGGGCGCGCCCAATGACGTCTGGCTGCCCGTCTGGGAACCCGACAACCTCTGACCCTCGTCCCGCATAGCGGCCCGCCCCCCGTCGGTCCCGAACGCGCGCCACCCCACGGCCCTGGCCGGAGAGTGGGTACGCGGCGGACCGGCGGGGGCTTCGTGTCATGTCGGGCCCCCGCCCTACCGAACCGGCGGGCTCTCGCCCGTTCGAGATCCCTCGGTCGAGACCTGCGTCGGTCGAGACCCGCGTCACCCGTCCGCGACCTCCCGGGGCGGGACATCGTGCGGGAGGCGCAGTCCTGCGATGAGGATTTCGGTCAGGCGATGCGCGTCGTAGCCGGAATCGCCGTCCGCGCCGATGCAGAGGTTGCCGACTCCGCGCATGAGTTCGTAGGCACTGATGTCGGAGCGGATCTCTCCCTCGGCTGCCGCGGCTTCGAGCAGCTGGGCGCAGACGGGCACGAGGCGGTCGAGGAAGTAGGCGTGCAGCGTGTCGAAGGCGGCGTCGTCGGACTGGAGCACCGCGGCGAGGCCGTGCTTGGTGACCAGGAAGTCGACGAAGAGGCCGATCCACCGTCCCAGTGCGGCATGAGGGGTCGGGTCGGTCGCCAGGAGCGTCGGACCGGCCTCGGCGCAGGCGTCGACCTGATGCCGGTAGACGGCGATGATGAGGTCCGCTCGTGTCGGGAAGTGGCGGTAGATCGTGCCCAGCCCGACGCCGGCCCTGGTCGCGATGTCACGAACGGGCGCTTCCACGCCCGACGTGACGAAGACCGCGGCGGCCGCGTCGAGCAGGGCCGCCTTGTTGCGCCGGGCGTCCTTCCGTTGGGGCTGGGCCGTGCGCTCCGCGCCCTGGTCGCTGTCGTTCACCGCGCTCCTTCGCCGTCATCACACTTGCCAAAGCGGAACAGTGTTCCGTATCGTTCTGGAACGAGGTTCCGTTTTGCTCATGATGTCAGAGCGGGAGCCTGGCATCCAAGCCACCCATCGCCACCACGTTCCACCCGCAATGAGGAGACGCACGGTTATGGAGTACCGCAATCTGGGCCGCACCGGTGTGCAGGTCAGCACCCTCGCGCTGGGCGCGATGAACTTCGGCAGGATCGGGCGCACCACCCAGGACGAGGTCACCGCCATCGTCGACGCCGCCCTTGAGGCCGGGATCAACCTGATCGACACCGCGGACGTGTACAGCGGCGGCGAGTCGGAAGAGATGGTCGGCAAAGCCGTCGCCGGCCGCCGCGAGGACATCGTGCTGGCCACCAAGGCGAGCCTGCCGATGGGCGACGAGCGCAACCGTCAAGGCGGTTCGCGCCGCTGGCTGGTCACCGCACTGGACGACAGCCTGCGCCGACTCGGTGTGGACCACGTCGATCTCTACCAGATCCACCGCTGGGACCCCCGCACCGGCGACGAGGAGACGCTGTCGGCCCTGACCGATATGCAGCGCGCGGGAAAGATCCGTTACTTCGGCTCCTCGACCTTCCCCGCCTACCGCATCGTGCAGGCACAGTGGGCCGCCCGCGAGCACCGCCTGAGCCGCTATGCCACGGAACAGCCCAGCTACTCGATCCTGCAACGCGGGATCGAGACCCACGTCCTGCCCGTGACCGAGGAGTACGGGCTCGGTGTGCTGGTGTGGAGCCCGTTGGCCTCGGGCTGGCTGTCGGGCGCGATACGCGAGGGCCGGGAGATCACCGGCCACCGCTCGGCGTTGATGCCGCAGCGCTTCGACGTCACCGTTCCCGCCAACCGGGCCAGGCTCGAAGCCGTCGAACGGTTGGCCGAGGTCGCCGACGAGGCCGGCCTGACCATGATCCAGCTCGCGCTCGGATTCGTGACCGCGCACCCCGGAGTGACCGGCGCGCTCATCGGCCCCCGCACGCTGGACCACCTGCACGCGCAACTCGCCGCCGCGGAAACCGTGCTCTCCGCCGACGTACTCGATGCGATCGACGCCATCGTGGCTCCCGGCACCGACCTGGCCGCGCACGAGAAGAACGACACTCCGCCCGCGCTGCTCGACCCGTCCCTGCGGCGCCGCTGATCGACCGTACGGATGGCCGCCGACGTCCTCGCGCGCTACGGCCGGGTGGACGTGCTCGTGAACAACGCCGGACGTACCCAGGTCGGAGCGTTCGAGGAGACCACCGACGGGGAACTGCGCGACCTGTTCGAACTGCATGCGTTCGGCCCGGCGAGGCTGCCCCGGGCGTTGCTGCCGCGGATGCGGGAGCAGGACAGCGGGTCGATCGTGAACATCAGCAGTTTTGGCGGACAGCTGTCCTTCGCCGGCTTCTCCGGGTACAGCGCGACCAAGGCGGCGCTGGAGCGACTGTCGGAGGGCCTGGCCGACGAGGTGGACCCCTTCGGCATCAAGGTGCTGATCGTGGTACCCGGCGCGTTCCGCATCAATCTGTTCGGCAGAGGCACGGCCTACTTCTCCGAAGAACACCCGGCGTACGAGGAGAAGGCGGGTGCCACCAGGAAGCGGGTGCGGGAGGGCGACGCCGCCCAGCCCGGAGACCCGGCGAAGGTCGCCACAGCGATCGGCCTGGGCATCACCAGCAGTCCGCGCCGGAGCCCGGCCCGTACGTCACGCGGCAGGCGAACGTCGCATGACCCGGAAGGCGAAACCGAAGAGCCCTCCATGGCTGCTGACACGAGCCCGGCGCACGCCGGCCGGGCGATGACGCCGACCAGACGCGCCGCGACAGTATCCAGAGCGCCATCGCATGGTTCACCGCGGACCGATTCCGCACCCTCTAGGCCCAACATGCCACTTCCGCAACGCTATTGATCACCCGTTACACGCTCGGCATACTTCGGGTTCCGGGGAGGGGGATACCAACAGACTTCCGAGTCGTCCCCGGCCGGAGGAACGAATCCCGTTCCACCGTGTGACCAGTCTCCAGGGGGAGATTTGCGCGGACAAGTGAAGAAGGCGTGCGTCGCCACCGTCGCCGCGGCAGCGGCCGTGGCGCTGACAACGGGACTGACCAGCCCGATGTCGGCGGCGGAGGAGCGCACGGGCAACCAGTCACCCGCGGGCGGCGACGCCCCGGGCAAGGGGCGGCCGGGGCCGGGTCCCCAGCAGCGTCTCACGCTGATCACCGGTGACCGCGTCGTGATCGACGCGAAGGGCCGGGTCGCCAGGATCGAGCCGGGCGAGGGCCGGAAGAACATACCCATACAGACCCAGACCCACGGCGGGCGCACCTACACGGTGCCCTACGACGCCCGGCAGTTGATCGCCGAGGGTCGGCTGGACCGGCGGCTCTTCGACATCGAGGAGTTGCGCAAGGCGGCGAACCTCCGGGGCGGCGGCAACGGCCTCCGGGCCATCGTCGGCTACGGCGGGGACGCGGCCGGGCGGGCCCGGACGGAGGTGCGCGGCACGGGCGGTACCCAGGTGCGGCGTGCCCTGGGGGCGCTGAACGCGGACGCGATCTCGACGCCGCGGCAGGACGCCGGGGAGCTGTGGTCCGCGCTCACCCGCACCCGTGGCGGCGGCGCGCGGACCACGGCGTCCGGGATCAGCCGGATCTGGCTGGACGGAGTCCGCCGGGCCACTCTGGACCGGAGCACCGCGCAGATCGGCGCTCCCAAGCTGTGGAATCGGGGCATCGAGGGACAGGGCGTCACGGTCGCCGTACTGGACACCGGTATCGACGACACCCATCCGGATCTGCGGACCCAGGTGGTCGGGGCGAAGAACTTCACCTCGTCCCCCGACACCAAGGACCGCGACGGGCACGGCACGCATGTCGCCTCCACCGTGGCGGGCACGGGTGCCAAGTCGGGCGGCAAGTACAAGGGCGTCGCGCCCAAGGCCAAGCTGCTCAACAGCAAGGTGCTGGACGACAATGGCGCCGGCGAGGACTCCGGCATCATCGCCGGCATCGACTGGGCCGTGGCCCAGGGCGCCCAGATCCTGAATCTCAGCCTCGGCGGGGGAGACACCCCGGAACTCGACCCGCTGGAGGCCCATGTCAACAAGGTGACGGCGGAGAAGGGCGTCCTGTTCGCGATCGCGGCGGGCAACTCCGGCCCGGGGTCGGGGACGGTCAACTCGCCCGGCAGTGCGGACGCCGCGCTCACCGTCGGAGCGGTCGACGACCAGGACAGGCTGGCCGATTTCTCCAGCGTCGGCCCGCGCGCGGGCGACGGCGCCGTCAAGCCGGACGTCACCGCGCCCGGGGTGGACACCACCGCCGCCGCGGCCGACGGCAGTACCATCGCCCGGCAAGTGGGGCAGAACCCGCCGGGGTACATGTCCATCTCCGGTACGTCGATGGCCACTCCACATGTCGCGGGCGCCGCCGCGCTGCTGAAGCAGCAGCATCCGACGTGGCGGCCCGCGGAGCTGAAGGGCGCGCTCGTCGCCTCCGCGGAAGGCGGCCCCTATTCGGTGTTCCAGCAGGGGTCGGGCCGTGTCTCCGTCGACAAGGCGGTCGGCCAGCGGGTGATCGCCGAGCCGGTGTCGTTGGGCTTCGGGGTGCAGCAGTGGCCGCACACCGACGATCTGCCCGTCACCAAGAAGATCACGTACCGCAACCTCGGCACCCAGGACGTCACGCTCGATCTGACGGTCACCGGCACCGGCCCGCAGGGCAGGCCCGCACCGGCCGGGTTCTTCACGGTCGGCACCCCCCGGGTGACGGTCCCGGCCGGAGGCACGGCGACCGCCGATGTCACGGTCAACACCCGTCTCGGCGGCACGGCCGACGGGGCCTACTCGGCCGTGGTCGTGGCGACCGGCGGCGGCCAGACCGTACGCACGGCGGCGTCGGTGGACCGTGAGATCGAGTCGTACGACGTCACATTCCGGCACATCGGACGCGACGGCAAGCCGAGCGAGAAGATGCTGAGCACCGTGGCACAGCCCGGCGGGAACCCCGCCCACTACGTTTCCGACCCTTCCGGCACCGCCACGGTGCGGTTGCCCAAGGGCCGCTTCATCGTGGACACCACGCTGGCCGCCGATCCGCTGGACTCCTCCAAGGGCTTCGACTGGCTGGTCCGTCCCCGGCTGGACGTCACCAGGAACATGACGCTCACCGTGGACGCCAGGGCCGCCAAGCCGGTAGACATCCGCGTGCCGGCCGCCAACGCCCGGCAGACAGTCGCCTCGGCCTACTACGAGGTCAACGACCCCGCCGACAACATTGTCAACTGGCTCCATTTCGACTCGTTCAAGAACATCCGCACACAGCACCTCGGCCCGCAGATCACCGACGGATCGCTGTCCCAGACCTGGACCGCGCAGTTCATGAGCGGGCCGTCCACCGAGTACGACGTCTCCTTCGGCGGCAAGACGAAGCAGCTGGCCACCGGCCTCACCAAGCGTTTCACGGCAAACGAGTTCGCCACCGTGAAGGCCGGTCTCGGCTCGTCGGCGAAGACGCCCGGCAAGGAAGGCGAGCTGCAGACTCAGGGAACTCTGCCCGGCATCGGGTTCTCGGTCCCGGGCGCCACGCGGGTCCGCCTGCCCGGAACGCGGACCGTGCACCTGTCCACCGGTGACGGGGTCCAGTGGGAATTCCAGTACTTCCAGCTCACCGGGCGGAACCCCGGTGATCGGACGCTCTTCGATGCCTACTACTCCATTCCGTTGAAGGTCTACCGGGCAGGGAAGACGTACAGCGAGACCTTCAACACCGCCGTCCACGCGCCCGCCCTCAGCCCGGGGACCGGGATCTTCCGCGAGGGCAACCAGCTCTGGGGCGATCTGCCGGTCTTCGCCGACGGGCAGGGGCACACCGGTTACTCGGACTACGCGTCCGTGCGGACCACGCTGCACCGGGGCACGACGAAGGTCGGCCAGAACGATGATCCGCTGATCGGCGCCGAGAAGTTCACGGTAGGGGCCCCGGCGGCGACGTACACGCTGAAGACCTCCGTCACGCGTGCGGCCGCGGTGGCCGCCGCCGCGAGCCGGATCGACGCGAGCTGGACCTTCCGGTCCGCCAAGCCCGCGGGCGACACTCCGGTGAAGGTGCCGGCCTCCGTGGCGCGGTTCGGCGCGAAGACCGGACTCGACAGTACGGCCAAGGCGGGCGCGACACAGCTCGTGCCGGTGACGGTGCAGGGCCCGGCGGCGGGCCGGAACCTGAAGTCGCTCACGGTCCATGTGTCGTACGACCTCGGCAAGACCTGGAAGAAGCTCACCGTGAAGAAGGGCGAGGTCACGGTGCGGAATCCGGCCAAGGGCAAAGGAGTGTCGCTCCGGGCGGCCTTTGAGGACAAGCAGGGGCACAAGGGGGCGGTGACGGTCTACAACGCCTACTTCGGCAAGTAGTAGACGCACAACACCTCGGGGCGGCCCCGCGGTGACCACACCGTCGTGTTCGGCGCCGTCCGTGACGCCCACACCCACGACGGCGTGCCGCTCGGGTTCTACGCAGGCAAGTTCAGCGATGTCCACCAGCACGGCCAGGAGACCGAGCACTGGTTCTTCTGATCCGGGAAAGTCCGCTCCCCGCGCCACGCGGGCTCTCGCTCGGAGGCGTTGGACGCTGCGGGCATCGGGGTCCCTGGCCGCTTGGAGCATTCCCCGGCACCGACAGCCATCATGGTGGCGTCCGCCACCGGTACGAGTAGGCCGACGACGGCGGGCCCTGGGACGGCGCATACTCCAGGGCCCGCTGTCCCTTTGACCGCGGTCACGTCGTGGTGGCCGGGCCGAACCCGGTCAAGGGCGGGCTCTCGGGCAGCCGCATCACCTCGCCCGCCCAGTGCGCGTCGGTCAGTTCCCGTGCCACTTCCGCGAAGCGGGCGGCTGCCGTGGACAGCCGCTGCCGGAGTTCGCCCGGGCCCTGTGCGGCCAGTTCCTCGATGTCGTGGTCACGGGCCTCGCCGGACGCGTAGACCGGAACCGTCCGCCCGCTGAGCAGCCCGTCGAGGGCGCGGGCCAGACCTTCGCCGTTGAGTGCGAGATGGGCCACCACATGGGCCCGGGTCCAGCCGGGGAGGACCGAGGCCGCCGACCAGTCGGCGGCGCTCAGCGCCTCGACCGTGCGGGCTGCTCTCAGATCGTCGTCAGCGATGAACGCGAGCTGTGGCTCGTTGCGCATGGGCCGATTCTGTCTGGTGGGACGGGCACTCGCCAGGGGCAGCAGGTAGCCGTCCACGATCCACTGGAGTTGCGACACGGAGGCGTCGAGGCAGGCACGCAGCGCCGCCCCCGACCACATCACAGCTGCGGCCACTCAGAGTCTTGTTCGGCCGTGGGTGCCGCCTCCCTAGGTCGGGCAGAAGGGGCTTGGGTCAGCTGATCCATGGCGGTGCGCGGCCCGGCTCCCGCTCGACCGCCTCCGTTCATGACCGCCGCCCAGGCCGCCGGAGTGACAGTGATCACCGACGCCCTTCGGAGGGTGCCGCGTAGGCTTGTGCCGTCGTCGGGGTGGGGTCCGGGGGAGTGGGTGAAGCTCTCCCGCAACCGCCTGACGATGCGTCAGGAAAGTCGGCGAGTGGTCAGTATGAATCCTGAGAGACTTGGGGAACGCTGCCCGAACCTGCGACTCGTTGTAAGGTGAGGCTATCGCCCTTGACCTGCAAAAACGCAGGCAGGGAGCCTACCTTCCGGAGTGCCCCGATGCTGCGCACCATGCTCAAGTCCAAGATCCACCGCGCCACCGTGACCCAGGCCGATCTCCACTACGTCGGATCCGTGACCGTCGACGCCGACCTGATGGCGGCGGCGGATCTTCTGCCGGGCGAGCTGGTGCACATCGTGGACATCACGAACGGCGCACGGCTGGAGACGTATGTCATCGAGGGCGAGCGCGGCTCCGGAGTCATCGGGATCAATGGGGCCGCCGCGCATCTCGTCCACCCCGGTGACCTGGTGATCCTGATCAGTTACGCCCAGGTCGACGACGCCGAGGCGCGCGCGACGGTACCCCGTGTCGTCCATGTCGACGCGGAGAACCGTATCGTCGAGCTGGGCTCGGACGCCTCCGCGCCCGTACCCGGCGGCCGCGCCGAGCGCAGCCCGCACGCGGTGAGCTGAGCCCTCGGCCCGGCCACCCGTTCCCGCGACGATCCGCACGATCCGCCGTTTCCGCCCGTACGACCGAAGGAGCAAGCCGTCATGTCCGACAAGCCCGAGTACGACATCCGTGACCAGCGGGCGAAGGGCCTGCTGGAGGCGTACGAGGACGGCCGGGTCACCGGACGCATCGCCTACTTCGTACTGGACCAGGACCCCGCCGCGCTGGTCGCGGTGCACACGGTGGTCGAGCCGGGGCACGAGGGGAAGGGGATCGCCGGCGCTCTCGTCCGTGAGTTCTACGCGATGGCCGACAGGGAGGGCGTCCCCGTCGTCCCGCTCTGTCCGTACGCCGCCAAGTGGGCCGAGCGGCACCCGGACGAGGCGCCCGTCGCGCCCGCGGCGCTGGTCGAGGCGGCGAAGAAGCAGCTGAGGGCGAATCCCCTCGGGTGAGCCCCGGAGCGAGAGCGTCGTGTCGCCCCGGCCGGGCGGCACGACAGCCCGTCCGGCGCACGCCCGCCGACTACCGTTCCCCCATGCTCGTCCTCCTGCACACCTCCCCGGTCCACATCCCGGTCTTCGACGCTCTGCGCGATCAGGACCATCCGGGCGCCGCACTGCGCCATCTCGTGCGCGAGGACCTGCTCGCCCGTGCCGTCGAGGAAGGGCCCGACGCCGTCGCACCGGCTGTCGCGGACGTCCTGACGCGGGCCGTCGCCGACGGCTCGGGAGCCGTCCTGTGCACCTGCTCGACGATCGGCGCGGTCGCCGAGGCGCTCGCCCCCGGACTGGGCGTACCGGTGCTCAGGGTCGACCGGCCGATGGCCGCCACCGCCGCGAGGTCCCGGCGGATCGTGGTGATCGCGGCGCTGCGCGGAACACGGGAGCCGACCGAGGCCCTGATCCGCGAGGAAACCGCGGGGCGGGAAGGCGTCGAACTGCGGACGGTCCTGGTGGAGGAGGCATGGGAGCGCTTCCTGGCCGGTGACCGCGACGGGTACCTCGACGCCGTCGCGTCCGCCGCCGACGCCGTACGGGACGCCGAGGTGATCGTTCTCGCCCAGGCATCGATGGCGGACGCCGCCGACCGTACGACCACGGCCGTACCGGTGCTGTCCAGCCCCCGGTCCGGTCTGCGCGCGGCCATGGCGGTGAGCGGAGGCGCTCGCTGACACGCTCGGCACGACGGGCACCGCCGCCCGTGTGGGCCGGGCACCCGCCCGGCCCGGCTTTCCCGCCCGAACGCGACCCATGGTGTGTGGATCCCGCGAGCGGGGGAACGCGGACGGGGAGACAGTGGGAACGCACCGACTCCGCACCTTGGAGGTCAGGCATGACCCAGCCCCCTGTACCGCCCTCACCCGTGCCGACGCCGGGACCGCCCGGTCCGACGCCGAGCCCGGTCCCCGAGCCCGTACCCCCGCCCCCGCCAGGCCCCGCGCCCGCGCCGGGACCGGCGCCGGACCCCATTCCGCGGCCACCGACGCCCGGCCCCGAACCGACGCCGGAGCCGGAACCCGCACCGGGCCCGGTCTGACAGCGCCCGGAGCCGCAACCGGAGCCGGAGTCCGCCCGGCAACGGGTGCCCGCCTCGGAGCCGTCCTGACGCGGGCCGGTTCCGGGCGCGGACCGGCCGCGCCCGGAACCGGAACGAACGTCAGCCGGACGCGATCTCCGAGCGGTCACCGCCCCAGAGGGTGTGGAACGAGCCCTCCCGGTCGGTCCGCCGGTAGGTGTGCGCGCCGAAGAAGTCCCGCTGCCCCTGGGTGAGGGCGGCCGGCAGCCGCTCCGCCCGAAGGGCGTCGTAGTACGCGAGAGCCGCCGAGAAGCCCGGCGTCGGCACGCCCTGCCGGGCGGCCGTCGCCACCACCTCGCGCCAGTCGTCCTGCGCCGCGCCGATCTCCGCCGCGAACTGCTTGTCCGACAGCAGGCTCGGCAGATCGCGCTGCGCGTCGTACGCCTCGCGGATCCGGTCCAGGAAGACCGCCCGGATGATGCAGCCGGCCCGCCAGATCGACGCCACCGAGCCGAGGTCGATGTTCCAGTCGTACGCCTCGCTGCCGGCCTGGATCTGGTGGAAACCCTGGGTGTACGACACGATCTTGGACGCGTACAGCGCCTGCTCGACGCGGTCGGCGAACCGGCTCGCCTCTTCCTCGCCGAGCGCCGAGGTCGACGGGCCGGGCAGCCCCCGCGACGCGCCGCGCAGATCCGCGTGCCCCGACAGCGAACGCGCGAAGACCGCCTCCGCGATGCCGGAGACGGGAACGCCCAGATCGAGCGCGATCTGCACGGTCCAGCGGCCGGTGCCCTTCTGCTCCGCCTGGTCCGTCACGATGTCGACGAACGGCTTTCCCGTCGCCGCGTCCGTGTGCGCCAGCACCTCCGCGGTGATCTCGATGAGATACGAGTCGAGACGGCCCGTGTTCCAGGCGCGGAAGGTCTCCGCGATCCGCGCGGGGGAGTACCCGGCCACCGAGCGCAGCAGATGGTACGCCTCGGCGATCAGCTGCATATCGGCGTACTCGATGCCGTTGTGCACCATCTTCACGAAGTGACCCGCGCCGTCCGGGCCGATGTGCGCGACCGTCGGTGCGCCGTCGTGCGCCCTCGCGGCGATCTTCTCCAGCAGCGGCCCCAGCGAGGCGTACGACTCGGCCGAGCCGCCCGGCATGATGCTCGGCCCGTGCAGAGCGCCCTCCTCGCCGCCCGAGATGCCCACGCCCACGAAGTGGATGCCGCGCGCCCGGAGTTCCTTCTCGCGGCGGCGGGTGTCGGCGAAGTGGGCGTTTCCGCCGTCGATGATGACGTCGCCCTCCTCCAGTAGCGGTGCGAACTCCTGGATCACGGCGTCCGTCGGCTCGCCCGCCTTGACCATGATGACCAGGCGTCTCGGGCGCTCCAGTGCCGCGACGAACTCCTGTGCGGACTCGGCCCCGATGAAACGGCCCTCGTCACCGAACTCCTCGACCAGCTCCCGTGTCCTGGCCTCCGTACGGTTGTGCACGGCGACCGTGAAGCCGTTGCGGGCGAAGTTCCGGGCCAGATTGCGGCCCATCACCGCGAGTCCCGTGACACCGATCTGGGCTGTACCACTCATTCGTGCTCCTGGAAGTCCGTCGGAAGTCCGTCTCCGCCCCCACTCATACGTACGGGCGGCCTCAGCCATTCATCGATCGGCGAGGCCGAGGAGTTCCCGGAAGTTCCCGGTCTCGCCTGAAGTGCACCCCCACGGGCGCGTCGGAAACCGGGGCCCATACGGCGCATTCGCCCCCTGTGCCTCGGTGCGCGGGGAGTGAGCACTTGTCATCATCCGGACCCAGCGTCTAGGTTGACCGCTTGGTACGTGACCTTTCCGTGATCTGAAGTTTCTGTGAACCGACCGTCCTGCTCAATGGGGGATTCCATATGGCCGCAACCGGGCGACACCGCCGATACCAACCGAGCCGCATCAATCGCGCCTCACTCACGGTGACCGCGGGCAGCGCCGGTATGGCTCTGCCGCTCATCGGCGCGGGGACCAGCGAGGCGGCGTCCGTGGACGTCTGGGAGAAGGTCGCGGCCTGCGAATCCACCAACAACTGGGACATCAACACCGGCAACGGCTACTACGGCGGGCTCCAGTTCAGCCAATCCACCTGGGAGGCGTACGGCGGCCGGGAGTACGCCCCGCGCGCGGATCTCGCCAGCAAGGACCAGCAGATCGCGGTAGCCGAACGGGTCCTCGAGGGGCAGGGCCCCGGCGCCTGGCCCAGCTGCTCGGTCCGTGCCGGGCTCACCCGGGGCGGGGACTCGCCCGACATCTCGCCCGAACGGGGCTCCGCCAAGGACGACGGCAAGAGCGCGCAGGGCGAGCACCGGGCGAAGCAGGCATCCCCGAAGCAGTCGGCCCCTCAGCGGTCCGCACCCCGGAAGCACCAGCAGAAGCAGTCGAAGGCGACTCCGACCACGGTGCCGACCCAGCGCGAGGGCTACACCGTGGGCCGCGGCGACTCGCTCTCCGGGATCGCGGCGGCGAAGGACGTCCAGGGCGGCTGGCAGAAGCTGTACGCGCAGAACCGCGAGGTCGTCGGCTCCGACCCCGATCTGATATACCCCGGCCAGCGGCTCGTCCTGCGGATGAAGGCACCCCAGCACCGCCCGTCGACCGCCGCACCGGGGACCGAGCGGGAGCGGACGGTCCCCGCGACCCCGCGTCAGGCCCCCAAGGCACCCGAACGCACCGCCCCGAAGGCACCGGAGAAGGAAGCCCCCAAGGCGCTCAAGAAGGCGGCCCCCAAGCCGAAGAAGCAGGCTGCCGAACCGGCACGGGCCGCGAGGTCCACCGTCTCCCGGTCAGGGCTCAGCGCACCCGTCGAAGCCTCCACCGGAACCCCGTACCGCAAGTCGGGATCCGCCTGGTCCAGCGGCTACCACACCGGAGTCGACTTCCCCGTGCCCACCGGCACATCCGTCAAGGCGGTCGCCTCCGGGCTGGTCGTCTCCGCGGGCTGGGGCGGATCGTACGGCTATCAGGTCGTGATCCGGCACACCGACGGCAAGTACAGCCAGTACGCGCACCTGTCGGCCGTCAGCGTGCGCTCCGGCCAGTCGGTCGACAGCGGCCAGCGGATCGCCCGCTCGGGATCCACGGGCAACAGCTCAGGACCGCATCTCCACTTCGAAGTCCGGACAGGTCCGGGGTACGGGTCCGACATCGACCCCCTCGCCTACCTCAGGTCGGGCGGCGTCTCGCTCTGAGCTTCTCGTCCGGCTCTCCGGAGAAAGGCACTCCCGAGCCCTGGCTTCCCGAGCCCGGCCCCCCGGGGAACGGCTCTCCGGAAATCGGCCCTTCTGCGGCACGCCGGCCGCGGAAGGGTCCGACGGCGAGCGGACCTCGGCCGGGCGATGTCCCGGCCCCGCGGGGTCCGTCGGAGTCGGCGTTCCGGACGGCGCGAGGATCTCGGGCGACCGCAGGTCCCCCGCGGGCGATTCGCCCGCTCCCGACTGCCTGCGCGAGGCGGCGAGCCGCTCCGTCGTCAGCAGGACGAGCCCCGAGGCCGCCAGGACCCCGAAGGCGGGCGCCAGTACGGTGCCCAGGATCCCGTACCGGAAGCCCTCGCCGAACATGGTGATGCCGACGGCCGCGGCCACCACCGGATTGACCACCGTGACCGTGGCCAGCGGAGCCGCGAGCCCCGCACCCCGGTACGACGCCTGGGAGAGCAGCAGTCCGCCGACGGCCAGCACCGCCACCGCGATCATGCTCGACCACTGGGCCAGCGGCTGCGACCAGATCCAGTCCACCACGACGGTCTTGGTGAACACCGAGGCGATGCCGAACGCCACTCCCGCGGACGCGGCCAGCAGCACACTGCGCAGAACGGGCCGGTGAATCGTCTGCGCCACCAGGAAGATCAGCGCGACGACCCCGAAGGTCGCCGCCGCGAGAACCCCACGCTGACCGGTGCCCAGAGAGTGCGCGCCGGCGTCCCCGCTCAGCGCCAGCAGCCCCGCGAGCCCGACCGTTGCCAGGATCGCGCCCTGCCACGCGGCGGCACCGGCCCTCCGCCGTACGAAGATCGCGGCCATCGGCAGCGCGAACACGATCGTCAGAGCCCCCAGCGGCTGGACCACGCTCAGCGGCCCGTAGGCCAGGGCGACCACATGCAGCAGCGCGCCGACGCCGTTCAGGGAGACGGCCAACCACCACCCGGCGTGGTGCAGGGGAGCGTACGGCCGGGCGGGCGTGGACGCGGCGACACGCTCCTGCACGATCGCCCCGGCCGCATAGGCGACCGCGGAGACCAGAGACAGAAGCACCGCCAGCATGAGGGAACTCATAGAGACCACGATCTCTCTGTTCCGCGCCCGCGTCGTCGTCCTTGAGCAGGGATTTGTTCGTACTGCCGACGGAGTACGAACGTAAGCCTAAAGTCCTATGCCCGGCTGTCGGCCAGGTCAGCGGAGGTGGGCGAGCGGGCCGACCGGGATACGGTGACCGGCGGGGAACCGAGGCGACTGACACGCGACAGGACGGTGAGCGGGGGCATGGACCTGCGGGATCAGGCTTCGATCGGCGGATTCTTCGCCCTGCGGACCGCGACGCCGGACCCGCGGCACGACCGTGACCCCGGCCGTGACCGTGCGGAGAGCCCAGGCGGCCAGGTGGCTGCCCCTGACATCACTCAGGGGCAGCCGCTCGCACGGCTCTACGCGGGCGAGGACGCGCCCCTCACGCTCCGTGTCGACACCGTCGCCGCCCGGCTCGGCGCGTCCGAGCGTCGCGTCGCCGCCTCCATCGCCCAGCTGGGGCTCGCCGCCCGGCTCTGGTCCATCGCCCTCGGCTCGGCCGCGCTGACCGGACGACTGCCCGAACTGGACCCCGAACGCCTCCACTGGGCCCCGGAACGCGGCTCGCCCGACGATCTGCTGCTGACCCGGCCGCGCTCGGTGCCCGCCGACGCCGCCGCGATCAGACGGACCGTGCAGTACGGCCATCTGGCGCCGCTCGCCGAAGCCTTCCGCCGGGACACGGGGATCTCCCCCCGACTGCTGTGGGGCAACGCGGGCTCGGCGCTCGCCGGAGCCGTACGCGAGATCCACTCCTGGTCGCACCGCGAGGGCAGACCCGAAGTCGCCGGGCGGGCGAGCGCACTCGCCGCCGAACTCTTCGCCCACCCCGATCTGTCCGGCACCGTCGAAGGACCCCGGATGCGCCGCACCAGCTGCTGCCTGTACTACCGCGCGGGCGGCGGGCTCTGCGGCGACTGCGTCTTCGACCGCCCGCCCGGCGGCCCGCCCCGGACGCAGTCTTCCCCGCAGCCCCCCGGTGGGTGACCATCGAAGGGTGAAGGTGGGACTGCTCACACGCGAGTACCCCCCGGACGTCTACGGCGGCGCCGGGGTCCATGTGGAGTTCCTCGCCCATGAGTTGAGGGCGCTGACCGAACTGGAGGTGCACTGCTGGGGTGAGGGCGAGGCCGAAGGGGTACTGCGCCATCGGCCGGCCGAGGGGCTCGCCGGAGCCAATGACGCGCTGCGCACCTTCTCCGTGGATCTGGCGATGGCCGCCGAACTGGCCGGGCGCGAACTGGTCCACTCCCACACCTGGTACGCCAATCTCGCGGGCCACCTCGCCAAACTCCTCTACGGCGTGCCGCATGTGATGACCGCGCACTCCCTGGAACCCCTGCGCCCCTGGAAGGCCGAGCAGCTCGGCGGCGGTTACGCTCTCGCCGGCTGGGCCGAGCGCACGGCGATCGAGGCCGCCGACGCGGTCGTCGCCGTCTCGCGGGGGATGCGGAACGACATCCTCGCCTGCTATCCGGCCCTCGACCCCGCCGCCGTGCGCGTCATCCACAACGGCATCGACACCCGCCTCTACCGTCCCGACCAAGAGACGACGGCACTGCAACGGATCGGCGTCGACCCGAACCGTCCCTACGTGCTCTTCATCGGCCGGATCACCCGGCAGAAGGGCGTGCCCCACCTGCTGCGCGCCGCCCGCACGTTCGACCCGGAAGCGCAGCTGGTGCTCTGCGCGGGCGCGCCCGACACGCCGGAGCTCGAAACCGAGTTCCGGGAGCTGGTCGACGAGCTGGACCGGATGCGGGACGGAGTCCACTGGATCCCCGAGATGCTGCCCCGCCCCCAGGTCATCCAACTGCTCACCCACGCGGCCGTGTTCGTGTGCCCGTCGGTGTACGAGCCGCTGGGCATCGTCAATCTGGAGGCCATGGCCTGCGGGACGCCCGTCGTCGCCTCCGCCGTCGGCGGCATTCCCGAGGTCGTGGACGACGGGCGTACGGGTCTGCTGGTGCCGTACGACGCCCGGCGCCCCGAAGCCTTCGAGTCGGCCTTCTCCCAGTCGGTGAACCGGGTGCTCGACGACCCGTTCGAGGCCACCAGGATGGGCGTGGCCGGACGTCAGCGAGCTGTGCGCGAGTTCGGCTGGGACCAGGTGGCCCGGCAGACGTACGAGCTGTACGAGGAACTGCTGGAGAAGGCGTGACGAGGCACGGCGGCAGCCGTGCGGCGGGTGTGCGCGGCAGGTGTGTGACGGCCGGGGCCGGCGTCGACCGCGACCAGCAGCCGTAACGCCGTCCCCGGAAACGGGATCCGCGCTACGGAGAACGACCGGCCGGATGCGTGCGGACTCCAGGGGCCTCGGCCGACCGCGAGGTCCAGGCGGCCCGGCTCCGGGACCGACCGCGAGGTCCAGGTGGCCCGGGACCTCGCGCGGCCGTGCCGGGCATCGTCACGGCGGGGGAGCCGTGGACCGGGGTGCGCGACCCTCATTTGGCCCACACCCGGCCGGGCCGTAAGGTTGCGCATTTGGAACCCGCAGAACGCGCGTGGACGCGCTCGTGCCCGCGCTCAAGGAAACGGCAAGGCTCATGACGGTGACAGAGGACAGTCCGGCGTACGGACCGGGGATCGACCCTGAGCGGCTGGCCGTCTGCCTGAGCGTGCTGGACGAACTGGACCGGCTGGAGGTCGACCACCCGGACGCGATCACCGTCCGCCGGGCCACGGCGGGGATCTACCGGACCGTGAAGCAGCGCCGTCGCCAGGAGCGGCGGGCCGCCAAGACCGCGCACGACAAATCGGTCACCGAGGCGACGGCCACCGGCTCCGCCGAACGGATCGACGACGAGACCGAAGGACTCCTGCCCTCGTCCTCCGTCACCGGAGAGATCGCGGGGATTCTCCAGCGCCCGCGCTCCTGCTACATCTGCAAGACCCGCTATGTCGAGGTCGACGCCTTCTACCACCAGCTCTGCCGCGAATGCGCCGCCGAGAACCGGATGCGCCGGGACGCCCGTACCGATCTGACGGGCAAGCGCGCCCTGCTCACCGGCGGGCGCGCCAAGATCGGGATGTACATCGCGCTGCGCCTGCTGCGCGACGGCGCGCACACCACCATCACCACGCGCTTTCCCAACGACGCGATCCGCCGCTTCAAGGCGATGCCCGACAGCGACGACTGGATCCACCGCCTCCGGATCGTGGGGATCGACCTCCGCGACCCCGCTCAGGTCGTCGCGCTGGCCGACTCCGTCGCGGCCCGGGGATCCCTGGACATTCTGATCAACAACGCCGCGCAGACCGTGCGCCGCTCCCCGCAGGCGTACCGCGAACTCGTCGCCGCCGAATCCGCCCCGCTGCCCATGGGCGAGCTGCCGCCCGCGCAGATCATCGGTACTTTCGGCAGTGGTGCCGTCGAGTCCGTGGCCGCGCTGCCGTCGGCGACGGGCGAGGGGCTGACCGCCGAGGACGTCACCGGTCTGGCACTGGTGTCCGGCTCGGCGACCCCGGCGCGTATCGAGGCCGGCACCGCGATCGACGCGGGCGGCCTGGTGCCGGACCTCCACGCCACCAACAGCTGGGTCCAGACCGTCTCCGAGGTCGACCCGGTGGAGCTGCTGGAGGTCCAGCTCTGCAACTCCACCGCGCCGTTCATCCTGATCAGCAGGCTCCGCCCGGCCATGGCCGCCGCCGAGGCCAAGCGGACGTACGTGGTGAACGTCTCCGCGATGGAAGGCGTGTTCAGCCGCGGCTACAAGGGCGCGGGCCACCCGCACACCAATATGGCCAAGGCGGCGCTGAACATGCTCACCCGCACCAGCGCCCAGGAGATGTTCGACTCCGACGGCATCCTGATGACCGCCGTCGACACGGGCTGGATCACCGACGAGCGCCCCCACCCCGACAAGATGCGCCTTGCGGACGAGGGCTTCCACGCACCGCTCGACCTGGTCGACGGGGCCGCCCGCGTGTACGACCCCATCGTGCGCGGTGAGGCCGGCGAGGATCTGTACGGCTGCTTCCTCAAGGACTACGCCCCGGCGAACTGGTAGCCCGACCGGGGCGGCGCGCGGCCATCGCGCCCCGGCCTTCGAGGCCGGCGTCTTCGGTGGCCGGAGCCTTCGGTAGCCGACCTCTTCGGTCGCCGCCGTGGATACGAAACGCGCCATTTCCCCGCGTACGAGACGACCGGGACAGCTCCGGCTTCCGTGGCCGGGATGGGTTCACCGTGAACTCATCCCGGCCACTGCCTTTGCTGCTCCATTCGGGTGGCGGCCCGTAGCGGCGCGCTGACCGGGCATCCAGGCCGTAAAGCCTGGTGCCCGCTCAGTTCGGTGGCCTGAAATGGGTAGAATTTCCGGCCCCATCGAGCATGCCCTTGCTCATTTGGTTACTCTGAGGGCCACGGACGTCTCCAAGGGACCCAAAAAACCTCCCTTGGCCGTCCTGGGACACGTCTGCAACCAGGCTGCGGTCCCGCCCGAATGCCGGCGCCACCGCGACCGAACGGCCCCTGTCCCAGTTACGCGACACAGAGGAGTGCGCGGTGACACCTGATGTGAAGAAGCACGAGACCCGGCCCCCGGAACGCACCGGCGAGCGGGTCACCCGGTCCGACGAACTCGGCAGCCTGGAAGTCTGGGCCCGGTCGGCCCCGATCCGGCTGGCCGGCTACGAGGATGACCTGGCCGAACCGCATATCCTGCCCGGAATCGACTGATCCGGTACGGTTCCGGACTCTTCGGTCCGGACCGCACCGCCGACCCGCCCGGCCCGGCCCCTTGGGAACCGGCCGGGCGAAGAGCCCGGAGCGTGCCCCCGCGGAGACCCGCGGGGGCACAGCCGTCCCCAAGCCCCGCATCGTGCTCCCCGACGGCCGCGCCCCCGGGCGCGGACCGCCTTCAGTGGGCCGCTACCGAGGTCGCCGCCCCCGGCCCGCCGAGGTCAGCGCGGGTCCGGCCGCGGCGCTCCGCGCTTGCGATGTCTCCCCGTCCCCGGGCCGGGGTCCGTACCGCCGTCCGCGGGGTCGACCTCGCCCTCGGCCGTCGGCCGTACCGTTTCCGGGGCGGTCTCCGGACAGTGCGGCTCCGGATGCAGCAGCCGCCTCGCCTCGGCGAGATTCCTTGCGATCGTGTGCAGCTCCCAGGCGTGCCCGTTCCAGCGCTCGACGGCGCGCGGCGCGTCCGGACGCAGATGCGCCCCCCTCGGTTCCCCGCGCCCCACGATCGGCACGGCGCGGAGCCTGCCGATCCTCGCGTCGCGGCGCTTCACCCAGTCCGAGAGCGGCTCGTCGTTCATCGTGCGTTCCCCATGGTCGGCTGCTGCTCCTTCAAAAGGGTAGCCGTAGCAGGGGAGTTGGGAATGCCCGGAATGGGTGGCCTTCGAGCGGCGGCGGCGACCGGCAGGGCCCGGCCGGCCGCCCCGCCCGGACCGAGGCCCCGCCTGCCCCGCCCGGATCAGCGCAGCCGGGTCGGCGGCAGGAACTCCCGCACGCCGTCGCGGTGCCACCACGCGCCGGTCGTCCGCAGCTCCCGCCAGGTCGTGTAGCGGTACCGCCAGATCCGGGCCCGCACATGAACCGGCGGAGCGTCGGGGAACGGATTGCGGCCGAGCAGCCGCAGGGTGTCCCGGTCCCCAGCCAGCAGCCGCTCCACGAAGGGGCCGAACCAGGAGCGGGCGTAGACGGGGGAGAGGGCGGCGAACCACATCATCCAGTCGAGCCGCAGATGGTACGGCGCGAACTGGCGCGGCAGCCTGCGGACATCCGTGGGCTTGCCCTTGAAGCCGTACTCCCGCCAGACCGTGCCCGCGTGCGGCTCTCTCTCGTCCGTGCCCTCCATCACCAGCTCGTGGCGCACCCGGCCCACCGTGCCGAACGCCCCGTAGGAGTTGACCAGATGGAACGGGTCGTAGGTCGTGTTCATCCGCTGCTCGCGCGAGACCAGATTGAGCGCGGGGTAGTAGCTGCGCACCACCACCAGCGCGGTGACGGCCATGACCACCACGGCGTACCAGAGCGGCGGGCCGGGCAGCCGGGGCGCGGACACGACGAGGGAGGTGTCCACGGCGGAGAGGGCGAGCACGATCGTCAGCCAGTTCAGCCAGGCGAAGTTCCCGGAGAGGACCAGCCACAGCTGGGTGCAGATGATCAGGCCCGCCGCGACGCTCGCGACCGGCTGCGGCGTGAAGAGCGCGAACGGCACCACCAGCTGGGTGACGTGGTTCGCCGCCACCTCGGCCCGGTGGAGTGGCCGGGGCAGCCGGTGGAAGAACCAGCTCAGCGGGCCCGGCATCGGCTGGGTCTCATGGTGGTAGTAGAGGCAGGTCAGATCGCGCCAGCACCGGTCGCCCCGCAGTTTGATCAGCCCCGCGCCGAACTCCACCCGGAACAGCACCCAGCGCAGCAGGAACAGCACCAGCACCGGCGGAGCCGTACGGTCATTGCCCAGGAAGACGGCGAGAAAGCCGGTCTCCAGCAGCAGGGACTCCCAGCCGAAGCCGTACCAGGTCTGTCCGACATTGACGATCGACAGATACAGCACCCAGAGCACGGCCCACCAGACCATCGCGACCGCGAGCGGCAGCCGGTCCGCCGCTCCCGCGACCAGCGCCGCCGACAGGGCGACCCCCGTCCAGGCGCAGAGCGCGAACAGCCGGTCGGAGTAGCGCAGTCGGAACAGGCCGGGAGCCCTTCCGGGCGGTGTGCGGCGCAGATACGCGGGCACCGGCAGCATGCCCCTCTCGCCGATCAGCGCCCGGAACTGCAGGGCCGCGGTGAGAAAGGCGACCACGTACACGGCGGCCAGGGTCCGCTGGAAGATCAGCCGGCTCAGCCAGTAGCCGCCGTCGCCGAACCACTCCATCACCTCCAGTATCGGTCGGCGGCCAGCCGCCGCACGGTGTCGCCCAGCCGTCGGGCGTACGCCTTCTGGAGGACGGGCACGAGCGGGCCGGCCAGCCGGGTGTACCAGCGCGCCGGACGGCTGAAGGCCATCACGGTGAACCACACCGAACCGTCGTCCCGGATGTCGACGACGAAGGACTCCTCACCGCGCTCGGGGTGCCCGTCCAGCGTTCCGTAGGCGAAACCCGTACGGTCCCGTCCGTACGACACCCAGACGATCTCGCAGGGCGCGGCAATCCGCAGCGGGCCCGGACCGGCCGAGACCTCGACCCGGACCCCGGCTTCGGCGCGCTCGGCCGTGGCCCGCAGCCGGACCCCCGACGCCCGGTGCATCCGCCAGGCGGTGACGGCCGCGCCCGCCGCCTCGAAGACCTCGCGCCCGCGGCCGATCCGGACCGTGTGGTGCAGATGGTGGTAGCCGTCCGGCATCGGGCCGAGGAGGGTGGCCCCCACCTCGGGGTAGGTGAGGGTGCGCCGGGCGGGCACGGCCGGCTTGGACGGCGCCCGGCGTCCGCGGGACGAAGCGGCGGCCGTCAGGCCGAGCCTCGCGATCCGGTCGACCAGCGCGGACACACCCATCACACCCCAGGGCTCGAACGGGATCGGCTCCCCTGCCCGCCGAGCGTATGCGCCCGATTGAACGCGTCCAAGTCGCGGCGGTGTCAGGAATCCGGCAGAACTTGAGGGGTCAGAAGGACGATCATGGTGCAGAGGCGGGAGAGGTTCGTGCGTCCCAAACGTTGTCGATGGTCCACTCGTCGCCGGTGGTCGTCCGCCGCCGCGCTGTCCGCCACCGCGTCCCTCGGAATCCTGCTCTCCGGGTGCGGCGACAGCCCCGCCCCGCCCGCGCCCGACAGGGACGAGGAAGTCCTCCTGCAGCCCGCCGTCGGCCAGGGCCCCGATCCCTACACCGCCACCACGGTCCGGGAACTGTACGTGCCCGCTCCCGCGCCCCTCGCGCTGCCGGCCCCCGAGAGCGGCCAGGCCACCCGTGGCCAGACCCTGCGCACCGTCTCCGGCGCCACGCCGGGCCTGTACGGGGGCACGCGCTTCGCCGGCAGCTGCGACGTCGAACGGCAGCTCACGCTGCTGCGCGCGGACCCGGCCAAGGTGCGCGCCTTCGCGGCGGGCGCGGGCATCGACCGTGAGCGCGTCCCCGGCTTTCTGCATGAGCTGACCCCCGTCGTCCTGCGCACCGACACCCGTGTCACCAGCCATGGCTTCAAGGGGGGCTCGGCCGTCGCGCGGCATGCCGTGCTCCAGGCGGGCACCGCCGTACTCGTCGACCGGCACGGCGCGCCGCGCGTCCGCTGCGCCGGCGGCAACCCCCTCACGTCCCCGGTCGCCGTCAAGGGCGCGGTGATCCACAAGGGCCGGCTGTGGAAGGGGTACCGGCCCGACCGGATCGTCGTCGTCAAGTCGACCCCGCGGGCCATGGGGCGCCTTGTCATCGTCGACGTCGCCCATGACACCTGGGTCGACCGGAGGACCGGCACCGACGGGGAGCAGGACAAGCGCCCCGAAGTGCTGCCGCCCGTCGTCCCCGACGACATCTACGCCTACCCGCCGTCCCAGACCCCCGCCGACCCGCCCGACCAGGAGAGCGACACCGGGACCGAGTCGCCGTCCCCGTCCGGCGATCCGGACGAGACCCCGGCCGATCCCGGTAGGCAGTCCGACGAGGGGACCGACTCTGGCAGACCGTCCGACGAGGGGACCGACTCCGGTAGGCAGTCCGACGAGGGGACCGACTCTGGCAGACCGTCCGACGAGGGGACCGACTCCGGTAGGCAGTCCGACGAGGGGACCGATCGCGACGCGCCCGGCAACGAGACCGACCCCGATGTGCCTTCCCGCGAAGACGCCGAGCGCGATGCGCCTTCCGGCGACGAGACCGATTCCGGTAGGCGGTCCGGCGAGGAGACCGACCCCGACGACGCCGACCCTCTCCTCCCCGAAAAGCGGTCGACGGGGCCGGACGACCACGAGGACTGATCGATGCGATCGCGCCACCCGGTCGAAGAATCCGACAAATGATGGCAGAGTGGCCCCATGGTTGATCGGGCAGCGGGGGCCCTGACGCTTCCCGACGACTGGCCGGCCGGACCGGACCGGAGCTTGACCCTCAATCGCATGGGCAGCTTCGACTGGGACCTGGCCAGTGGACTCATGCATCTGGACCAGCCCGCCCACCACGTCCTCGACATGCGGCCAGGCGAGTACGACGGCCGCCACGAGAGCCTGATCGCCCGGGTGCCCTCCGAGGACGCCGCCCGGCTGGACGCACTGGTGGCACAGGCGATCAAGAACGGCAGCGAGCACTACGGTGTGTACTTCCGCATCCGCCGCCGCGACGGCAGCCTGCGCTGGATGCACACTCAGGGCTGTGTGCGCCGTGACGGCACCGGCCGCCCCCAGCGCGTCATCGGCATCGTCCGCGACGCCACCGAGGAACTGGCCGGCTCCACCGCCCGTATCGCCGCCGACACCGAGCGGCGGTGGCAGACCAGCGTCGTCGAGTCCACCACCGCCGCCCTGGCCCGCGCCCGGACCGTGCAGGACGTCATCGATGTGCTCAAGGACGCCCGAGGCCCGGAGATCTTCGGCGCGACCAGTCTGGTCATGGGACTGCTGGAGCCCGGCGGCCGGATCCATCTGGTCGCGGGGGACCCGGAGGAAACGTTCGTCCCCGGAACGCGGTACACCCGCGTGGAGGATCAGTACCCCATGAGCGAGGTCGTACGCACCCTCGCTCCCCGCTTCATCGAGGGGCCGGCGGACTTCGCCGACTCCTATCCGGTGCTCTGGCCCCATATCGAGGATCTGGGCGTCAAGGCCGCCGCCTATCTGCCGTTGATCGCCCAGGGCCGGCCCATCGGCGCGTTCGGCCTTCTGTACGGCGACCGGACCCGCTTCACCTCCGAGGAGCGCAATCTGCTGATCGCCCTGGGCAGCAGCATCGCCCAGAGCGTCCAGCGCGCCGTGCTCTACGACCAGGAACACGACCTCGCCGAAGGGCTCCAGCAGGCGATGCTGCCGCGCCGGATCCCCGACGTGCCCGGCGCGCAGATCGCGGTGCGCTACCGGTCGGCCCGTATGGGCCGGGACATCGGCGGCGACTGGTACGACGTCATTCCGCTGCCCGGCGGCCGGGTCGGCGCGGTCATCGGGGACGTACAGGGCCATGACACCGACGCGGCGGCCGTCATGGGCCAGCTCCGCATCGTGCTCCGGGCGTACGCGGCCGAGGGCCACACCCCCTCCGCGGTGATGGCACGCGCCTCCGTCTTCCTGCACGAACTGGACACCGACCGGTTCGCGACCTGCCTGTACGCCGAGGCGGACCTCTCCAGCGGAGTGGTCCAGGTCGTCCGCGCCGGGCATGTCGACCCGCTGCTGCGGGACACCGACGGCAGTTGCCGCCGGCTGCCCGTGGAGGGCGGGCTGCCGCTCGGCCTCTCGGCGGAGTTCGGGCGGATGGAGTATCCCGTCACCACCGTGGAGCTGGACCCCGGGCAGACCCTGCTCCTGTACACCGACGGTCTCGTGGAGATGCCCGGCGAGGACCTCGACGACGGGATGCAGCTGCTCTCCGCGCTCGTCCGCAGCGGCCCCCGCGACATCCAGCGACTCGCGGACCATCTGTGCGACGTGGTCGAGGAGCGGGGTGGCGAGGACGATGTGGCCATGCTGCTGCTGCGCCGCCGCGGCGTGCTCACCCCCAGGACGGGCGGCCGGCTCCATCAGCACGTCGCTCAGAACGACCCCGACGCGCTGCGCTCGGCCCGGCACATGGTCCGTTCGGCGGTACGGGCCTGGGGCGCGCGAGAGCGCGTCGACGAGATCGAACTGGTAGCCGATGAGATAGTCACCAATGCCCTGCTGCACACCGACGGCGGTGCCGACCTCACCGTCCGTGTGCTGTTCGGTCCCCAGCGACGGCTGCGGGTCGAGGTGGAGGACCGCTCCAGCGCACTGCCCAGACGACGGGACGCGGGGGAGTCCGGGGTCTCCGGGCGGGGCCTGCTGCTGGTGGACCGGTTGGCGGACGCCTGGGGCGTGGACTCGCGCGGCCACGGCAAGTGCGTGTGGTGCGAGTTCGCCGCACCGGACCCGGAAGCGGACGGATCGGCGGAGCCGAACGACCGGCACATCGGGTGACAGCAGAGGCGCGCGTCGCGAATCCGTTGTTAACTGTGCGTGAAATGATCGTACTTGACCGTAACCGACCGAAGGCGATTGACTGCGCATTCCCTGGCCTTCTAGGACATGAGGACACCGTGAGCAGCGAGCTACTCGCCCCACTCGACCTGGCGTTCTGGCACCTTGAGTCAGCGGGTCATCCGATGCACCTCGGCGCGCTCGCCTTCTTCTCGGCCCCCGCCGGGGAGGGGGACCTCGACGACGACGGCGTCCTCGAACTGCTCGCCGCGCGCGCGACCGCGATCCGGCGGCTGAGAATGCGGGTACGGGACGTACTGCTGCCCGTCGGCGGAGCCGCCTGGGCCGTCGACAAAGACTTCGACGTACGGCGGCATGTCCACCGGCTCCGTCTCCCCGGCGGCGACTTCACCGCCGAGGCCACGGCCATCGCCGGTGAACTCATGGAACGGCCCCTCGAACGCGGACTGCCGCCATGGGAGATGTATCTGCTCACCGGCGCTCCGGGCGGCTCCTTCGCCGTCCTGGTGAAGCTTCATCACGCTCTCGCGGACGGGATGCGCGCGGTCGCGATCGGGGCGGGGATCTTCGACGAGATCGCCGACCCCCGCGGTGTACGGGCCCGTTTGCTGCGGGCGGCCCGGCCCGCGCCCGACCGGCCGTGGTTCGCCGACCCCGGCCGGCTCATCGGCTTCGCCCGTGACCGCATCGACGATCTGGGCCGGGCGGTCGGAGTGGGAGCTTCCGTCGTACGTGCCAGCCGTCTCGACCCGCGGGGGCTGCCCGCTCTCGCGGCGGGCTCCAGCGGCACCCGGCGGCTCGGTACGAAGGTGCTCGATCTGGAGGACGTACAGCTGGTCCGCAAGGCGGTCGGCGGCACCGCGAACGACGTCCTCCTCTCGATCGTCGCGGGCGGGCTCAGACGCTGGCTGAGCGAGCGCGGCGACCATCTGCCCCTGAGCGGACCGCGCGCCCTGGTCCCCGTCTCCCGCCGCAGACCGGGCAGCCCGCCCGGCTCCGGCAACAAGCTCTCGGCCTACCTCCTCGAACTGCCGGTCGCCGAGGCGGATCCGCGCGCCCGGCTGACCGCGGTGCGCACCGCAATGGACCGCAACAAGGCGGCGGGCCCGATGAAGGGCGCCGGCGCGGTCGCGGTCCTCGCCGACCAGCTGCCGCCCCTGGCCCACCGCTTCGGCGCCCCGCTCGCCGGGGGCGCGGCGCGCATGCTCTTCGACGTCCTGGTCACGAGCGTGCCGCTGCCCCGCTCGGCGCTCTCCCTCGGCGGCTGCCCCCTGCGCGAGATCTACCCCATGGCCCCTTTGGCGCGGGGCCAGTCCCTGGCGGTCGCCCTGACGACGTACGGCGGGCAGGTCCATGTGGGCCTGGTCGCCGACGGCAAGGCCGTCCCGGATCTGGACCGGCTCGTGTGGGGGCTGGCCGAAGAGCTGGACGAACTGCGGGAGCTCGCGCGGTAGATCCCGGCGCGAGCCGCGCCCCGCGCGTGCTCCGCCGCACGCAAGGGGTTCCGCCGAGGAGGTCCGGACCACCGCGACCACGACGGCCCCGCCCGTACGCCGTCACCGCCCTCGGGCCGCGCCCGCCTGAAACTGCGGCATTCCCTCCACTGCGGCACCCTGGATTCATGCCGGAACTGCCCGAAGTGGAATCCCTGAGAGAATTCCTCGACGCCCATCTCAAGGGGCAGGAGATCGCCCGCGTCCTGCCGCTCGCCATCAGTGTCCTCAAGACGTACGACCCTCCCCTCACCGCCATCGAAGGGGCCACCGTCACCGCCGTCGACCGGCACGGAAAATGGCTCGACATCAGTGTGGGCGGACTCCATCTGGTCATTCATCTCGCCCGCGCGGGATGGCTCCGCTGGAAGGACGAGTTCCCGGCCGCACCGCCCCGGCCCGGCAAGGGCCCGCTCGCCCTGCGTACCGTCCTCGCCTCCGGCGCCGGCTTCGACCTCACCGAGGCCGGGACCGCCAAGCGCCTCGCCGTCCATCTCGTCCGGGACACGGCCGAGGTGCCCGGCGTCGCCCGCCTCGGCCCCGACCCACTGGCCGACTCCTTCGACCGCGAAGCCTTCGCCGCGCTCCTCGCCGGGGAGCGGCGGCAGATCAAGGGAGCGCTGCGCGACCAGAGCCTGATCGCGGGCATCGGCAACGCGTACAGCGACGAGATCCTGCACGCCGCGAAGCTGTCGCCCTTCAAGCCCGTGGGGAATCTCGGCGACGACGAGATCACCGTGCTGTACGAAGCGCTGCGCACCACACTCGGCGAGGCCGTCGAGCGCTCACGCGGGGTCGCGGCGGGGCGGCTCAAGGCCGAGAAGAAGAGCGGGCTGCGGGTGCACGGGCGCACCGGGGAGCCGTGTCCCGTCTGCGGGGACGCCATCCGCGAGGTCTCCTTCAGCGAATCCTCGCTCCAGTACTGCCCCACCTGCCAGACGGGCGGCAAGCCGCTCGCCGACCGGCGGCTCTCCCGGCTGCTCAAGTAGCGGACGGAACCCGTGACGGGCGACGGGCGACGGGCTACGTACCGAGGCCGGGGAACAGGGTGCGTGCGGAAGGCAGAGCACAGGCGCGCTTTGGAAGCCGGCGGGCGGACCGGCCGCGGACCGACCGTTCAGCCTGTGAGCGTGACCAGGGGCCTCCCGTCGAAGGTGCGCACCTCCCAGCGGCCGATCCGGTCGCTGGGCACATCCGTGCTCCCTTGGATGTCCAGCGCCTCCTCACCGCCGGGGGAGCCGGTCCCATAGCCCCCGGCAGGCACTTTCCAGCTCAGCACCGGACGTTCGATCCCGTCTCTGTCGACTGCGAGCAGCCGGCATACGGCGGGTCCCTCGAGCCCCGTGAGCCGCATTGTGACCGCCGTGCCCCAGGGCTGGTCCTCCACCGCGGCGGACGCGGTGACACCGGTCGTGGCGTCAGTCGCCGTGACCCGGACCGCCGACCCGTCCGGAGCCCGGTCCGCGCCGCGAGCGGCGAACGCCCCTGCCGGCAACGCGATGATCAGCGCGGCAGCGGCCATGATCAGCCGGAACCGCCTCCTGCGGCTGCGCCGCCGTATCAGAGAGACCTCGTCGTCCAGCCGGTCGAGCAGCCGGAGCGACGGAGAAACGCGGGGGGCCCCGAGAGCGGCGAGTTCGGAAAGCGCGGAAGCCGCCGTGCCGAATTCCGAAAGCTGTACTGTGCAGAGCACGCAATCGGAGAGGTGTTCCTCGAACCGGAATGTGTCGCCGGGCTCCAGGACGCCCAGCGCATAGGCGGCCACGTCCTCGTGCCGCTGCTGGATGCTCATGGCGTCCTCGATTCCTCATTCGTGCCACCGCGTCCCTCGCGTTCGGACGCCGTTGAATACGGACTCAAGCCGGGTTGTACTCAACTCCGCGGGCGATGACAGCCCCGGACTTCTCCCGCCTTTCACCCCCGGAGCCGAACCGGTTCCGGTCCCGTGAGCCGCCGCGGCCGTCCGGGGCTGGTTCGCCGGCTCCCGCCACACGAGCACCGTGGCCCGGTGGCCGGAGCACCCTTACACTCCGCAGCATGCTGCGCGCACTGGCCGTCGACGACGAGAAACCGGCACTGGAGGAACTCCTCTACCTTCTGCGCTCCGATCCCCGGATCACCAGCGCCGAGGGAGCCACCGACGCCACCGAGGCACTCCGCCGGATCAGCCGCGCCCTCGACGCGGCGCCCGACGGCGACGACGGCATCGACGTCGTCTTCCTCGACATCCATATGGCCGGACTCACCGGCCTCGACGTGGCACGGCTGCTCGCCCGCTTCGCCCGCCCCCCTCTGATCGTCTTCGTCACGGCCCACGAGGGCTTCGCCGTCCAGGCGTTCGACCTGAAGGCGGTCGACTACGTCCTCAAGCCGGTCCGCAGAGAACGGCTCGCCGAGGCCGTACGCAGGGTCCGCGACCAGGTCCTCACCACCCGCGACAACCGGCCCCCGGACCCGTCGACCTCCGCGGCCGGTCCGGCGAGCACACCGGTGCACAGCAGCGCCGACCAGATCCCCGTGGAACTGGGCGGGATCACCCGGTTCATCCAGATCCACGACATCGCCTACGCCGAGGCCCAGGGCGACTACGCCCGGCTCCACACCGAGGACGGCGGCAGCCATCTGGTCCGCATACCGCTCTCCACCCTGGAGGAACGCTGGGCCTCCCGAGGCTTCGTACGCATCCACCGCAGCCATCTCGTCGCCCTCGCCCGCATCGACGAACTCCGCCTCGACGCCGGGGCGACCACCGTGCGCGTGGGCTCGGCGGAACTCGCCGTCAGCCGCCGCCACGCCCGCCAGCTCCGGGACCTGCTGATGCGCCAGGCAGGCGGCTGACCGCCGTACGCCCGCCGTCGGATCCGCCACGCCGACCGGGTCCGCCACGCCGACCGCACCCCGCGAGGACGCCTCTCCGTAGACGTCTACCGTCGGTAATCGCTCCTGCGTAGACTCCCAGACTCCCGATCCTCCGACCCTCCCCGAGAGAGCGGACGACGATGTCTGCAGAGCAACGGCCCCGCCGAGAGGTGGTCACCGGCGTGCCCCGCGCCGCCAGGCGCGCCCCCGGCCACGCGCCCGCCCGGTCCGAGATCAGCGAGCACACCACGCTCGGCGCGACCTATGTCCGCTCCCTGATGCGCAGCCAGCTGCGGGCCGCGCTCTACGCGCTCGGCACCCTCGCCCTCCTCGTCGGCACCCTCCCCCTGCTCTTCGCGCTGCCCGCCGCCCTCGACGGCCGCTCCCTCTCCCCGGAGCCGTTCGTCTGGGCCGCGCTGGGTGTGGCGGTCTACCCCGTCATGTGGCTGACGGCCCGCCGCTACGTCCGCCGGGCCGAGCGCAACGAGGAGGACTTCATCAGGCTCGTGGAAGGGCGCTGACCCCTTGCCCACGCACCCGCACCCGGGCGCGCCCCGGTGAACCAGGCGTACGCGGTCACCGCCGTCACCGTCGTGGTGCTCGCCACGGTCCTCATCGGCGGGCTGGGCCTGCGGATATCCCGGACGACCTCCGACTTCTACGTCGCCTCCCGCACGGTCAAACCCGGCCTCAACGCCGCCGCCATCAGCGGCGAGTACCTCTCCGCCGCCTCCTTCCTCGGCATCGCCGGACTGGTGCTGCTCCAGGGCCCCGACATGCTCTGGTACCCGGTCGGCTACACCGCCGGCTATCTCGTCCTGCTGGTGCTCGTCGCGGCACCGCTGCGCCGCTCGGGCGCGTACACCCTCTCCGACTTCGCCGAGGCCCGCCTCGAATCCGCCGCCGTTCGACGACTCGCCAGCCTCTTCGTCGTCGGCATCGGCTGGCTCTACATGCTGCCCCAGCTCCAGGGCGCGGGACTGACGCTGGAGATCCTCACCGGAACGCCCGGCTGGGTCGGCTCGGTCGTCGTCGCGTTCGTCGTCACCGGAGCGGTCGCGGCGGGCGGGATGCGGAGCATCACCTTCGTGCAGGCGTTCCAGTACTGGCTGAAGCTCACCGCGCTGCTCGTGCCCGCGCTCTTCCTGGTCGCCGCGTGGGCCGGGGCCGACGCGCCGCGCGCGAGCTTCGACGCGCCCGCCGTCCTGCGGGAGCACACCACCGTACGGCTGGACGACACCGTACGGATCGAACTGGACCGGCCCCTGACCCTCACCGTCGACGGCGAGATCGACGGCAGAGCGTACGAGGGCGGGACGGTCACCCTCGACGGGGGCGCGCACAAGCTGGAGCGGGGGACGACCCTCGGCCTCCCCGCAGGAGCGGAGGTCCCCGAGCGGGTCACCTCCGGGAGCGACCCGGCGAGCTGGTCCCAGCCGCTGTCCGGCGGCCGGGACGGCTACCACCTGTACGCCACCTACGGGCTGATCCTCGCGACCTTCCTCGGCACGATGGGACTTCCGCACGTCGCCGTCCGCTTCTACACCAGCCCCAACGGGCGCGCCGCCCGCCGCACCACCCTGGTGGTACTCGGACTCGTCGGGGCGTTCTATCTCCTGCCACCGGTGTACGGCGCGCTCGGCAGGATCTACGCCCCCGAACTCGCCCTCACCGGTGACGCGGACGCGGCCGTACTGGTGCTGCCGGAACGGATCCTCGGAGGGACGGCAGGGGATCTGCTCGGGGCGCTGCTCGCGGGCGGCGCGTTCGCCGCGTTCCTGTCGACCGCGTCCGGGCTGACCATGTCCGTCGCCGGGGTCATCTCGCAGGATGTGCTGCCCTCGCGGGGCGTACGGCACTTCCGGCTGGCGACCCTGCTCGCCGTGGCGGTGCCCCTCGCCCTGAGTGTGGTCGCCACCCATGTCCCGGTCGCCGACGCCGTCGGACTCGCGTTCGCCGTCTCCGCCTCCTCGTTCTGCCCCCTGCTCGTCCTCGGCATCTGGTGGCGCGGGCTCACCCCGCCGGGCGCGTCCGCCGGGCTGGTCATCGGCGGCGGATCCGCGCTGACGGCGGTGATGGCGACGCGGGCGGGACTCGCCCCCGAGGGATGGGCGCACACCCTGATGGCCTGGCCCGCCGTCTGGTCGGTACCCCTCGGCTTCCTCACCATGGTGCTGGTGTCCCTGGCCACCCCGCGCCACATACCCCCCACGACCGGCGCGATCCTCGCCCGGCTGCATCTGCCGGAGGACCTCGTCGGCCGTACCCAGCCCGAAGGAGCGGAGCGATGACCGGTACCGAGACGGCGGCGCTGGCCGCCGCCGGAGTGGTCGTCCTCGTCGTGGGCATCGTGCTCGGCCGCCTGGTCGAACGCCGCGGCGGCCGGGCCGATCTCGACCTCGGCACCCCCGTCGAACGGGCCACCTTCCACACGCTGCACACCGCGTCGCTCGCCGCGCCGCCGCTGCGGGCGGGCCTCACCGAGGACACCGCGCGCAAAGCGGCCCGCCGGCTGCGCTCGCTGCTGGGCACCGAGGCGCTCTGTCTCACCGACCGCGAGACCGTGCTCGCCTGGGACGGACCCGGCGCCGACCACCATGCGTGGCAGGTGATGGCACGCGTCGCCGAGACGCTGGAATCCGAGCGAGGCCAGAGCGTGCACACCGAGTGCGAGGATCTGGAGTGCCCGCTGCGGTGGGCCGTGATCGCCCCGCTGACGGGTGAGGAAGGCGTGCTCGGCGCGCTCGTCGCCTATGGCTCGCGGGAGTCGGCCGTACGGGCGCGCGCCGCGACCGAAGTGGCCCGCTGGGTCTCCGTCCAGCTCGAACTGGCCGAGCTGGACCGGTCCAGAACCCAGCTGATCGAGGCGGAGATCCGCGCCCTGCGCGCCCAGATATCGCCGCACTTCATCTTCAACTCGCTGGCCGCGATCGCCTCGTTCGTCCGGACCGACCCGGAGCGGGCACGCGAACTGCTGCTGGAGTTCGCCGACTTCACCCGCTACTCCTTCCGCCGGCACGGCGAGTTCACCAACCTGGCCGACGAACTCCGCTCGATCGAGCAGTATCTGGCGCTCGCCGGGGCGCGCTTCGGCGACCGGCTCAAGGTCACCCTCCAGGTCGCGCCGGAAGTCCTGCCGGTCGCGCTGCCGTTCCTCTGCCTGCAGCCGCTCGTCGAGAACGCGGTCAAACACGGCCTGGAGGACTCCACGGGCGAGTGCCGGATCATCATCTCGGCACAGGATGCGGGGGCGGAGGCCATGGTGACGATCGAGGACGACGGTGTGGGCATGGATCCGGCCGAGCTGCGCCGCATTCTCGCGGGGGAGCGTCCGGGGTCGGCGGGGATCGGTCTGTGCAATGTGGACGACCGGCTGCGTCAGGTGTACGGGGACGACTACGGGCTCGTCATCGAGACGGGCGTCGGCGCGGGGATGAAGATCGCGGTCAGGGTTCCCAAGTACCGGGCCGGAGTGCATCCGTCGCCGGGCCGCGGGACCACCGCGTTCTCCTGAGCCGTCGGGCTACCCGGCCGCAGGGCCGCGCACCACCGGGCCGCAGGGCCGGCCGTGGAACCATCCGGCCGTCGGGCCGTTGAACGACCGGGCCGACGCACCACCGGGCCATCGCACCACCGGGCCGCCGGACCGGTTGGATCTCCTGGCCGATCGGGTCTCCGTATCGATCGGGTCTCCGTGCCGATCGGGTCTCCGTGCCGATCGGGTCTCCGTGCCGATCGGGTCTCCGTGCCGATCGGGTCTCCGGCACGCCGGGCCACCGGGTCAGAACAGATGGATCGACAGATGGCCCAGCGGCAGCCCCAGCTCCCAGGCCGGCGTCCATGTCTTCTCGGACTCGTCCACGCTCAGATCCAGCGGATTCGCGGAGTGCCACGGTTCCGAGCCGCCCAGATCGGCGGCGAGCAGCTCGGTCCGCCCCAGCCATCTCCAGGAGTCCTTCGCCAGCGCCAGATCGGGATCGGGTCTGCCGCCGAGTCCGCGCTCGCGCTCCTCACGGAGAGCCAGCCGCTGCCGTACCCACTCCGGCCAGGGATGGCCGTACGAGGTGAGGTTCAGCCACTCCTCGATCCTGGCCACCGCCCGCGCGCCCGCGAGTTCGTCGGAGTTGTCGCAGAGATAGATGGTCAGCGCCAGCGTCTCCCGGCCCGCCCGGTACTCCAGGGAGCCGCTCTCCACGAGAGCGCCCGTGCGGAGCATCTCGTCGGCGATGTACTCGGCGCACAGCCATGCCATCGGGATTGCCAGCGCTTCTCCGCTGGTGTCGTTCGTGCTCTCGGGCTGCACCTTCCCACCTTCTTCCGGACGACTGCGTGTCGACTCGGTCATGAGCCTCCACCGAGTGACACGGTCACGGGCGCGTCTTTACTCAACTTCACCGTGACGTTTCGCATACTCCGGCCCCTTCGCCGTGGCCACAGAGGGCGGCGAGACCGGCGGGGCGTCCGGGACGCGCGTGGTGATCCGGTGATCACAAGTGAGGGGCAGAGGCTCCGACGCGGTGGGGAGACGGGGGTCAGCCGGCCGTCCGGTGCGAGCGCGTGTAGCCGGGGAGGCAGCGGGCGAGCGCGCGGAGCGCGTAGTACGTGCGCGACTTGACGGTCCCCGGCGGTATGCCGAGCGATTCCGCGGCCTCGCTCACGCTCAGCCCCTGGAAGTAGATCCGGACCAGCACCGCCCGGTGGTCGGGGCTCAGCGACGCGACCGCCGCGCGGACGTCGAGCGCCGCCACGGAGGTCTCGGTGATGTCCGAGGGATCGGGGGTGGTGGCCAGCACACCGTCGCCGATCTCGGCGGGACGGGCGAGCCGGGAACGGCGGGCGTCGATCGCGAGGCGGCGGCCGACGGTGAAGAGCCAGGGCCGCATCGACTCGTACGGGCCGTGGAACGCCTCCGGATGCTGCCAGGCCCGTACGAGCGTCTCCTGGAGCAGATCCTCGGCGCGCTGCTGATCCCCGTAGGTCAGCCCCTGGAGAAAACTGAGCAGAGCGGGGCCGTGTTCGCGTTGCAGGTCCACGATGGCCCGCTCGTCGGTGGTCGGGGAAACGGTCACGGTCGCCGTCGCCATGGCCAACACCCTTTCGTGCGGTCGTCACAGATCCGATGGGTCGCTCTCCTGCGGGGGCTGTGTGGCGTATACGAACCCATCCGGACCCGGAGCGACAGCCGGATCGCCCCGGTCCTCGGTGAGTGGTCGCTCGAAGCGGTGAGTGGTGCGGTGAGCGGTCGGCCGGTCGGACGGCCGGGGAAACGGGCCGATGAACGGAGGGCGGCCGGATCGGGCGGGTCCGTTCCGGTGATCGGCTCGACGTGTCGCTTGATCCCGGACGATCCACCCTGTGCATTTCGGATTGTCGTATCGAAATCTGTTTGCACTCGTAGGGAGTCGCTCATGGGACGTTGCAAGCGATACGGAACGGCCACGGCCGCCGCCCTCCTCCTCGGGGCCGTCGCCGCCTGCTCCGGGACCGACGCCGACCAGGCTCTTCCGGGCTCGCGGGCCGCCGGGCCGTCCGAGCCCTCCGCCGTGGGCGGCCCGCACCCGGAGCGCGGATTCACCCTCGTCGCGAGCGGTGACGTCCTGCCGCACGACTCGGTCATGCGCCAGGCGAAGACGGGCTCGGGGGCGGACGACTACGATTTCCGGCCGATGCTCGCGGGAGTCCGCTCGGTCGTCTCGCGGGCGGATGTGGCGATCTGCCACATGGAGACGGTGTACGGCGAGAAGGGCGACTACAGCGGCTACCCCCTCTTCACCTCACCGCCGCAGATCGCCCGCGCGCTCGCCTCGACCGGCTACGACGCCTGTTCCACCGCCTCCAACCACTCCCTCGACGACGGCGCCGACGGGATCAGGCGCACCCTCGACGCCCTGGACACGGCCGGTGTCAGACACAACGGCTCCGCTCGCACGGCCGCCGAGGCGACCACCCCCGCCTGGCTGAAAGCGGGCGGTGCCAGGATTGCCCAACTGGCGTACACCTACGGCACCAACGACCGCCCGTTCCCCGAGGGGAGGCCCTGGGCGGTCTCCCTCATCGACGAGCAGAAGATCGTCAGCGACGCCCGCGCCGCCAGGAAGGCCGGAGCGGACGTGGTCGTCGTCAGCCTTCACTGGGGCACGGAGTGGCAGACCGATCCCGATGAACAGCAGCTCAGCCTGGCCAGGAGCCTCACCGCGTCGACGACCGGAGGACGCCCCGACATCGATCTGATCCTCGGCACCCACGCGCATGTCCCGCAGGCGTACGAGAAGGTCAACGGCACCTGGGTGATCTACGGCATGGGCGACCAGATCGCCGGCGTCATGGACGACGGCTCGGGCCGGCACGACCCGCGCGGCAATCAGGGCACCATCGGCCGGTTCACCTTCGCGCAGCCGGATCGGCCGGGGCGGCGCTGGGAGGTGCGGAAGGCGGAGTTCATCCCGCAGCTGATGGACACGGGGGCCGGGCGGGTCGTCAATCTGCCGGACGCGCTGGCGCGGAACGCGGGCCGGACCGACTACCGCGACGCGCAGAAGTCGATCAGCGAGGCGGTCCTCGGCCGGGGCGCCGCGAAGGACGGACTCACCATGGGGCGCTGAGCCGGGCCCGGCGCGCGGCGACCGCGCGCGGGGCGTTTCAGCTCGCGGCGGCTCGGTTCGTGACGGCCCGGTTCACGGCGGCCGGGTCCACAGCTGCTCGGTTCGCGACGGCCGGGTCCACGGCGGCCGGGTCCACGACGGCCCGGCGCGCCGGGCCCGCCCCCACCGTCCGCCCGTGACCCCTGTCCCGCGTCACGGCACCACCGTCACCGGCCAGCGCCCGGCCCTGACCAGGCGCACCGCCACCGAGCCGATGAAACGATGCCCAGCCGACTCGGACAGGCCCACCACCACAGCGTCCGCCGTCAGTTCGTCCGCCGCGCTGACCAGACCGGAGTACGGATCACCGGGAAACGTATGGAACTCCCAGCGGATGTCCCAGATCCCCCGCACCTGTTCGGTCGCCGCCCGGATCTCGGCGACCAGCCCCTCCGCGATCTCCCCGGTGGTGTCCGTCACCGGCGCCCCGAGCGCCGCGCCCGACGGCATCACCGGCTGGACGTAGACGATGGCGAGCAGCGCGTTCTGCCGCCGGGCGAGACCACTCGCGTACGCCACCGCGCGCAGCGACGAGTCCGATCCGTCCACACCGGCCACGATGACCTTCGGGCCGTCGGTCCCGCGCTCGAAACGCTGAGGCTGCTCTTCCACACCATCGAGGTTAGGTCCTATCTGATGGATCCTGCTGGGCTCGCGTGGCCTGGCACCTTCCCCCTGGGCCTGGCGGCCCGGGAGGTACCCCCATCCTGGGCCTGGTGGCCCGGGAGGTACCCCCATCCTGGGCCTGGTGGCCCGGGAGGTACCCCCATCCTGGGCCTGGTGGCCCGGGAGGTGCCCCCACCGCATGGGCTCCCTCCTGCGCCTCGCGATCCACGGCAACAGACCCCGCTCACTGATCCAGCCTGATCCATCAGACAGGCCCTGACCGCTCCAACAGGCGAGTCGGCCGTGGTCTCTTTAGAGTCTGATCATGAGCGTCACGGTGGAGGAGCCCACATCGGTCCGCGGCCACTGGATGAGCAGAGTGCCCGGCGCGTTCGCGATGATCTTCGGTCTGCTCGGGGTGTACTGCGCGGCCATCGCGCTCATTCCGCCCTTGCGCGTACTGCTCCGCCCGGTCACCCGATTCCTCGACGTGGTCGTCGTGCCCGTCAGCGCGAACCTCGCCTACGCCGTCTTCCTGCTGCTGCTCGCCGCGGCCGTGGGCGCCCGCAAGAAGACCGCGTGGCGGCTGGTCGTCGGCTATCTCGCCCTGCTGGTCTTCGCCGACGCGCTGCTGCTGGTCTTCGTCGTGGAGTGGATCTGGATCGCCAATCTGGTCTTCTGCGCCGTCGCCCTGACGGTTCTGGTGGTGGCGCGCGGACAGTTCTACGCCCTGACCCGGCGCGGGGCGTTCCGGCGGGCGCTCCTCGTCCTGGTCCTCGGACTCGTCGCCGGAATCCTCGTCGGGTGGGTCCTCGTCGAACTGTTCCCCGGCGGCCTGCCCCGGTCCCAGCGGCTGCTGTGGGCCGCCAACCGCGTCCTCGGCGGACTCGTGTCGACCGAGGCGTTCGACGGCCGGCCGGCCCGCTTCCTCTTCTTCCTCCTCGGCCTGTTCGGCGCGATCGCCCTGCTCGCCGCCGCGGCGAGCCTCTTCCGCTCCCAGCGCATGGAGGCCGCGCTGCACGGCGACGAGGAGGCCCGTATCCGCGCGCTGCTCGGCGCGTACGGCCACCGGGACTCGCTCGGCTACTTCGCCACCCGCCGGGACAAGGCCGTCGTCTTCTCGCCCAGCGGCAAGGGCGCGGTCACCTACCGCGTCGAAGCCGGCGTCGCCCTCGCCAGCGGTGACCCCATCGGGGACCCGGAGGCATGGGGGCCGGCCATCGACGCGTGGCTGGACGTCGCCAGACGCTACGCCTGGGCCCCGGCGGTGATGGGCGCGTCCGAGGAGGGCGCCAAGGTCTACGCCCGCTCCGGGCTCGGCGCGATCCAGCTCGGCGACGAGGCGATCCTGCACGTGGCCCGCTTCGACCTCGCAGGCCGGGACATGCGAGTGACCCGGCAGGCGGTGAACCGGGTACGGCGGACCGGGGCCACGGTACGCGTCCGCCGTCACTCCGCGCTGACCGACGACGAGATGCGCCTCATCGTCGAGCGGGCGGACGCCTGGCGCGACACCGAGACCGAACGCGGCTTCTCCATGGCGCTCGACCGGCTCGGCGACCCCGCCGACGGAGACTGTCTCCTCGTCGAGGCGTTCGACGCCGACGGCGGACTGATCGCCCTGCTCTCCTTCGTCCCCTGGGGCCGCGACGGCATCTCCCTCGATCTGATGCGCCGCGACCGCGCCGCGCCCAACGGCGTGATGGAGTTCATGGTCGCCGAGGTCTGCGCGCAGGCGGCCAAGATCGGCGTCCGCCGGATCTCCCTGAACTTCGCCGTGTTCCGCTCCGCCTTCGAGGAGGGCGCCCGGATCGGGGCGGGCCCCGTCCTGCGGATGTGGCGGGGACTGCTGCTCTTCTTCTCCCGGTGGTGGCAGCTGGAGGCCCTGTACCGGTCGAATGTGAAGTACCAGCCCGACTGGTATCCCCGCTTCCTCTGTTACGGGGACGCCGGCTCCCTCGCCCGCGTCGGGCTGGCCTCCGGGATCGCCGAGGGCTTCGTCTCCGTGCCGAGCCTTCGCGACCTCTGGGGCAGGGGCCACGCAGGGAGCCTCACCGCCGGCCCCGTCAGCACCGCGGGACTGCCCTCCATCGAAGCCCTCGCCCTCCCCGGGCCCGAAGAGCCCGGAACGCCGGGGGAGCCGGTGCTCCCCGAGCAGACCCGGATCCGCCACCGCAAGCTGGAGCGCCTGCGCGAGGCCGGGGTCGACCCGTACCCCGTCGCCACCGCCCGCCGCACCGGCACCCTCGCCGAGATCCGCGCCGCCCATGACGCGCGCACGGGACAGACCGCGACCGTCGCCGGCCGGGTCATGGCCGTACGCGACTTCGGCGGCGTCGTCTTCTCCGTACTGCGCGACTGGTCCGGCGACCTCCAGATCGCCCTCACCCGCGACCGCTGCGGGCCCGAGATGCTCAAGAGCTTCACCTCCGGCATCGACCTGGGCGACCACATCACCGCCACCGGCACGATCGGCGTCAGCGACAAGGGCGAGCCGTCGGTGTTCGTGACCGGATGGCAGCTCACCGGGAAGTGCCTGCGCCCCCTGCCCCACAAACGGCACGGACTCGCCGACCCCGAGGCCCGCGTCCGCCACCGCTATCTGGACCTGGTGGCGAGCCAGGGCGCGCGCGATGTCGTACGGCAGCGTGCCGCCGCGATCCAGGCACTGCGGCAGGGGCTCCTCGACCGGGGTTATCTGGAGGTCGAGACGCCGATCCTCCAGCAGATCCACGGCGGCGCGAACGCCCGCCCCTTCACCACCCACATCAACGCCTACGACCTCGATCTCTATCTGCGCATCGCCCCCGAGCTGTATCTGAAGCGGCTCTGCGTCGGCGGCCTGGAGAAGGTCTTCGAGATGGGCCGGACCTTCCGCAACGAAGGCGTCTCCTACAAGCACAACCCCGAGTTCACGATGCTGGAGGCGTACCAGGCGTTCGCGGACTACGACGTCATGCTCGATCTGACCCGCGAACTCATCCAGGGCGCGGCCACCGCGGCCTTCGGCTCGCCCGTCGCGCACCGGGCGGGGCCCGACGGCAGACTCGTCGCCCATGACATCTCCGGACCCTGGCCGGTGAAGACCCTGTACGGCGCGGTGTCCGAGGCCCTCGGCGAGGAGGTCGACGCCGACACGGAGGAAGCGGTGCTGCGCCGTCACTGCGACCGGGCGGGGGTGCCGCACGAGCCCGCGGCCACCCGAGGCGATGTGGTGCTGGAGATGTACGAGCGGCTGGTCGAGGAGCGCACCCTGCTGCCCACCTTCTACAAGGACTTCCCCACCGACGTCTCCCCGCTGACCCGCCAGCACCGCCGCGATCCGCGGCTCGCCGAACGCTGGGACCTCGTCGCCTTCGGTACCGAGCTGGGCACGGCGTACTCGGAGCTGACCGACCCCGTGGAGCAGCGGCGCAGGCTCACCGCGCAGTCACTGCTGGCGGCCGGCGGCGACCCGGAGGCGATGGAGCTGGACGAGGACTTCCTCGACGCGCTGGAGTACGCGATGCCGCCGACCGGTGGGCTCGGCATCGGGGTCGACCGGATCGTCATGTTCCTCACCGGGCTCACGATCCGCGAGACCCTGCCGTTCCCGCTGGTCCGCCGTACCTGATCGGTGACCTGTTCGACTGCTCTCATCGGGGTGTTTTCGCCCGATCGAGAGTGTTGATGAGCGTTTCGGCACACCGATCGTGCGAGCAGTTGGTCATGAAGAAGGATCAGACGCCGCCGGACCGCCGGTCCGTGCTCCGCATCGCCGCCTGCTTCGGCGCGGTCGTCACGGCGGGGCTGCTCGTCACGGAAAGGCCCTCCGTCGGCGGGTCCGCCGCCGAGAAGGCCGCCACGCCCGGGCCGGGCGGTGGTGCGCCGGTCCCGGCCGGTGGTCCCCGGCCGGGCAGCGGGCCCCGGCCCGCCGGGAACGCCCCGCCGCAGGGGTCGGCCTACCGGCTGCGGCCCATGACGGCGCAACAGCCGGCGCCGGTGCGCCGGGCACGGCCGCCGGTGCGTCGGCAGCCCTTCCTGAAGCTCCCCGAGACGGGCCGGGCCATGGTGCTGACCTTCGACGACGGGCCCGACCGCCGCTACACGCCGGATGTGCTGGACATCCTGGGCCAGTACGGCGTGCCGGCGATGTTCTTCGTCTGCGGAGAGATGGTCGCCGGGAACAAGGACCTGCTGCGGCGGATGGGCGACGAAGGCCATGTCGTCGGCAACCACTCCTGGTCGCACCCGCTGATCCCGCGGCTGTCGCCGTCCCGGATCCGCGGCGAACTGGGCCGTACGAGCGAGGCGGTCGACAAGGTGCTGCGCGAGCCGCCCCTGTGGTACCGGGCTCCCTACGGGGCCTGGAACAGGCTCTCGTTCGAGATCGGCGCGGAGCTGGGCATGGAGCCGCTGGCCTGGACGGTCGACACGCTTGACTGGACCGAGCCGGGCACCAAGAAGATCGTGCGCCGGGTCGTGGACGGCGCGGGGCCCGGTGTGGTGGTGCTCTCGCACGACGCGGGCGGCAACCGTTCGCAGAGCGTGGCGGCGCTGCGCGCCTATCTGCCCAAACTGCTGGAGGCCGGGTACCGGATCACCGTGCCGACCCGCTGAGCCAGGACCGCGCGCGGCGGGCCGTACGGGTGGACGGTGGGGAGCGGGCCCGGCCGGTCCCGCCCGGCGGAACGTGACGGCCGGCCGGACGCCGAGGGAGGCGAAGGGCGGGTGAGGAACGCGGGACGGCGGGGGAGCAGGAGCCGGGTGAGGAGCGCGGTGCGGGTCAGCGGGACTTGACCATCCGGGCGAGGACGACGACGTGCTCCTTGGGGCCGTCCGCCTTGGAGGAGCCCGCGCCGCAGGTGATCAGCCGTAGTTCGGCCCGCCCTGTCTCCTTGTACCCCCGCGGGCCGGGGCAGCCCCCGCCGGAGCGGGCCTCGACGCCGTACACCTCGAATACGACGGTCTTCCCGTCGCGCCGCGACACCTCGATATGGCGGCCCTCGCGGAGGGATCCGAGGTCATGGAAGACGGCGGGCCCCTGGACATTGACGACACGGCCGACGACGACCGACGTACCGCGCTGGCCGGGGGAGACGCCGTTCTGGTACCAGCCGGTCATATTGGAGTCCCCGAACGGAGGCACCTCGATCCGGTCGGCGCGGTCGAGTCCGACGTTCATGACCGGGGCGTCCACGTTGATCGACGGGATCCGCACCCGCTCCGCACGCGCGAACTCCAGCGGCTTCGGCGCGGTGACCGGGCCGAACGTCTCGCCGCTCGGACGTTCGCGTGCCGCCGCGGCGGCAGCGGGCTGGGACGGCCCCAGGGCGGCGTCGACCCCGTCCTTCATCAGCGCGATGCCCGTGAGCACCACCAGGGCCAGCGCGCCCCAGAGCGAGCGCTTCCTCCACTCCGGGCCTTTGCGGTCCTCGCCCATGGATTCTCCCTTTTTTCTTCTTTTCGGACGGCTATGGGCACGCTAAGTGAGCGCGGCGGGAGCGGCGAGAAGGGAAGGGCGAACGGGTGGTCGCGGCCACCCGCGGTGATCCATCCGTGTGATCGGACCGATACGACTTCTGACGGCCCGTGACCTGTGGCTCCGTCAGCTGCCCGGACAGCCGCGAACCGGGCCCTCGAAAAATTCTTTCACCCCTGTTGAACACATCGCCGTCCGGTGTCCGTACCTAGGGCCATGAACGGCGCACCCGGGCGCCGCAACAGGCTTGATGGACTTCAGGAGTGGACATGAACACCTGGCGGAACGCCTCGCTCGCGGTGACTGCGGCGGCCGTACTCGCGCTGACGACGGCGTGCGGTCAGGACAAGGGCAGCGAGAACACGGGCCAGTCGGTCGGCGCCGCCAACCCGGCACAGCCCGGAAACGGCGGCTACGGCGACTACGGCTCGGGGGGCGCCAACGCCCAGGGTACGGCCGCCAAGCCCGCCGGCCAGCTGGCCGTGTGGAACAGCCCCGAACTCGGCAAGGTCGTCACCGACAGCGCCGGTCTCACGCTCTACCGCTTCGACAAGGACACCGCCTCCCCTCCGAAGTCCAATTGCGATGGCGACTGCGCGAAGGCATGGCCCGTCGTGGCCGCGGGCGGCGCGTCGGCCGCGCCCGGCATCGACGCCTCGCTGATCGGCGAGGTCACCCGGTCCGACGGCAGCAAGCAGCTGACCATCGGCGGCTGGCCGATGTACCGCTACGCCCAGGACACCAAGGCCGGGGACGCCAAGGGTCAGGGCGTCGGCGGCACCTGGTTCGCCTCGGCCCCCGACGGCAAGAAGGCCGGCGGCGGCGCGGCCCCCGGAGCCGGAGACGGGGCAGGTGCCGGGGACTACGGCACCGGTGGCGGTAGCGGTGGCGGCGAGGCGGCCGGCGGCCAGCCCGCGGACCTCGCGGGCCTCTCCACCCGTAAGGACCCCAAGCTCGGTGAGATCGTCATCGACAAGAACGGTATGACCGTCTACCGCTTCATGAAGGACTCCGCGTGGCCGATGAAGACGGCCTGCACCGCCGACTGCCTCAAGAAGTGGCCGGTTGTCGCCCCCGTGGACAAGAACGACACCAAGGGAATCCTGAAGAAGGGCTTTGTCACCTTCAACCGTCCCGACGGAATCAAGCAGCAGACGATCGACTGCTGGCCGATCTACACCTTCGCGGGTGACGCCAAGCCCGGTGACACCAACGGTCAGGGCGTCGGCGGCACCTGGTTCGCGGTAACCCCGCAGGGTAAGCCGGTCGGAGCGCCTAAGTAGTCCCCACGCAGCGCCTCCGGCCCAGTCGGCCCGCCTCACGCCCCCCGCGTGACGGCGGGCCGGTTGTCGTGCCGGTGGCGTGTGACCAAGAACGGACCGCGAATTTCCGTTTGGGCTCGCCCAATTGGCGGGCGATCAGTAGCCTCGGCTCGAACACTGGCCATACGCGTGGCCGGACTTACTCTGTGGCGACTTGGTTGGAGACATCGATGGAGCGTCCCGCCTGGGCCCCGCCGGGCATCGACATATCGGTGCCGAGCGTGTCCCGCATGTACGATTACTACTTGGGCGGATCGCACAATTTCGAGGTCGACCGGGAAGCCGCCCGCAAGGCGATGCGGTTCATGCCGGGCCTGCCCAAGATCATGCAGGCCAACCGGGCGTTCATGCGCCGCGCCGTGAATTACGCGGTGAGTGAGGGTGTCACCCAGTTCCTGGACATCGGCTCCGGAATTCCGACATTCGGAAATGTCCATGAAGTGGCTCAGAAGGCGAACTCCGGCTCACGCGTCGTCTATGTCGACCACGATCCGGTCGCCGTCGCCCATGGCCGGGCCGTGCTCGCGACGAACGGGCGGGCGGCCGTCGTCTCCGCGGATCTACGCAAACCACGACAGATCATCGAAAGCCAGGAAGTGGACGAACTCCTCGATTTGCGGCGGCCGGTGGCGCTTCTGCTGGTCGCCGTGCTCCACTTTGTCGAGGACTCGGACGACCCCTACGGTGCGGTGGGGGAACTGCGGGACGCTCTCGCGCCGGGAAGTCTGATCGTCATCACCCACGCCGCGTACGACGGTGTTCCGGTGTCCGAGGAGCAGACGGCGGACGCGGTGGGCGTCTACCGTGACATCCGCAATCCGCTGATCATGCGTTCACATGAGCAAATTGCTCGGTTCTTCGAGGGGTACGAGATGGTGGAGCCCGGACTGGTGTCCATGCCGCACTGGCGGCCGGACACCCCCGCCGAGCAGGAGGATCCATATGCCTTCTCAGGCTTCGCAGGGGTGGGGCGCAGGGCGTGATGACGCCGTCGCAGGCATCGGGTCCCACGGCGGACCCGGACGGTCTTGAGGACAGACTCCGCCGTTTCGCGACCATTTGGAGCCGTGCCGTCTTTCCCGTGACGGCGACCTCGCTCACCCGTGCCGAAGTCGAGGAGCATCTGCTTCCGCTGGCACGGGGGTTGAGCCGGTTTCTGCACGCCCGCCCCTTCGATCCGCAGGCCGCCCAGCGAATCGGCGCGGCCCTCGTCGAGGCGCACTGCACCGACCCCGAGGCGCTCAGCCGCACCCTCGGCGTCGTCGACGCCTACCTGGTGCTGTACTGCGGCGACGCCGGGCCCGCCGAACTCTCCGTGGAGGAGAGCCGAGCCCGCTGCGCCCGGCTCCAGCACGCCATCGCCGCGGGCTTCGCGCAGGGCCTGCGGGAGCGTACGCTCGCCGAGCAGGAGGCCATAGCGCGCTCCTCGCTCCAGGCCCGCACCGACGCCGTGCACGCCCTGCACGCCACCGAGACCCGGCTGCGCGCGGTGTTCGAAGGCGCCGCCATCGGCATAGGGATCGCCGATCTCGAAGGCTGCGTACTGGAGGTCAACGAGACCCTGACAAGGATGTTCGGCGGCATCGAACACCATGTGCGCGCCAAGAAGATCACCGAGTGGGCCCACCCCGAGGACCGGCCCCACATCGGCCAGCTCTACCGGGAGCTGATCCGCGGCGAACGCGAGCACTTCCGGGTCGAGAAGCCGTTCTTCCGCAACGACGGCACCGTCCTGTGGACCAATCTCACGATGTCCCTTCTGCGGGACCCCGAAGGCGAGCCCCAGTATCTGCTGGCCCTCCTGGAGGACACCACGGAGCGGCGGCTCCTCAATCTGCGTCTGCGGTACGAGGCCACCCACGACGCGCTCACCGGGCTGCCGAACCGGACCCTCTTCTTCGAGCGGCTGGACAAGGCGCTGGCCGCCGGCGGGGACTCCCGCTTCGGACTCTGCTACCTCGACCTCGACGGCTTCAAGGCCATCAACGACAGCCTCGGTCACGCCACGGGCGACCGGCTGCTCGTCGAGGTCGCCGACCGTCTCCAGAGCTGCGCCACCGCCCCCGGCGAGATGGTGGCGCGCCTCGGCGGCGACGAGTTCGTGGCGCTGACCACCGGGCCCGACACCGAGTACGAGGTCGCCGAACTGGCCTCCCGGATCCTCTCCGTGCTCGGGGCCCCGATCCGGGTCGACGGACGGGAGTTCACCGTCCGCGGATCCATCGGCATCGTCGAGGGTCCGGCGGCCGAGCGCACCACCGCGGAAGTGCTGCGCAGCGCCGACATCACGATGTACCGCGCGAAGTCGGCCGGCGGCAACCGCTACGAGCTGGCCGACCCCGAACTGGACGCGCGCGCCATCACCCGGCACGGGCTGACGACCGCGCTGCCCGCGGCGCTGGAGCGCGGCGAGTTCTTCATCGAGTACCAGCCGCTGGTGCACATGGGCGACGGAAGCGTCCATGGCGCGGAGGCGCTGGTGCGCTGGTCCCATCCGCAGCACGGCGTCCTCGGCCCGGACCAGTTCATTCCGCTCGCCGAGCACACCGGGCTGATCGTGCCGCTGGGCCGCTGGGTGCTTCAGGAAGCCGTACGTCAGGCGAGATTCTGGCAGGAACACGACGCTGAGGGGATTCCCCTTCGGATCAATGTGAACCTCTCACCCACTCAGCTTCAGCACCCCGGTCTCGTCACCGACACGGTCGCCGTCCTGGAGCGCGCGGGCCTGGCACCCGGCGCGCTCTGCCTGGAGGTCACCGAGTCGGCGCTGATAGGCGCGGACGAGGCGCTTCTGCGGCCGCTGCGGCAGCTGGCGGAGCTGGGCGTCGACATCGCTCTCGACGACTTCGGAACGGGCTACTCCAACCTCGCGAACCTGCGCCGGCTGCCGGTGAGCGTGCTGAAGCTGGACCGTTCCTTCACCAAGGGCATGCAGCAGGCGCCCGTCGACCCCGTCGACCTGAAGATCGTGGAGGGCATCGTCTCCCTGGCGCACAGCCTGGAACTGGCGGTGACGGTGGAGGGCGTGGAGACCGGCGTCCAGGCGAACCAGCTCCGGGAGCTGGGCTGCGACACGGCTCAGGGCTGGTACTACGCCCGTCCGGGCCCGCCGGACAAGCTCCACGCGCTCTCCCTGGCGGACGCGATCTGACCCACGCCCTCGTGCCGGCCCGTGCCCCGCAGCGACGACGGGGCCGGGCCGGGCCGGGTGGGCCCGTGCCCCGTCGTCGGTGCGGGGTGGCCGGGTGTGTGCCGCGAACCCCGCGTGCGGGTGTCTCCACAGGGCTCCGCCCCGGACTCCGTGCCCCCGATGGGGCGGGGTCCGGTCCGGTTCGTAAGGCGGGGGTGTGTGCTGTGCCCCCGTCAGGTGTTCGATGAACCGGTCGCGGGCGGTGCCCTGCCACGGCGGGCGAAAAGCGACCACCACGGCGGGGCGAACGGTCGTGCCGACCGGGCGCACGGTCACGCCGACCCGACCCGACCCGACCCGCATCCGTATGCCGTGACCCGTCTCACGGCCCCGCCGCGCCCCTGGCGGCCTCCGCGGCCTCCGTCGAAACGTCCGGAGCCACCACACGCGCCGTCGCCACCAGCACCCGCTGCAACTCCCGTGCGGCCCGTGGCGGAGCCACATCGCTGCGATGGGCGAGCGCGATCGTACGGCGCAGGCCGGGACGGGCCAGCGGGGTCACTCTCAGGTCCGGGCCGGCAGCGTCCGCGACCATCCGGGGGACGACCGCCATGCCCAGACCCGCCCGCACGAAGCCGAGAACCGCGTCCATCTCGCCGCCCTCGACCGTGAAGCCGGGCTCGAATCCCTCGGCCCGGCAGGCCGCGACGGTCAGTTCGCGCAGGTCGTAGCCGTGGCGGAACATCACCAGCGGCTGATCGCGCAGATCAGCGATCCGCACGGGCCGCCGCGGAGCCCTCGAGGACGTCGAGGAGACCACCACGAGGTCCTCCCTCAGCAGCTCGACCGTGGTCAGGGCCGGAGACCCCGGCGGCAGCGGCAGCACGATCAGCGCGAGATCGAGCGCGCCACGGGCCAGCTGCCGTACGAGATCGTGCGAGCCGCCCTCCTCGATCAGGAGGCGGATGCCCGGATGGCGGTCGTGGAAGGCGCGCAGCACACCGGGCAGGAGTCCGGTGCAGAGGCTCGGCGTCGCCCCGAGACGCACCCGGCCCCGGCGGAGCTGGGCCAGCTCCTGCACCTCGTGCCGTGCCGTATCCGCGTCCGCGAGGATACGGCGGGCCAGCGGCAGCAGCGCCTCACCCGCCTCGGTGAGCCCGATATTGCCCCGCGCCCGGCTGAAGAGCTCCGCCCCCAGCTCACTCTCCAGCGCCCGGATCTGCTGGGAGAGCGAGGGCTGCGAGACATGGACCCGCTCGGCCGCATGCGTGAAGTGCCGGGTCTCGGCCACGGCCACAAAGTAGAGAAGCTGCTGGAGCTGCATGCTCGCACCATAGGCCATGCCTATCGAGATCAGCCAGATCATGTCTTGGACCTCTGGTCGCTTCCGGTCCTACCGTTCCCCCCATGGCTCTGGAAACGCGGACGCGGACGGAACAGCGACCGACGGACCACAAACCGTCGGCCAAGCGACCCAGTCGCACCTTCTGGGGATCGACCGTCGGCAAGAAGGTCGTCATGGCCGTCAGCGGCCTGATCATGCTCGGCTATCTCGTCGCCCATGTGATGGGCAACCTCAAGGTGTTCTTCGGCGCGGACGAGTTCAACGCGTACGGTCACTGGCTCCGCACCATGGGCGCGCCCGTCCTCCACCAGGAGTGGGCGCTCTGGCTCGTCCGGATCGTGCTGCTCGCCGCCGTCGTGGCGCACGCCGTCTCCGCGTACCAGCTCAGCAGGCGGGACATCAGGGCCCGCCCCGCCAAGTACGTGCACCGGCGCCGGCGCGCCGGCTACGCGACCCGCACCATGCGCTGGGGCGGGATCATCGTCGCCCTCTTCATCGTGTGGCACATCCTCGATCTGACCACCCTGACGGTGAACGAGAACGCCCAGCCGGGCCGTCCGTACGAGAACGTCGTCGCCACCTTCTCCACCTGGTACGGCAACGTCATCTACATCGTCGCCATGCTCGCGGTCGGTCTGCACGTCCGCCACGGCTTCTGGAGCGCCGCCCAGACCCTCGGAGTCGGCAGCGCCACCCGCGACCGGGCCCTCAAAGTCATCGCCAACGGCCTCGCTCTCGTCCTGACCGCGGGCTTCATCTCCGTACCCGTCGCCGTCATGTTTGGAGTGGTGAGCTGAATGAACTACGCCGAGTACCAGGTCGGCGCGCCGATCACCGACACCAGGGCCCCGGACGGCCCGATCGCCGAGCGATGGGACCGCCGCCGCTTCGAGGCCAAGCTCGTCAACCCGGCCAACCGCCGCAAACACACCGTCATCGTCGTCGGCACCGGCCTCGCGGGCGGCGCGGCGGGCGCCACCCTCGGTGAACAGGGCTACCACGTCGAACAGTTCTGTTACCAGGACTCACCGCGCCGCGCCCACTCCATCGCCGCCCAGGGCGGCATCAACGCGGCCAAGAACTACCGCAACGACGGCGACTCGATCCACCGCCTCTTCTACGACACCGTCAAGGGCGGCGACTTCCGGGCCCGCGAGTCGAACGTTCACCGCCTCGCCCAGATCTCCGTCGAGATCATCGACCAGTGCGTGGCGCAGGGCGTCCCCTTCGCCCGTGAGTACGGCGGGCTGCTCGACACCCGCTCCTTCGGCGGAGTCCAGGTCTCCCGTACCTTCTACGCCCGCGGCCAGACGGGACAGCAACTGCTGCTCGGGGCCTACCAGGCGCTCTCCCGGCAGATCGCGGCGGGCAACGTCAACATCCACGCCCGCACCGAGATGCTCGATCTGATCGTGATCGACGGGCGGGCGCGCGGGATCGTGGCGCGCGATCTGGTCACCGGGGAGATCTCCAGCCACTTCGCCGACGCGGTGGTGCTGGCGACCGGCGGTTACGGCAACGTCTTCTACCTCTCGACGAACGCCATGAACTCCAACGCCACCGCCATCTGGCGCGCCCACCGCCGCGGCGCGTACTTCGCCAACCCCTGCTTCACCCAGATCCACCCCACCTGCATCCCGCGCACCGGCGACCACCAGTCCAAACTCACCCTCATGAGCGAGTCGCTCCGCAACGACGGCCGGATCTGGGTGCCCAAGGCGCACGGCGACGACCGCCCGCCCAACGAGATCCCCGAGGAGGAGCGCGACTACTATCTGGAACGGATCTACCCCTCCTTCGGCAACCTCGTCCCTCGGGACATCGCCTCCCGCGCCGCGAAGAACGTCTGCGACGAGGGCAGGGGGGTCGGCCCCGGCGGACAGGGCGTCTACCTCGACTTCGCCGACGCGATCCGGCGCATGGGCCGTGACGAGGTCGCCGCGAAGTACGGCAACCTCTTCGACATGTACGAGCGCATCACCGCGGAGAACCCGTACGAGGTCCCGATGCGGATCTACCCCGCCGTGCACTACACGATGGGCGGACTCTGGGTCGACTACGACCTCCAGACCACCATCCCCGGCCTCTTCGCCATCGGCGAGGCCAACTTCTCCGACCACGGCGCGAACCGGCTCGGCGCTTCCGCGCTGATGCAGGGACTCGCCGACGGCTACTTCGTCATCCCGTCCACCATCGGCGACTACCTCGCGCGCACCCCGCTGGGGGAGAAGCCCGACGAATCCCACCCCGCCGTCGCCGAAGCGCTCGCCGAGACCCAGGACCGGCTGAATCTGCTGCTCTCCGTCGACGGGGACCGCACCCCGGACTCCTTCCACCGCGAACTCGGCGAACTGATGTGGGAGTACTGCGGGATGGCCCGTACGGAAGGGGGCCTGCGGAAGGCGCTCGCACGCATCCCGGAGATCCGCGAGGAGTTCTGGCGGCGCGTTAAGGTGCCCGGCACCGGCGAGGAGTTCAACCAGTCGCTGGAGAGGGCCAACCGGATCATCGACTATCTGGAGCTGGCCGAGCTGATGTGCCTCGACGCCCTCCACCGCGCCGAGTCCTGCGGCGGCCACTTCCGGGAGGAGTCCCAGACCCCGGACGGCGAAGCCGCCCGCAGGGACGACGAGTTCGGCTACGCCGCGGTCTGGGAGTTCGGGGGTTCCTGGAGCCCGCCCTCGGGCGGACAGGGCGCCGAGGAGCGGCGTGCGCCCGTCCTGCACAAGGAAGCCCTCGTCTTCGAGTACGTCCACCCCACTCAGCGGAGCTACGCATGAAGCTCAACCTCCGCGTCTGGCGCCAGAGCGGCGCCGACGCCCCCGGCGCGATGGCCGCCTACGAGGTCGACGGCATCTCCCCGGACATGTCGTTCCTGGAGATGCTCGACACCCTCAACGAGGAACTCACCCTCCGCGGCGAGGACCCCGTCGCCTTCGACCACGACTGCCGCGAGGGCATCTGCGGTGCGTGCAGTCTGGTCATCAACGGCGACGCCCACGGCCCCGAGCGCACCACCACCTGCCAGCTGCATATGCGGTCCTTCGAGGACGGCGACACCATCGACGTCGAGCCGTGGCGGGCCGCCGCCTTCCCGGTCATCAAGGATCTGGTGGTCGACCGGACCGCCTTCGACCGGATCATTCAGGCGGGCGGCTACATCACCGCACCCACGGGCGCGGCACCGGACGCCCACGCGACACCGGTCCCCAAGCCGGACGCCGACTACGCCTTCGAGCACGCCGAGTGCATCGGCTGCGGAGCCTGCGTCGCCGCCTGTCCCAACGGCTCGGCGATGCTCTTCACGTCGGCGAAGATCAACCACCTCAACGTGCTGCCGCAGGGAGCGCCCGAACGGGAGAGCCGGGTGCTCGACATGGTGGCGACGATGGACGAGGAGGGCTTCGGCGGCTGCACCCTGACCGGCGAGTGCGCGACCGCGTGCCCCAAGGGCATTCCGCTCCCGTCCATCACCGCGATGAACAGGGAGTGGCTGCGGGCGAACCGGAAGGCGAAGCGGTAGCGGTAGCGCTTACCGGGCCGGGCCGGTCTCCGACCGGGCTGTAGCGGCGACCAGGGAATGACCGACGGAACAGGGCATGACCGACGGAACACGGTTTGCCTGAGGGAAGGTTTCCCGCGCGCCACGACGACGACCGAGGGACCGCCCCGGCCCGTGAACCGGCGATCCCGTGCCCCGGCTTCCGAGACGGCGGTCCCGCGGCGGCCGACCGGGCATGGACCGGGACATCCGGATGCCCGGTGGACGACGATGAACCGGTGCGCGCGGCGAGCCGTGCGCACCGGTTCCGGGGCCGTACGGGCCACTTGGACCCCGTCCGCGACGCAGAAGCCGTGAGGGGACCCACGGGACCGGCAGGCCGCGCCCGAACCGCCCTACGGGTCCACCCGTTCGGCGGGCGCACCCGTACGGCCGTACGGGTTCACCGGGACCGCGTCACCCGCCGTCCTCAAGTCGGAAGCCGACCTTCAACCCCACCTGGTAGTGCTCGATCTCCCCGTCGACGAGATGCCCGCGGACCTGGGTCACCTCGAACCAGTCCAGCCCCCGCAGAGTCTGGCCGGCCCGGCCGATGCCGTTGCGAATGGCCTGGTCGATGCCTTCGTGGGAGGTGCCCACGATCTCGGTGACGCGGTAGGTGTGATGCGACATGGGGGTCGTACTCCTCTCGCTGTACTGTCTCCACCGTGCCGCACCGCGGAGCGGCTCGCGAGATGTGCGTCTCATAGGGGCGAAACGCTTGACCCTCAACTTTGGTCCATACCAAAATCCAGCCACACCCGGGCGAGCCTTACGCCCGCCACCTCCCTCCGGGTTCACATATTCATTGTCCTTAAGGTGAACGCTGTGAGAATCCGTCCTCTCCCCACGTCCGTCGCACTCGTCTGCGCACTCGCGCTCACCGGCTGCGGACTCCTCCCAGGCAGCGGGGAGGACAGGCGGACGGTTCGAATATGGCTGATGAAGGAGAGCGTCTCCGACGACTTCCTCCAGCGTTTCACCAAGCAGTTCGAGAAGGACCACCCGTCGGTGAAGCTGGAGGTCACCTTCCAGGACTGGACCGGGATCGGCAAGAAGGTCAACGCCGCCCTGGAGGGCGAGAACACCCCGGACGTCATCGAGGTCGGCAACACCCAGGTCGCCCAGTACGCCGAGACCGACGCCCTCACCGACCTCACCCTCGAGTCCGTGCGCGACCTCGGCAACGAGGACTGGCTGCCCGGTCTCGCCGAACCCGGCAACATCAACGGCTCCCAGTACGGCATCCCCTGGTATGCGGCCAACCGGGTCGTCATCTACAACAAGGACCTCTTCGCCGAGGCCGGCATCACCACCCTGCCCAAGACGTACTCCGAGTGGCTGGACATCACCGAGGAACTCGACAAGGGTGCGAACCAGGGCATCTACCTCCCCGGACAGGACTGGTACACCCTGGCCGGCTTCATCTGGGAGGAAGGCGGCGACCTCGCCGCCGAACGCAACGGCGACTGGGTGGGAACGCTGGACACTCCGGCGGCCCAGCGTGGCATGAAGTTCTACAAGAAACTCCAGGCGCTCGGGGACGGCCCCAAGGACGCGGACGAGCGGACTCCGCCGCAGGCGGGAGTCTTCGCCAAAGGCAATGTCGCCCAGACGATCGCCGTTCCCGGTACAGCGACCGCCATCGAGAAGAGCAACCCCTCGCTGAAGGGCAAACTCGGCTACTTCCCCATTCCGGGCAAGTCGGCGAACAAGCCCGGCGCGGTTCTCACCGGAGGGTCCGACCTGATCATCCCGGAGAAGGCTCCCCAGCGAGGCAACGCCATCGAGGTCGTCAAGGCGCTGGCCGGCGAGCAGTGGCAGATGGAACTCGCGAAGGCGATGAACTACGTGCCCAACAAACAGACCCTCGCCAAGTCGGAGTCCATCCAGAATCAGGGGATTACGGCCGCCATGGCGCAGGGGGCCGCCGCCAAGGGCAGCCAGGCGACCCCCAACTCCCCGAAGTGGGGCCATGTCGAGGCCGAGAACCCGATCAAGGGCTATATGACGCTCGTCCTCAAGGGTGGCGACATCCGGCGGGGCGCGAAGACCGCCTCCGAGCGGATCACCGCGATCCTCTCACCGGGCTGAGTAGTACCTCGGGACGCCGCGCGCCGTGCCGGGCCCGGCACGGCGCGCGGCCGGACTCCTCCAGGACCCCGCCCGAGGCGCGCGGCCCTGACGGAGCCCGGAGAGCGCCCTCACACCGGTCGCAGGCCCCCACAGGGCCGTCCGGGGGCGTCACGGCCCAGGGGGCCCGCCCCCGGAGCCGGAAGGCCGGGGCACGGCCCCCGCCGCGCGGTACCGGCCCCGCCGCTGAACCGCATCGGCCCGAAGACCCGAAGAGAAGCGCCGGGAGCCTCGGGTCACCGCCCCGGGGCCGGGACCGGCCCGGACCGGAACCGTAAGCTCCCTCGGGCGGAGCCGGGCCCCGGCCGTTCGGCCGCCGCACATCCACGCTCCGCCGGGCTGTCACCTCGAATCCAGCCGACCAAGGAAGAAGTAGAGAGCCGGGCCGCCGCACCCGCGGTCCGTCCCCTTCCGTCCGGCACAGGAGACAGCCATGCCCGCATCGCATGCCGTCGCACCCGCCCACCTCCACCCGCTCCACCCGGCGGTTCCCCCGCGGGTCCCCGAAGCCCGTCCCACCCTTCTGCCCGTGTCCCCGGCCGGGCCCGGGACGCCCCTGTCCACGACCGCCGCCGAGACGCCCCGATACGTCGTCTCCCTCGCCCGAGACCAGGACGACGTACGGGCCGCGCAGCGGCTGCGCCACCACGTCTTCGCCGGGGAGATGGGCGCGCGCCTCGACGGCCCCGAGCCGGGCCTCGACACCGACGCCTTCGACGCCTACTGCGACCACCTCCTGGTACGCGAGGCGGCCACCGGCGAGGTCGTCGGCACCTACCGGCTGCTGCCGCCGGACCGCGCACGGGTGGCCGGTCGGCTCTACTCCGAGACCGAGTTCGACCTGACCCGGCTCGCACCCATCCGGGACGATCTGGTCGAGGTCGGCCGCTCCTGTGTGCACCCGCAACACCGCAACGGCGCCGTCATCGCGCTCATCTGGGCCGGGCTCGCCCGCTATATGACCCGCACCGGCCACAACTGGCTGGCCGGCTGCTGCTCGATCCCCCTCGCCGACGGCGGTGCCCTCGCGGCGGCCACCTGGCGGACCGTGAAGGCCCGGAACCTCGCCCCCGAGGAGTACTGGGTCACCCCGCACAAGCTCTGGAACCCCGCCGGCGCCCCCGTGCCCCCAAAGGGGCGCGTGGAACAGCCCGCCCTCCTGCGCGGCTATCTCCGGCTCGGGGCATGGGTGTGCGGAGCGCCCGCCCACGACCCCGAGTTCGGCGTCGCGGACCTGTACGTACTGCTGTCCCTGCGCCGGACCGACCCGCGATATCTGCGGCACTTCCTCTCCCTCGCCCCCGTGCGATGAGTCATCACCCGGTGATCCGGCCGGGCGCGGTACACCCCTCCGCACGACCCCCGGCGAGCGCCGTCGGACGGCCGCCCGAAGCGCCCTGCACACCCGGCGGCTGCGCGCGGCACCACGGCCGGGCCGCGGGCCGCGGCACCGCCGCCGTCCGGCTGCTCGCGGGGCTCGCGACGGTGATCACCGGTCTGCTGCTCGCGCCCCTCTTCGCCTGGTCCGCCCCGGTGCTGGGAAGGGCGCGCGCGAGGCGGCTGCGGCACCGTGCCGTCCGTCGCTGGACGCGAACGCTCCTCCGCGCGTTGGGGGTCCGGGTACGGATCGTCGGGCGTGTCTACGAAGGAGCCGGGCGTGCCTACGACGGAGCCGCCCTGGTCGTCGCCAACCACGTCTCCTGGCTGGACATCCCGTTGATCGCCGCCGTTCTGCCCGGCCGGATGCTCGCCAAGTCGGAGATCGGGCGGTGGCCGCTGCTGGGCCCGCTCGCGGCCAGGGGCGGCACCCTCTTCGTCGAGCGCGACCGGCTCCGTACCCTCCCCGGCACCGTCCGCGAGATGGCTTCCGCGCTCATGGACGGATCACGGGTCGTCGCCTTCCCCGAAGGCTCCACCTGGTGCGGACGGGAGCAGGGCCCCTTCCGCCATGCCGTCTTCCAGGCCGCGCTGGACGCGGGCACGGACGTCCGGCCCCTGCGGATCACCTATCACCCCTCGGGCGCCGCGGCCTTCGTCGGCGACGACACCCTTCTCGCCTCCCTGTGGCGGGTCGTGACGGTCGGTGAACTCACCGCCGAGATACGGCTGCTGCCCGTCATCCCCGCCGGCAGGTTCCCCGACCGCCGCTCACTGGCCCGCGCGGCCCGGCGGGCCGTCACCGCCGGGAACCCGGACCCGCCCGCCGCGATGCCGAGGGTGGCTCAGGCCGCCGCCGTCGAGAGGGAGAGCGCGAACCTGCCCTTCGAGTCCGTCCACCAGTTCGCCAGCTTCAGCCCCGCGTCGGCGAGTTCGCGGCGTACGCCTTCCTGACGGAACTTCGCCGAGATCTCCGTACGCAGCTCCTCGCCCTTCTCGAACGGCACGACCAGATCCAGCTCCGGGACCTTCAGGATCAGCGCGGACCGGGCCCGCAGCCGCATCTCGATCCACTCCCGTTCCCGGTCCCACACCGCCACATGATCGAAGTCGGCGGGGTCGGCATCGGCGTCCAGCTCACGGGCGAGCACCCTCAGCACGTTCTTGTTGAACTCGGCCGTCACTCCCGCGGCGTCGTCGTACGCCCGCACCAGCACCGACTCGTCCTTCACCAGATCCGTCCCCAGCAGCAGCGCGTCACCGGGCTCCAGAAGGGACCGTACGGAGCGCAGGAACACCGCGCGCTCGGCGGGCAGCAGATTCCCGATCGTGCCGCCGAGAAAGGCGATCAGCCGCGGGCCGGGCGTGCCGGGCAGCGCCAGCCCCCGGGTGAAGTCGGCGATCAGCGCGTGGACGTGGAGGCCGGGGCGGTCCGCGAGGAGCGACCCCGCGGCCCCCGTCAGCGCGCTCTCGCTCACGTCGACCGGGACATAGCCGTGCAGCGGGGTCAGCGCGTCCATCGCGTCCAGCAGATACCGGGTCTTCTCGGACGATCCCGAGCCCAGTTCCACCAGCGTGCGCGCCCCGGTGGCGGCGGCGATCTCGGGGGCGCGGGCGATGAGGATCTCCCGCTCCGCGCGTGTCGGGTAGTACTCCGGCAGCCGCGTGATCTCCTCGAACAGCTCGCTGCCGCGGGCGTCGTAGAACCACTTGGGCGGGAGCGACTTGGGCGTACGGGTCAGGCCATGGAGCACATCGGCGCGCAGCGCGGCGCCGGTGGCGTCCTCGGGCAGGGTGCGGGTCAGCAGGTACGGGCTCACGTAGGGGGCTCCTTGAGGGGGGTCAGGAGGATGTGGGCGCGGGTCGCGACCAGCAGGGTGCGGTCGGGCGCCTCGCGCCAGCGCGGATCGTCGTCGTACGGCTCCGAGGCCACGACCGTCCGGTCGCCGGGGCCGGCGAGGTACCACAGCGAGTCGCCCCAGGCGGTCGCCGCGATCGTCTCGCCGTCGGTGAGGAGGAAGTTGAGCCGGGAGCCGGGTGCGGCCCCGGCCGCTTCGCGGACCGTGTCCGCGAGCGCCTGCCCCGGCTCGTCGCCGTCGCGCAGCCGGCGCAGCGCCAGCGCCCACAGCAGGGCGGCGTCACAGCGCGCCTCCAGCGCGAGCAGCTCGGCCGCCGGCAAGGACAGCGCCAGCGGAGCCAGGGAACCGGGCCAGCCGGAGGCCGCGCCGTTGTGGCTGAACAGCCAGGGTCCGCCGGCGAAGGGCGCGGCGGCGGCCTCGCCGTCGGCACTCGCCTCGGTGGCGTCGCGCACGGCGGCGAGGAACGCCCCGCCGCGGACCACACGGGCGAGATCCGCGAAAGAAGGATCGGCCCAGATCGGCCCCGCACGCCGGTAGCGCGCGGGGACCGGATCTCCGTCGGCGTACCAGCCGACGCCGAAACCGTCCGCGTTCACGGTCCCGTGGCGCTGCCGCCTCGGCGCCCAGGACTGCCGCAGGAGGCCGTGCTCCGGCTCGGTGAGGAGTTCACCGAGGGCCAGCGGCGGTCCCAGGTAGGCGATATGGCGGCACATCAGAGTGGCCGTCCGTACGCGGACGCGGTCTTGCCGACCGCCGTGGAGGTGATGCCCTCGTGGCCGGTGATGCCGTCGTCGGCGTCCCGCGCGGTGCGGAACCCGGCGAAGATCTGCCGCCGGACCGGAAGGTCCCAGTTGCGGAAGGTGCCTCGGCAGGCCACCGGGTCCACCCCGAAGGAGCCTCCGCGCAGCACCTTGTGCGCGCTGCCGAAGAACACCTCGGAGTACTCCCGGTAGGGGAAGGCGGCGAAGCCCGGGTACGGCAGGAAGTCGCTCGACGTCCACTCCCATACGTCCCCGATCAGTTGCCGGATTCCGAGCGCGGACCCGCCCCGCGGATAGCTGCCCGCGAGCGCGGGCCGCAGATGGCGCTGCCCCAGATTGGCGTGCTCGGGCGTCGGATCGGCGTCGCCCCAGGGGAATCGGCGTGAACGGCCCGTGTCCGGGTCGTGCCGGGCGGCCTTCTCCCATTCGGCCTCCGTCGGCAGCCGCCGCCCCGCCCAGCGGGCGTAGGCGTCGGCCTCGTACCAGCTCACATGCAGCACCGGCTCGTCCGGCGGCACCGGCTCGGTGACCCCGAAGCGCCGACGCAGCCACTGACCGCCCTCACGCCGCCAGAACAGGGGCGCGGCGATGTGGTTCCGCCGGATCTGCTCGAAGCCCTCGGGCGCCCACCAGCGGGGGTCGCGGTAGCCGCCGTCCTCCATGAACGCGAGATACGCGCCGCAGGTCACCGGAACCGTGTCCAGGTAGTACGGCGGGACCGTGCGCCGGTGCGCGGGCCGCTCGTTGTCCAGCGCCCACGGCTCGGCCGAGGTGCCCATCGTGAAGGGGCCGCCGGGCACCAGGACTTCGGCAGGCAGCCCGTCGGCGGAGCCCGCCGGCGGCTCGGGCGCGGTCAGCGCGACGGGCCCCTTCCGCAGCTGATGCGTGATCAGCATCGTCTCGTCGTGCTGCTGTTCGTGCTGGGCGATCATCCCGAAGGCGAAAGCGGAGTCCACCAGCGGCCCGCCGCCCTCCATCGGGGCGGTGTCGAGGATGTCGAGGACCCGCCCCCGTACGTCGGAGGCGTAGCCGCGTGCCTCGGCGGGGGCCAGGAGCGGCAGGGTCGGCCGGATGGCGCGCGGGTGCTCGAAGGCGTCGTAGACGGAGTCGATCTCCGGCCGCAGGGCCTGTCGGCCGCCGACGGTCCGCAGGAGCCACTGCTCCTCCTGGTTGCCGATGTGCGCCAGGTCCCAGACCAGTGGGGACATCAGGGGGGAGTGCTGGGCGGTCAGCTCGTGGTCGTCCATACAGCCGGTGAGGACCGCGGTGCGGTCACGGGCGGTGGTGAGCGCGTCGAGCGCGCGCCGTCTGAGGTCTTCGGACATGCTTCCGGCTCGGTCTTCGGTCATGCCTCCGGCTCCTTCCCGTGCGATGGGATGGACGCCCCGTACAGCCCGGAGATCTGAGGGTCGGGGACGCGCAGTTCGTCCGCGGGACTCCGGCCCCGCAGCACGTAGTCCTCGTGGTAGGCGGCGACCGCGTCGCGGACCGCGTCCGACGCGCCGATCCGGGGCAGCGCCTCCAGCGCCACACCGAAGGCCGTGACGGCCGCCGTGCGCAGTTCGGGATCGGCGAGACCGTACCGTGCCGCGTCGAGCCAGAGCGGATTGCGCGGCGCGGGCCGTGAACCCGCGTGCTCCGCCAGCGGTTTGACGGCACGGTAGACGGTCTCGGCGGCCTCGGGATCGTCGAAGAGGGCGGTGGTGACCGCCAGCGGCACCACCCAGCCGTCCTCGCCGGGCTGGGCGTCGATCATCCGCAGTTCGAGATGACCGCGCGGCCGGACGGGCGGGAACAGCGTCGACAGGTGGTAGTCGAGGTCCGCCCGCGTCGGCGGGCGGACCGGACCGCCGGAGCGCATCCACTGCCGGAAGGTGAGCCCGTCCGGCCGCACCCACGGCCCCTCGTCGGCCCGGACGCACATCACGGGCGCGTCGAGCACATGGGCGGTCCAGGCCCCGCGAGGCTCCCGGTCCAGCGGCGGCGAGAGGGGCCGGACCGGGTCCAGCTCGGCCCAGATCGCCTGACGGGTGGACCGCCAGCCCGTGTAGCGGCCCTTCATCACGGGGGAATTGGCGAAGGCCGCGGTCAGCACCGCGCCCAGCAGATGCGCCAGCCGCCAGCGTCTGCCGTGACCGAGCGGGCCCGGCTCCTCCTCCCCGGCGTCCAGACACACCTGGATCGACGCCGAACTGCACATCATGACGCGTCCGCAGGGGCCCGTACGGTCGAGGAACGCCTCCATGGCGTCATACCGGGGTTCCCGGAGCAGCCTGCGCGGCGGCTGCCAGGGGTCGATGCCGATGCCGGCGAGAGTGAGACCGTCCCTCCGGAGCGTGGTGCGCACGGCGTCCAGATCGGCGGCGACGGAATCGACGCACTCCATCAGGGAGGATGCGGGAGCGGAGCTGAGTTCCAGCTGGCCGCCGGGCTCGAAGGTGAGAGCCGAGTTCAGTCGCAGGGAACGCACCCGGTCGTAGGCCGCCGTGAGCCGGGCGGCCGGGACGGGGTGCCGGGGTATGAGCTGTTCATGGACGAGCCATTCCAGTTCCACGCCCACGGTCCGGGGCGGGCCGGTCTTGAAGCAGATACACCGGAGCAGATCCTCCGCTTCCTCTGCCTGTATCGGCCGGCTGTGGTCGCCGGCGTCGTCTGGACTCATGAGCGGCTCCTCTTTCGAAGGCACCCTGCCAACCTAAAGCCACGCTCACGGCTTCGCACAAGAGTGCACCGGAGGGGCAGGGCAGCGCGGTTGCGCGATCGGCGCGGATGCCCGTTCACCGGCCCGGAAAAGGCTTTGCCCTCTGCGCCGCAGGTCACGGAGGATGAACGGCATGAGCGCACGATTGCGGGCGATGGCGCGGCAGACCGAGGAAATCGTTGAAAAGGGTCACTATTCGACCCTGAACGGGCGCAAAGTCATCATTGCTCCTGATGTGTCCGCCGCGCTCGAACGGACCCGCCTGTACGGACCCGAGTCCGTGCCCGCGACGGTCGGCACGGACCGTACGACCTCCTTCGAGGTCGCCGATGAGAGCAGCACCGCGGCGGCCGTCCGCCTCCTGGCGGGCGATCCGGAGCCGGTCGCCGTCCTGAACTTCGCCTCCGCGCGGAACCCCGGCGGGGGCTATCTCAACGGGGCGCAGGCACAGGAGGAGGCGCTGTGCCGCGTGTCCGCGCTGTACCGGACACTGCTGCGGGCCCCCGAGTACTACCGGTACCACCGCGAGAACCGGGACCCCTTCTACTCGGACCGGGTCATCCACTCGCCCGGCGTCCCCGTCTTCCGCGACGACAGGGGCGGCCTCCTCGACACCCCGTACACCGTCGGCTTCCTCACCTCGCCGGCTCCGAACGCCGGAGTGATCGCCCGGCGCGCCCCCGACGAGGCCCACCGCGTACCGGCGGCCCTCGCGAGCCGCGCCGAGCGGGTCCTGGAGACGGCCGCCGCCAACGGATACCGCCGACTGGTTCTCGGGGCCTGGGGCTGCGGAGTCTTCCGCAACGACCCGGCGACCGTCGCGGGCGTCTTCCGCGCCCTGCTCACCGCAGACGGCCGGTTCGCGGGCCACTTCGGACAGGTGGTCTTCGCGGTACTGGACCGGACGAGGACGGGGAGCACCCTCGGGGCGTTCCGCCGTGCCTTCGCCGACCGGACCGGGGCATAGGCAGGACCGAGCCCGGACCGAGCCCCGGAGTGAGCCCGAACCGAGCCAGGAGGAGCCCGGACCGGGCCGGAGCCGGTTGAGGGCCCGGCGGGGACACCCGCCGGAAGCGGAAATCGGACGTATATCCAGAAGAGTCTCCGAGGTGTGTTCCCCCGTGCATGCGGGCAGGTGGCCGGGCACCGCTTCGGGGCGGCACGGCCCGCCGCTCGGGCCGTCGCCCGTGCGCGGGCCGGATGAGTGCAGAATCCGGCCATCCGGCGGACGATGTGCAGGGTCGTTCTGGAAAAATGCCGAGGGCGATGAGCCAGACACCCAAACAGCCCGTTGAGCGATCCGTTCCCACCAGCGCGGACGTCGCCCGGTTAGCCGGGGTCTCCCGTGCCACAGTCTCGTACGTACTCAACAACACCTCCTCCGTCCGCATCAGCGAGCCCACCCGCCGCCGCGTCCGGGAAGCCGCCGAGGAACTCGGGTACGTGCCCCACGCCGCGGCCCGCAGCCTGCGGGCCGGCCACACCCGGATGGTCCTCCTGCCCACGGCGAACTTCCCGGTGGGGCCGCTCTACCGCCAGTTCTTCGGCGAACTCCAGTGGGCGCTGCGCCGGCTCGACTACACCGTCGTCCAGTACGGCAGCCTCGGGCTGGGCGGAGACGAGGCCGCGCGCGCCTGGGCCGAATTGCGGCCCGTCGCCGTCGTCTCCCTCGGGGAGGTCGGGCTCACTCCGCACGGGGTCGACGTCCTGAAGCGTTCGGGCGCCAGAGCCGTCATCACCCTGGGGCCGCGCCGGGTGGAGGGCGCGCACTCCCTCGTGATGGACCAGAGCGAGGTCGGCGGCCGTGCCGTGACCCACCTGGTGGAGCGCGGCCGCCGGGCGATCGGGGTCGTCATGCCCCAGGAACCCGGTCTCGAACTGTTCTCCGAGCCCCGGATGGAGGGCGCTCGACGGGCCGCCGCCACGGCGGGCGCCCGGATCGAACCCCTGCCCCTGGCCTACGCCGAGGAATCCGCCGCCGCGCTCGCCGCGCGCTGGCGGCGGCTCGGGCTCGACGCCGTCTACGCGTACAACGACGACTACGCCATGCTGCTGATGCGCGCCCTCCAGGACGAGGGCGTCGGCATACCGGCCGAGACCGCGTTGATCGGCGCCGACGATCTGCTGCTGGGCAGACTGCTCCGGCCCCGGCTGAGCACGGTCCACATCGACCTGGTGACCGGCAGGCGGCTCGCCGAACTCGTCGACCGAGTGGTGCGTGATCCGGACGACGAGCCGGAGACACACGATCTGATGGGGGCGAGGGCGGTGCACCGGGAGTCCAGCTGAGCCCCCGTCGGCCATGTGCGTGAGCCCGCCGTCCAAGTGCGGTACGGCCGCTCCCTGTCTAGCGTCACCGTATGAGCACAGACCCGAGGCGCTTCGAGATCCTGCTCGTGCCCGAGCACATCACGGGCGACGACCCCCTGTCCCTGGCCGAGTCGGCCATCCGCTCGGCCGTCGTGGAGGCGACCGGCGAGCAGGGGGCGTCCGGATATCCGCGGTACGCGGGCCAGGGGATGGTGGCGGACATCGATCCCGTGACCCGTACGGTGGAGGCGCTGCTGGTCGACGGGTTCGAGCTGGACTACGGGCTCTCGGCGAGGGTGGTGAAGGCCGCGCGGTGAAGCCACTCACCGATACGGCGGCGGATCCACGAGCGGTGGATCCCGGGGTCGCGGACCGTCAGAAGCCGACCCGCTCCGACGGCCCTACCCCGGACGCGCGGAAGGCGGTCCAGGAGCCCGAAACCGCCCGGGGCGGCCCGGAGAGAGCGGGCCGCCCGGCGGACCGGGGGAGGAGCGTCAGCCCTTCGGGGTGCGCCCCGCGTCGCTCGTCGTCGCCTCGGCTTCCTTGATCGACTGGCGTACCTGCTCCATGTCCAGCGCGCGCGCCTGGCCGATGACGTCCTCCAGCGCGGCCTCGGGCAGGGCGCCGGGCTGTGCGAAGACCGCGATGTTGTCGCGGACGATCATCAGGGTCGGGATGGACCGGATCTCGAAGGCCGCGGCCAGCTCCTGCTGGGCCTCCGTGTCGACCTTCGCGAAGACCAGGTCCGGGTGGCGCTCGGACGCACCCTCGTAGACCGGGGCGAACTGCCGGCAAGGGCCGCACCAAGAAGCCCAGAAGTCGATCAGTACGAAGTCGTTGTCGGAAACGACCTGATCGAAGTTCTCCTTGGTCAGCTCGACAGTGCTCATGACGTGTTACCTCTCCGTTGCGTCCGGTTGTCTCAGGGCGTCCGGTTGCCTCGCCCCCGACAACGGCCGCGGGGACCGGGCTATTCCTGCCCCCTGCCCCGTGACGCTCCTCGTACACGTTCGCCCCCAGCCCCCGGCCCTCGCCGCCCGGCGTGCGCAGGCCCCGTCCCTCGCCGGCCCGTGAACCGACGCCGCCACCCCCCGAGGGCTTTCGCGTAGCGCGTGGATCTCCCAGGATGACGACGGGCGTTCTGCCAGGATGCTTCCAAACCGCTGGAATCTGAGGGGACCCCATGGACGGTGCGAGGCCGGAAGCCGTTGAGTACGACGTCGTGGTGCTGGGCGCAGGCCCCACCGGGGAGAACGTGGCGGACCGGGTGAGGGCGGGCGGCCTGAGCGCCGCGGTGGTGGAGAGCGAACTGGTCGGCGGCGAGTGCTCGTACTGGGCCTGCATGCCCAGCAAGGCGCTCCTCCGCCCGGCCATCACCCGCGCGGACGCCCGCCGTGTGCCCGGCCTGCGCCACTCGGTGCAGGGGCCGCTCGACGCCCCGGCCGTGCTGGCGCACCGGGACGAGTCCGCGGCTCACTGGAAGGACGACGGCCAGGTCGCCTGGCTGGAATCCACGGGCGCCCGGTTCTACCGGGGCGTCGGGAGACTGACCGGCCCCAAGCAGGTCGCCGTGGACGGCCCCGGGGGCGAGCGCCATGTCCTGACCGCCCGCCACGCGGTGGCCGTGTGCACCGGCAGCCGCGCGCTGCTGCCCGACCTTCCCGGACTGGCCGGAGCCGGAGCCTGGACCAGCCGCGAGGCCACCAGCGCCCAGGCGGTACCCGGACGGCTCGCGGTCGTCGGCGGGGGAGTGGTCGGCGTCGAGATGGCCACCGCCTGGCAGGCGCTCGGGTCGAAGGTCACCCTTCTCGTACGGAGCGGGGGGCTGCTGCCGCGGATGGAGCCCTTCGTCGGCGAGCATGTCGCGGACGCGCTGACCGAAGCGGGGGCCACGATCCGCTGGAACACCTCCGTGACCTCCGTGCGGCGTGACGGCGAAACCGGCCCCGTCACCCTCGACCTCGACGACGGTGAGCGGATCGAGGCCGACGAGGTCCTCTTCGCCACCGGCCGCGCACCGCGCACCGACGGCCTCGGCCTGGAGACGATCGGCCTGGAACCCGGCTCCTGGCTCCCGGTCGACGACAGCTGCCGCGTCGAGGGCAGTGACTGGCTGTACGGCGTCGGAGACGTCAACCGCCGCGCTCTCCTGACCCATCAGGGCAAGTACCAGGCCCGCATCGCGGGAGCGGCCATCGTCGCCAGGGCCCACGGCGTACCGCTGCTGGAGACCGACCGCTGGGGCGCCCACGCGGCGACCGCCGACCACGCGGCGGTTCCCCAGGTCGTCTTCACCGACCCGGAGGCGGCGGCCGTCGGCCTCTCCCTCGCGGAGGCGGAGGCCGCCGGACACCGCGTCCGCGCCGTCGACTACGACATCGCCTCCGTCGCGGGCGCGGGCCTGTACGGCGACGGATACCGCGGCCGGTCGCGGATGATCGTCGACCTGGACCGGGAGATCCTCCTCGGCGTCACCTTCGTCGGCCCCGGCGTGGGCGAACTCCTCCACTCGGCGACCATCGCGGTCGCGGGCGAGGTCCCGATCAACCGGCTGTGGCACGCGGTGCCCTCGTATCCGACGATCAGCGAGGTGTGGCTGCGGCTGCTGGAGACGTACCGCGGTTGAGTGCATGCGGCGGAGGCTGCGGAATGCATGGTGTGGCTCGCAACATGATCGGACGTCCCTGTGACGGTTGCGGTCGATGCCTCGTCGGAGTCCGCCGGGGCCTCCCCCTGAGTGGTGGACGAGCCGCTCACGGGCGGGGACGTAACCCCACTTGAAGTCCTCGGCGGGCATCCGGGCGAACTGGTCGACCGTCCCGCGCTGGGCCCGCTCGACGAGCACGGGCCCTGGATCAGCCAGCCTGCGCACGCATCCGCGAGGTCACCCGGCAAGTCCTTCCCGGTGAGGCCGCGCCAGGTGGCGCGGTAGATGTCCTCGTCCTCCGTGAGGGGAGGGGCCAACAGGTGGGGAAGCCGATGCGGGAGTAGGCGGGTTCGGCCAGGCCGTTGCCGAGCGAGGCCCGCTCGAAATCGACGAAGCGGACGCCGTCGGCGGTACGCAGATCATTGCCGGGGCAGGGGTCGCCGTGCAGCAGCGCGTGGTACGGGGTGGGATCCAACCGTTCCAGGAGACCGGCGAGTTCACTGGGACCGTGGACGGTACGGGCACGTCGAGCGCTCCGGCCAGGGCGAGGACGGACTCCGCGTCGGCGGCCGCGTGCTCCGACCGGACCGGCAGCGCGCCCGTGTCGGCGGGCCCGGTCAGGGCGTGCAGCCGGGCGAGTGAATCGGCGTACCCGGCATCCGGTCGTCCGCCTTGCCGAGGTCGTCCAGGTACTCGAGGACCAGCACCCGCGAGGACGGGTCCGTGGCGAGCACCGTGGGCGCCACGGCGGGCCCGGAGGCCCGACCCGCCAGGCGTAGTCCGGCAATCTCCCGCGCGAAGCGCGTGTCCACGCTGGCACCCGTGCGCATAGTCGAACTCACGTACGCCGTAAGCCTATTACCCTGACTGGCGATCCTGCGGTCCGTCCCTCCGGACCACTGAAGAGCGCCATTCAACATCCCAGCGAACGAAGGCACTCCATTGCTCCTGAGACGACGAGCGACCTCCAAGATCGCCTTGGGCGTCGCCGCGGTACTCGCCGCCGCACTCTTCGGCACTACGGCCGCGGCCGCACCCACGGCCGGGCCCGGTTCGTCGGCGGCCGCGCCGGCTACCGTGTCCGCGTTGGCCTGGCAGGGTTGCGGCGGCGACATCCCCGCGACCGTCGAGTGCGCGACCCTCAAGGTTCCCCTCGACCACCGCAAGCCGGGCGGCAAGAAGATCGATGTATCGCTGTCGCGGATCAAGGCCGCCGACCCCGCCAAGCGCCGCGGTGTCCTCTTGTTCAACCCGGGCGGCCCCAGCAGCTCCGGGCTCTTCTACCCCCTGGCGTTCAGCGGCTATCTGCCGCAGTCCGTGAAGGACCGGTACGACCTGATCGGTTTTGATCCGCGCGGGGTCGGTGCGAGCAGTCCTCTTGCCTGCGGGACGGTCAACGCCGGCGAGCGGAAGACGTACCGGCCCTACGCGGAGGCGACGTTCGCCAAGGACGTCGCCTGGGCGCGCGACATCGCGGACCGGTGCCGGAACCTCAACAGGGAAACGCTCCCGTACATCAGCACCCGCAACACGGCACGCGACATGGACATCATCCGTGAGGCCCTCGGGGAGCGGAAGATCTCGTACTTCGGGCTGTCGTACGGGACCTATCTCGGTTCTGTATACACCCAGTTGTTCCCGCACCGGGCCGACCGGTTCGTCCTGGACAGCGCGGTCGACCCCAAGCGGGTCTGGCGGAGCATGGCGCAGTCGTGGGCGGTGCAGGCCGAGGTCACATTCGACCGGTGGACGCAGTGGACCGCCCGCCATTCGGCGCAGTACGGACTCGGTGACACGCCCGCCGAGGTCGAGAAGCTGTTCTGGGACATCGTGGCGCGCGCCGACCGGGAGCCGCTCGATCTGGGCGGGACCATCTTCAACGGTGCCGATGTGCGCGAGTACATACGCTGGGAGATCTCCCACCCGTCGCTCGCGGCAGGGACTCTGGGGCTGCTGAGGGACGCCGCCGCGGGCAAGCCCGTCCTGACGTTCCCGATCTTCGTGCCGACCGACAACGAGCTGGCGAGCTACATGGCGATCATGTGCGGTGACGTTCGCTGGCCCACCGACCCGGCCGTCTACCAGGCCGATGCCCGGCGCGACAGCATCCGTTATCCCTTGTACGGGGACTCCGTCTCGAACATCTTCCCGTGCGCGTTCTGGGGCCGGCCGGCCGAAGCGGCCACCAAGGTCGACAACAAGGTCCCCGCGCTCATCGTCCAGAACGAATGGGACCCGCAGACGCCCCTGGCCACGGCGCTCGGCCTGCGGCGCGCGCTGAAGGGCTCCCGGCTCGTCACCGTGGACGAGGGCCAGGGCCACGGCGTCTACTCGCTCGGCATCAGCGCCTGCGCCGACGATGTCACCACGGAGTATCTGACCACCGGAAGGCTTCCCGCCGGGGACGTCACCTGCGCCGCCGACCCGAGCCCCGCGGCCGCCGACTCCCGCTCCACCACGCCGAACTCCGCCCCGGCCCGCCGCCCCTTCTTCGGCCACTGATTCCCCACGGGCGACCTCCGAGGGAGTTCACCGCGCTCCTGGCCTGACCGACCAGTCGCGCCCGGCCCGAACGGCTCTGATGTCAGCTACCGCGCCCCCACCACCGCGCCGGGATCGCACAGCCCGGGTCGCCGAACGGTCACGCTCCGCCCGGTTCCCTCCCGCACCCACGCGGGAGGGAACCGGGCGGCAAGCGAAGGCCCGAGCACAGGGACAACCACAGGCGCGCGACCCCAGGGGCAGCCAATGGCCGGCTCAGGGCCCAGGCCGAGGACGGGATCGGCGTGGCGGGATGTGCCGGCATGGTACAGGCGGGGGGTCCTGGGTCAGCCTTGTCAGGTACCAAGGACGGCTCACCGGCCCCCGCCCCTGGACGACTGGACCCTGATCGCCTGGAACGCCATCACCCTCATGACCCGCGTATCACCCTCGGCACCAACAGCCCCGACTGGCTCCCCGTCACCCCACCCCGAGCCCTCCAGACCAACCGCCACGCGGAGGCGGTGTGACGGTTCGTCTGGTCCCTGCCGCTCGGCGCCTGGAATCGTCTCCCGCCGACCACGCACTCCGCCCCTGACCGTTCAGCACTGCCTCGTGGCCCATCTCAGTGATGTGCCGGGACAGGGAAACCCATTCAGAGAAAGAACCGGGACAAAATCGCATAATCGCCGCAGGCTCCGCGCGAGTGCCGGAGTCTCCGGCAACAGAAGGGTCAAACGACCATGCGTACACATGCGGTGATTTCTGCGGGGGTGGCGGCGGTGGGCCTGAGTGCGCTCTTGGCCGCCCCGGCGACGGCAACGCCGACCGCAGGGACCAGGGCGACGCAGGAAGTGCCGATCCCAGGGGTGCAGTACCACATCCGTGCGCTGCACTCCGGCAAGTGTCTCGACGTACGCGGCGGCAGCCAGAACGACGGCGCGATCATCCAGCAGTACCGCTGCAATGGCACGGCAGCCCAGACGTGGGTACTGCACGGGGTCACCGGCGGGTTCGAGATTCGCGCCCTGAACAGCGGCAAGTGCGTCGACGTCAAGGGCGCCAGTAAGGCTGATTACGCCGCCGTAGTGCAGTACCGGTGCGGCCTGGGCGCCCCGAACCGTACCTTCCGGCTCCAGCCCGGCATGTTCGACCAGGTCTTCCAGATCCAGGCCGTCCACAGCAACAAGTGCCTGGACGTCAAGGGCGCCAGTCAGCAGGACGGTGCCCCCGTCGTGCAGTACGAGTGCAACCCTGCGGCAACGGACCGCAACTGGGTCTTCGAACGAGTCTGACCATCTCCCGAACCGCACGCCTCTCGGCAACCAGCATGGCGCGGGGGCCTACGGGTCCTGCCGTTTCCGTGGGAGCCCGGCGACAACGGCACCCCGGTGCAGCACGTCGCGGAGCATGGTGGGGGTCAGGGTCCGGGTGGACATGTTGCGCTGGCTGGGGTGGTACCCGCCAACGAGGCACACCTGCCGTTCGCTGCTTGCGTCGGTAAGGAGGGCTTCGGCGCCGTGCTCGAAGGTCGGGCGGGGGCGGGGCATCTGCCAGCCCGCGGCCGTCAGCACGGGCAGCAGCGCCTGCCAGGCGAAGCCGCCGAGCACCACGACGGCTCGCAGGGTCGGGCGCAGAAGGTCCAGTTCGCGGGCGAGCCACGAGCGGCAGGTGTCGCGCTCACCGGTGGTGGGCCGGTTGTCGGGTGGTGCGCAGTGCACGGGTACCGTGATCCGCACCCCGTACAGCTCCAGCCCGTCGCCCCGATGGGTGGCGATGGGCTGCGACGCCAGCCCGATGTCGTACAGCGCGGCGTACAGCGCGTCGCCGGACGGGTCACCGGTGAAGATCCGCCCGGTGCGGTTGCCGCCGTGCGCGGCCGGGGCCAGACCGACGATGGCCAGCGCCGCGTCCGGCGGGCCGAAACCGGGTACGGGACGCGCCCAGTACTCCCAGTCCCGAAATGCCCTGCGTTTGACCCTGGCGGCCTCTTCCCGCCAGGCCACCAAGCGCGGGCACGCCCGGCAGGTGGCCACCACCGCGTCGAGTTCGCTCGCAGAGTTCACCCGGGGAGCCGTCCGTGCGGGGAAATCCGGTGACTCGGGCGGCGGATGTCTGCCGGTCACCTCGTGCCCCTCGTCGATTCGCCGTACGGGACGCCGTCGCCCCGCGCCGAACCGCCGGTGGTGACTGGCTCGGCGGGATCTCGACGGGTCCGCATGAGCTGCCTCCGATAAAATGGGCGATTCGGGACCATCCGCTTCGCGGCAGGGCACGTTGTTCACCCGCTCAAGGCCGGGGCGGCCGACCGATCTGGAAGGGCACCGTCATGGCCAGACAGATCACCTGTCGCAGAGTCTACGAGGAGACTGGTCCGAAGGACGGCAAGCGCGTGCTGGTCGACCGGGTCTGGCCCCGGGGCATGCACAAAGAGGACGCGCATCTGGACGAGTGGCTGCGGGACGTCGCACCCTCCGGCGAACTGCGCAAGTGGTACGGCCACGAGCCCGGCCGCTTCACCGAATTCCGCCGCCGGTACCTGGCAGAGCTGCGCGACGCCGGGCACCGCGAGGCGGCCGAACATCTGCGTGACCTTGCGGCGCACGACAGGCTCATTCTGCTGACCGCCACCAAGGACGTGGACCACAGCCAGGCCGCTGTTCTCGCCGAGTGGCTGACCAAGAAAAGCTGACCAGCACGTGAGACACGGGCGGTGACGGGCACCGTCGTCGACGCGAACCCGCCCGAAGCTCGGCCCGTGCTGATCCGGCCTCGCAGGTGTCACGCCGCCAGGTCGAAGACAGGGGGTCGTCTGCGATAGCGATAGGCCGCGTGCGGGGCGTGGGGGACGGGTCAGTGGGTGCGTTCGTAGTGGCGACGAGCTTTTTCGCGGTTGCCGCAGACGGCCATCGAGCACCAGCGGGCACGGTTGGCGCGGCTGCGGTCGAGCAGGAACAGCTGGCACTTGTCGTTGGCGCAGGGGCGTAGCCGACCGGGCAGCCGCTTCTCGGTGGCGGCCCAGGCGAGAACCACTTCGACGGCCAGCCGGGCGTGCGGGGGAGTCTTGACCGTCCACTGAAGACCGTCCGAAGTGATCTCCGGGATCTGGTGGACCCCTTCGAGCAGCGGGCTCAACGCGGCGGGCGACCTTTCTCCGCGCACTATGTCCCGCAGGATGTCCCGCGTCTCGCGCAGGAGTGCCAGTTCCGCGAGGCTGCCTTCGCCGCCGTGCTCCCGCGCCCAGCGTCTGCCTCCGGCCGGGTCGCCGAGCGCGTCCTGTTCCTCGCCGTTGACCAGTGGCCTGCTGTTGAGCAGGTCCAGCAGCGTGTCCATCGGTCACTCCTCCCCCTCTAACTAGATCAAGCTGCTTGACAGGTTAGCTCACTCGTGCTTGCCTGATGAAGAGCTAACCGCATTGACTACCTGAAGAGGTTAGATATGGGCTCGGTGCACCACCGGACCGCCACTGTCGACGGTCATGAGATCTTCTTCCGCGAGGCCGGCCCCGCCGACGCCCCCGCGATCGTCCTGCTGCACGGCTACCCAACCAGCTCGTTCATGTTCCGCGAACTCATCCCGCTGCTGGCCGACGACTACCACGTCATCGCGCCGGACCACCTCGGCTTCGGCCACTCCGACGCCCCCCTCGCAGGGGAGTTCGCCTACACCTTCGACGCCCTCGCCGAACTCACCTCCGGGCTCCTCGACCAACTGGGCCTGGACCGCTACGCCCTCTACGTCCAGGACTACGGCGCCCCCATCGGATGGCGCCTCGCGCTCAAGCACCCCGAACGGATCTCCGCCCTCGTCACCCAGAACGGCAACGGCTACGAGGACGGATTCGTCGAGTCGTTCTGGACCGACCTCTGGGCCTACGGGGCGAACCCCGGCCCCGACACCGAACCCGCCGTCCGCGCCGCGCTGAGCGTCGACGCCATCCGCTGGCAGTACGTGCACGGCGTGCCCGACCCCAGCCTGGTCAGCCCGGACACCTGGGAGCACGACTTCGCCCTCGTCTCCCGCGAGGGCAACGACGAGGTCCAGCTGGCGCTGTTCCGCGACTACCAGAACAACCGCCCGCTCTACCCGCTGCTGCACGAGTTCCTTCGTACGAGCGAGGTCCCGGTGCTCGCTGTGTGGGGCCGCAACGACGAGATCTTCGGCCCTGCAGGGGCGCGGGCCTTCGCCCGCGACGCCAAGGACGCGGAGGTGCACCTGGTCAACGGCGGTCACTTCCTGCTGGAGAGCCACCTGGACGTCGTCGCGGGATACCTGCGGGGCTTCCTCGGGCGGGTGCTGGGATAGGTGGGGCCGGCCGGGCCGGGGAGCGGGCCCGACTGCCCCGGGAGGCGGGGCGTCGGGCCGCCGGGTCAGCCGATGATCGTGTTGAAGAAGAGCACCGCGCCGGCGAAGGCCGTGCCCGCGGCCAGGGCCGCGCCGGCGGGAGCGCCGTCGGCGGCGATGGTCAGGACGGCCGCGCCGAGCGCGGCCAGCACGCCGAGGAGCAGGATGATCGCCGCGCGCTGGCCCAGCAGCGGCTCGTTGGGCTGGTACATGGCCGACTCCACATGGTCGGGGACGGGCTGCCGTCCGGTGGGGTGTGCTGCTGAGGGGCATGGGAACCGGGATTGCCGTGACCCGTCTGTGAGTTCGTCGCACGCGGGCCGACGGAGGTGGACGTCGTCGAGGGGTGTCCGGCCGCCGGCAGCCGGGGTCGGCATCTGCCGGTGTGGCGCGGACGGTACGCGGGTTCCCCACGAGCGGGTGAGCCGCGGAGCCGGAAGGGGGGTGGCGGAAGCTCGGAAGGCACAACGGACGTACGGGCGGGGGAGTTTCCATCGGCACGGCCGTCCGGGGTCCCGTCGAACCTCGAACGGCGCCCGGAAGCCGGGCCGGAGAAGAGGAACGGGGCTCTTGCCGCCGGCTGCACGGCGTGGAGCCGCTGAAGAGGGATCGGGGCCGCGGGAGGAGCGGCCGATGCGGGAAGACGAGGAGGCGGGGCACGGTGTGACACACCGTGGTCACATGGAACGCCCGGGGCCGGATCCCCGTCAAGTCACCTCGGGCACGGCGCGGGGAACCGGCAGGCAAGATCACACGGGAGTGGGAAGCAAAGGAAACACGGGCCGGCCGGGGAGGCGGTCCACGCAGCGCAGAGTTCCCGGCCCGAGCCCCCGCTCCCGGTCCGGTATGGAGTTGTGCCGGGCCACGCCCGCCCGCAGCCCCGAGCCCGGGTGATGTGCGTGGGCGACGGCTTGGACGGTGTGGTGGAGGCCGTTGCCGCGCTGGCGGCAGTCGCGGAGGATCTTGCTTCCAGGCACCGGCCGAGTCCCGGAACGAGGCTGGCGGGCACGGGTGCCGGCGGGTGGTGCCGCCGTGCTGTTCGAGGTGGTCCGCGAAGGGAATGTCTGTATGCCTGTGCGGACACTCATAGTGCGAGGCGGTGGCGGATCGAAAACCCGTCGGGGCACCTCCAGCCGGGAGCCGGAGGCCGGGCGGGGCGAAGCAGGGGTAAGCAAGGCCGCGCCGATGGCCAGGGCCACACGACGGCTGGAGGTCCGCCCTTGACTCCGCTGTCAAGGCGGTGACGGCCGGCGTACGCCTATGGGGCCTGTCCGGGATCTTCGAGGCGCCTCACGGGCTGCTCCAGTCTCACACGTCCCGCCGTAGCGGGCCTATGTGTGAGTTTCCTGTGAGTTCCCGCCTCAAAGGCCGCTACCTACCTGATCGGTGCAGGTTGCACGCCTGACTCTCCCATGCGGCGCTCATGTCCACCCATCTGTTCCCACGTTCGCATACGACAGTGGAGCGGTGCCCTTGGCCATCCCGGGCACTGCTGCCTCCCATCGGCTGTGGAGACTCGATGATCGAAGTACGTGGACTGACCAAGCGCTACGGCGGGGTCCAGGCGTTCGCGCCGGCGCTGCCCGGAGGGTTCGGCGACCGGGTGTCGAAGTTCTGGCCGCCCATCGCCGGCGGGCGGAACAGCACTGCCGTCCGTGATCCGGAGCTGCTCGGCCCCTGGGCCGGGCTCGGCGTCATGGCCGGGTGTGTGGCCGCGCTGCCGGTGGCGGCGTTCGTCGTGTTCCGCAAGCGCGATGCCTGACACGACAGGGACACTGGACATGCGGACGATCACCGGTCGGGGGGCAGATGCCATGACGACGAAACAACGCCTGCTCCTCGTGGAGGATGAGCCGACGTTGCGCGAGCTGCTGTCAGCGAGCCTGCGGCTGGCCGGCTTCCACGTGGTGTTGGCCGAGACCGGCGCCCAGGCGCTGGACGCGGTACGCGACGAGCACCCGGACCTGATCGTGCTGGACGTGATGCTGCCCGACACCGACGGCTTCGAGGTCGCCCGCCGCCTGCGCGAGCAGCCGAGCGCGGGCGACGGGCATCCGCCGATCCTCTTTCTCACCGCACGGGATGCGGCTGAGGACCGGATCAGCGGGCTGCGGATGGGCGGCGACGACTACGTCACCAAACCGTTCAACCTGGAGGAGCTGATCCTCCGGATCCAGGCGGTGCTGCGCCGCACCAACGGCCGTCAGCCCGACGACCGCCTCACAGTGGGCGACCTGGAGCTGAACGTCGCCGGCCACCAGGCCACCCGAGGCGGAGTTCCGGTGCCCCTGTCCCCGACGGAGTTCAATCTGTTGCGCGTGCTGATGGAGAACGCCGGACAGGTCCTGTCCAGAGAACAGCTGCTGGAGCAGGTCTGGCATTACGATTTCGGAGGCGACGACTCCATCGTGGCCTCCTACATCAGCTACCTCCGCCGAAAGATCGACACCGGACAGGCCAAGCTGATCCACACCGTGCGCGGCACCGGTTACGTCCTGCGCAGGCCCCCGACGTGAGCATCTGGTCCCTGCGTAGCACGGCCGCACGACTGTCGCTGCGCGGACGTCTGGTGGCCATCTGCCTGCTGCTGGTCGTGGCCGCCCTGCTCGTCGGCAACGCCCTGCTGGTCGCCCTCCTGCAACGGCAGTTGGTGGACCAGCTGGACGAGCGGCTGCGCACCGCCGCGGCAGCGGCGGCGCGGCTGCCCGACCTCACCGAGGAATCCGACGCGAGCGCGCCCCACGTACGCGATGCGGTGGAGCGTGAGCTGACCGGGGACGTCTACGTGGCCCGATTCGGCGCCGACGGCCGACTGCGGCAGACCCTGCGCCCGGCCGTGGGCCGTGCACCTCACCTCCCGTCCTTGGACACAGCGGCCGTCGAGGCCCGCGGCACCGGCCCCTTCCAGGCCCCGGCCCAAGGCGGCGGCAGCGAGTGGCGGGTGATCGCCGTGCCGGTGGAGCCCTCCCCGCGGCAGGAGACGGACACGTCCTTCTCTTCCCCGGGTTCCTCGGAAAGCGTCGTCGTGGCCGGTTCGCTGGAATCCGTCAACACCACGATCCGGCATCTGGGGCTGCGGATGCTGGTGATCGACTCCTTGGTCCTCGTCCTGCTGGGAGGTATGGGCTGGTTCGCCGTGCGTGCCGGTCTGCGTCCGCTGCGCCGTATCGAGACGACCGCTGCCGCCATCGCCGGCGGCGACCTGTCCAGCCGGGTTCCCGAGTCGGCCTCCACCCGTACCGAACTGGGACGCCTGGCCACCGCCCTCAACGGCATGCTGGACCGGATCGAAGCCGGTGACGCGGCGCGGGCTGCCACCCATGACCGTATGCGCGCCTTCATCGCGGACGCCAGCCACGAACTGCGCACACCCTTGTTCGGGATCAAGGGCTTCACGGAGCTGTACGGCATGGGCGGCATGCCCGAGCGTACGGATGTCGACACCGCGATGAACCGCATCGAGCGCGAAGCAGCCCGCCTGGTGCGCATCGTCGAGGATCTGCTGCTGCTCGCCCGCCTGGACGAGGAACCCACCGCGCGGGCCCGGCTGCCGTTGCGTGTGACCCCCATGGACCTGCGCACCCTGGCCGCCGACGCGCTGCACGACCTCAAGGCCCTCGATCCCGAGCGGGCCGTCACCCTGACCGGCCCCGGCGGCGGTCCACCGGGCGGCGCACCCGTCCTGGGGGACGAGGCGAGGCTGCGCCAGGTCATGTCGAACCTGGTCGGCAACGCCATCGCCCACACCCCGCCGGCCGGCCCGGTACGGATCGGCGTCGGCACACACGACGGGCAGGCGATCCTCGAACTGAGCGACCAGGGCCCTGGGATGACAGCCGAACAGGCCGCCCGCGCCTTCGACCGCTTCTACCGCGCCGACACCGCCCGCGGCCGGACCCAGACCGGCGGCGCCGGCCTCGGCCTGTCCATCGTCCACTCCCTGGTCACCGCCCACCACGGCCGGGTGGAACTCCACACCGCCCCCGGGCAGGGCGCCACCTTCCGCATCCTGCTCCCACGGCACACCGACGCACACAACGACTGAACAGGCCCGCGCGCCGTGCTCCGACCGCACCGCCGTGGGCCGAGGCACCCTGCCCCGCGCCGCGGCCGGGCTACGCGCCGGGGATGAGACGCCGCACCGTCTCTACTTGCTTTTCAGTACACGGGAGTCTCACCAGGGCCGACGACACGGCCCCGGCCGGCCCGCGAGGGTGAGGAGCGTTCCCGATTCCCAGATACGGAGATGTCTTTTCATGGCGACTTTCTTGCACCGGGTGGGCCGTTGGGCCTTCCGGAGGCGTCGCACCGTCCTCCTGGTGTGGGTAGCGGTACTGGCCGCTGTCTTCCTCGCCGCTGCCAACGCACCCGAAGCGCCGGACGAATCGTCCTCCCTGCCCGGCATCGAGTCCCAGGAAGCGTTCGACCTGCTCAACGAGCGGTTCCCGGGCGCCGAGGCGGACGGTGCGGAGGCCCGCATCGTGTTCGTCGCCCAGAGCGGGCAGCAGGTCACCGCCGCTCCCAACCGCGCGGCCATCGACGAACTCGTCACCACGGCGGCCAAGGGGCCCCAAGTAGCAGAGGCGACCAGCCCCTTCGAGAGCGACGCCGTGAGCGAGGACGGCTCCACGGCGTACGCCACCGTCACCTTCAAGGTCGCGTCCGATGACCTCGAGGACGCCGGCAAGGCGGCACTGACGAAAGCCATCGAGAAGGCGCGGGACGCCGGCCTGACCGTGGAGGTCGGCGGTTCCGCGCTGGAGACGGAGGCGGCGGAGGGCCTGGGCGAGGTACTCGGCGTCTTCGTCGCCGCCGTGGTCCTGGTGATCACCTTCGGGTCGCTGGCCACCGCGGGACTGCCGCTGATCACCGCCGTCCTGGGCGTCACCGTCAGTCTGGCCACCATCACCGCCCTGAGCAGCGCCTTCGGGTTCTCCTCCACCGTCGGCGAACTGGCCATGATGCTCGGTCTCGCCGTCGGTATCGACTACTCCCTGTTCGTGGTCTGCCGCTACCGTGAGGAGCGGGCCAAGGGCCACCCTGCGCACGAGGCCGCCGCCCTGGCCGTGGGCACGGCGGGAAGCGCCGTCGTGTTCGCCGGACTCACCGTCGTCATCGCCCTGCTCGGCCTCTCGGTCATCGGGGTGCCGATGCTCACCAAGATGGGCCTGGGCTCCGCCGGCACGGTCTTCGTCGGCGTACTGATCGCGCTGACCGCCGTACCGGCCCTGCTCGGCTTCTGGCCCGACGCCGTGCTCTCCCGCCGTACCCGCAAGGGCCGCGGTCCGACCGGCGGGGGCGAGGGCAGGGGCCACGCCGGGGGAGCGGAGGGCGAAGCGGTGGGCGAGAGCGGCGGCAAGACGCCCATGGGTGTTCGCTGGGCACGGTTCGTGGTGCGCAGGCCCGTGCCGGTACTGCTTCTGACGGTGGTCGGTCTGGGCGCGCTCGCCGTCCCGTCCCTGGACCTGCGGATGGGGATGCCCGGAGACGGGGCCAAGTCCACCGCCACCACGGAGCGCCGGGCCTACGACGCGCTCGCCGATGGCTTCGGCCCGGGGTTCAACGGCCCGCTGACCGTGGTCGTCGACGCCAAGGGGGCCGACGACCCCGAGGCCGCCGTGCGGGCCGTCTCCGACAAGCTGTCCGGCACCGACGGAGTCGTCTCCGTCTCTCCGGCCCGGTTCGACGAGGCGAAGGACACCGCGGTGCTGTTCGCCGTCCCGTCCACCGCGCCCACCAGCCGGCAGACCCAGGACCTGGTCCGCACGATCCGCGACGAGCGGCACGCGATCGCGTCCGCCACGGGCGCCGACTTCAAGGTCACCGGCACCACCGCGCTGAACATCGACCTCGGCCGGAAGATGCAGGACGCTCTCATCCCCTACCTCGGGGTGATCGTCGGTCTCGCGTTCCTCCTCCTCGTACTCGTCTTCCGGTCGATCCTGGTGCCGCTCAAGGCCGCACTCGGCTTCCTGCTGTCCGTGGCCGCGGCCCTGGGCTCGATCGTCCTGGTCTTCCAGCAGGGGCACGGAGCGGGCCTGTTCGGCGTCGACGAAACCGGCCCGATCATGAGCACCATGCCGATCTTCCTCGTGGGCATCATCTTCGGCCTCGCCATGGACTACCAGGTCTTCCTCGTCTCCCGGATCCGCGAGGCCCACATCCACGGAGAGGGGCCGGGCCAGGCCGTCGTCACCGGGTTCCGGCACAGCGCCAAGGTCGTGGGAGCGGCGGCGCTGATCATGATGGCCGTGTTCGGCGCCTTCATGACGGGCGGCGAGTCCATCGTCAAGATGGTCGGCTTCGGCCTGGCCAGCGCCGTCTTCTTCGATGCCTTCGTCGTCCGCATGGCCTTCGTGCCCGCCGTCCTCGCGCTGCTCGGCAAGCGGGCTTGGTGGCTCCCGCGGCGACTGGAGAAGCTGCTGCCGCGCGTGGACGTGGAAGGCGAAGCACTCACCCGGCGGGCCGCCCAGCCGTCCGACCCGAGTGATCAACCGGCATCGGAGACTGTCCGATCCGTCTGATCTCCGGACACCCAGGGGCCGCTCGTGCCGGACACGAGCGGCCCTTCCCGCCCTGCCCCTGCTTCCGTCCGCGCCCCCTGTAGCGCCGTGCGGAGCCACCCTCAGTCGATCTCGCTCGGAGGAACGCATGGTCGCCCGTTGGCGCCGGCTCGCCGACCAGCACCCCCGCCTCGTCGAGGCGGCCTTCCTGCTGCTGCTGTACGCGGCCATCGGCAACCAGTACCGCCGGGCCGGCACCGATGCCGTCTGGTGGCCCGGGTTCGCCATCGCGGCGCTCACCTGTGCCTGCCTGTCGGCCCGTCACCGCCACGCGGGTTCGGCAGTGGTCATGACCACCGTCGTCACCGCCGTCGTCGGCGGCCTGGGCGGCATGTTCGGCCCACTGCTCCTGCTCCCGGTCGTCGTCGCGCTGTACGAACTCGCCCTGCGCGCCTCGCGGCGGAGCATCCGAGCCCACTGCCTCTTCGCCGTCCTCGTGCTCCTGCCCGTAGCCCTGCGCGCGGGCCAGGACGGCGAGCCCTGGGCGGACCAGGCGGTGAGCCTCGTCTTCTGGGTCCTGCTGCCCGTCGTGTACGGCTCGGCGGTACGGGCGCGCCGCGCGTATCTGGACGCCGTACACGCACGCGCCGAGCACGCCGAGCGCACCCGGGAGGAAGAAGCCCGCCGCCGTGTCATCGAAGAACGCGTCCGCATCGCCCGGGAACTGCACGACGTCGTCGCCCACCACATGGCCCTCGCCAACGCCCAGGCCGGCACCGCCGCACACTTGTGGAGCACTCGCCCGCAACAGGCCGGGAGCATTCTGACCGACCTGATCGGTACCACGACGGCGGCCCTGCGCGAACTGCAAGCCACCGTCGGCCTGCTGCGTCAGCCCGACGAGACCGAGGAACCCCTCGAACCGGCCCCCGGCCTCGCCCTGTTGCCCGACCTCGTCTCCGCCTTCGCCTCCGCGGACCTGCGTGTCACCGTCACCGCCGAGGGGGAATGCCGCCCACTGTCGGCCGGCACCGACCTGACCGCCTACCGCATCCTGCAGGAGGCTCTGACCAACGTCGCCAAACACACCGCGGTGGACACCGCGCACGTACACCTCACCTACAGCCGTGACCTGCTCACGCTCACCGTCAGCGACGCCGGAAACCCGGCCCCGCCTCCGCACGCGCCCAGCGGCGGATTCGGTCTCATCGGCATGCGCGAACGCGCCCGGTCCGCGGGGGGCCGCCTCACCGCCGGCCACCGCCCCGACGGCGGATTCGCCGTCGTGGCGGAACTTCCCATCCAGCCATGACCCCTTGGAGCCCCGATGACGATTCGCGTTCTGATCGCCGACGACCAGGCCCTGCTGCGGGCGACCTTCCGCGTACTGATCGACTCCTGCGACGACCTCGAAGTCGTCGACGAAGCCGCCGACGGGCAGCAAGCCCTTGCCCTCGCCCGCGTCCACCGCCCGGATGTCGTCCTCATGGACATCCGCATGCCCGGCACCGACGGCCTGGCCGCGACCGCGGCCATCTGCGACCACCGCGACCTGCGCGCCACCCGGGTACTCGTCCTCACCACCTTTCAGACCGACGAACACGTCGCCCAAGCCCTGCGCCTGGGCGCGAGCGGATTCCTCGGCAAGGACGCCACCGCCGAAGAACTCCTCGACGCGGTCCGCACCGTCGCCGCGGGCGACGCACTCCTGTCCCCGGCCGCCACCCGCTCGTTGATCACTCGCTTCCTGTCCGCCCCGCACCCCGCCGCCGACATACCCGAGTCCGAAGGCATCGCCGGCCTCACCCCCCGGGAGCGCGAGATCTTCAGGCTGGTCGCAGCGGGGAAATCTAATGCAGAGATCGCCGATGAACTCTTCCTCAGCCCGCTGACAGTCCGCACGCACGTCCAGCGTGTCAAAACGAAGATGAACGCACGCGACCGTGCCCAGCTCGTCGCCTTCGCCTACCAATCCGGTACGGCCCGCCTACGGGAACATGAGGGGCGCGCGTTCTCCGGACAAGGATCCGACCGTTCATTCACACAACTCGACGAGTAAGAACGAGGGGGGGCGAACTGCTGGAAGAACTCGCCGCACTCGCGGCGGAGAAGACCGCCGCCGGCAGCCTCCGGCTGGTGGGCGCAGCGCGGCGAGCCCTGCGGCGGCGGGCACGTTGGGGTGTTGCGGTATCTCGGCCGCCGGGCTGAGGGCGTGCATGGCGGCATTTGTCAGCGGCGGCGGACGATGATCGCCCGCAAGCCCTGGCACCGGCCCCGGCATTGGGGGCCGGGGTGGTGGTGTGGGGCATCTGTCTCACCCTTGGTGCGGGTGGCGCACTGAAGAGGACCGCGTCGTTCCTGGGAGCACGGGGACCTGGCTCGCGGTCTCCGGGGAACTTAGCGTGAGTGGCATGACGACCTGGACACCAGGAAAGCGCCTGCGAAGCGGGCCTGTGCAGGTGAGGGCGCCTGGGACCGGTACGCCCCCGGGAGGGCGGCGGCGTGTCGTCGCGCCGGGAGGCAACTCGCCGTGTCAGCGGCGGAAGCGCATGCTCCGTAGTGGCTTCCTCCTCCGCGTTGCGGTGGCACGCACCAGACCCCGCCAGAGCCGTCCTCCGGGCGGGCGACGCTCCTTGGAAAAAACTTCCCAGGGCGAGTAGACGCCTGCACGGGTTCCTGCCGAGTCCGCGGACCGCGGTCCGCGCACCCCGGCGGCACCGGTCTCGGCGCGGCCGGGACCTTCGACACAGACATGCCGCACCACGGGGGCTGCGTCTTTGCCCGCGAGGACGGCGACGCCCACCGGCGAATCAAGGAGGAACGACAGTGAGGGACGGCACTTTGAGGCAGAGTCGGCGCATGCTCGTGACAGCAGGGATCACCGGCGGGCTGACCATGCTGGCCGGGACGGCGTCCGCGTCGGCGGGACCGGGCACGGACAGGGAGGCGGCGCCCGGGCGGCCTGCGCGCGAACGCCGTAACAGGGCGGCGGTCATCCGGGCCTTCGAGCGGCACAACGCCGGCGGCGACGTCTTCGACATCCTCCACGACGACGTCGAGTGGACGATCGCCAACGGCCGCACCTACACGTCCAAGACCGAATTCCTCGCGCAGGGCGCGGCACCGGTCAGGGACCGTCTGGCGTCAACGCTCATGAAGACGATCCAGGACGTGCGCAGTGACGGCGACACCGTGATCATCCGCTTCCAGGGCGATGCGACAGCGACCGACGGTCTCCCGTACCACAACGAGTACTGCTGGGTCTGGCAGCTACGGGCCGACCGCGTCGTACGCAGCCACGCCTACCTCGACATGATCGCCGTACGGGAACTCGTCGACCGCATCCCGATCGGCTGATCCCCCCTGCCCCCGGGCACGGCCACCGGATCGTCGCGGTCGCCGCCTCCATCGCCGCGTCCTTGCTCGGACTCGCCTACCTCGCAGTCGAACGAGCGCACACTGTCCAGCGGCTGCCGCCTCGGACCATGCGGTCATCGGCGGTGGCCTTCGGATTCCTCAATGTCCGCCGCCACCAGCTGAGCCGCCTTGAACTCCGCGCGGCTGACGGCGGCGCACGGGGCGTCCGCCGGGCGGTCGCCGCCACGGCCCGGTCGGCGGGGACCGGATGTCCGCGGAGACCGCGGCTCGTACAGCCGATGTCCACGCCCGGGTACGCGATGGCCGGGGCGGGTCTTGCGACCCGCCCCGGCCATCAGGGTTTCACCAGGGCGGTGATCCGCGGGAGCCGCGCCCGGGACAGGGCCGCGCCCCGGTCCCGATCACGGGCCGCCGTACTCACCGACTCCGCCTGTGCGTTCAGCGGGATTCCGGCGACGCCAGGAAGTCCCGGACCAGTCCGACGAAATCGTCGGGGTTTCCGATCCAGTCCATGTGACCCTGCCCCTCGATTTCGGTGAGGGTGCTGCCCGGAATACCGGAGTGCAGGTGACGGGAACCCTCGATGGGGACCATCTCGTCCTGGGTGAATCCGATGACGGCGGTCGGAGCGGTTATCTTCGGCAGGAGGGCTCGGACATCGCTCCCGAGAGCCACTTCGATCTGCCGGGAGACACCGGGTTCGGGCCATGCGTGGTTGGCGAGCGAAGCCGCCAGACCCTCGTGGCCCCAGCTGTTGACCGCGACCGGGCTGAAGCCGGTCAGGGTGGTGAACCTCCTGAACAGGTCGACGTCTGTGGCCAGCAGCTTGGCCCAGGTCTCGAAGTAGAACCGGTGGCGCGGATCCTGATGCGCCCAGGAGCCGACCAGCACGAGCTTGTTGACGAGATCGGGGCGGTTGGCCGCCACCGTCGCGGCCACAGCACCGCCGAGCGAGAAACCGACCAGGTCCACGGGGCCGCCGACGGCGTCGTCGATGGCGCCGACGACCTGCTCGGCGAGCCGGTCGAGCGTCAGCGGCCCGCCGCCGTCGGTGGTCTCACCACTGCCGCTGAGGTTGGGCCGGATGACGGTACGGTCCTCGGCGAAGGACTTGACCACGGTTCCGAAGGCTCCTTCGGCGCTGCCGCCGACCCCGTGCACAAGCGCGAGGCCGGGACCGCTGCCCTCGACCTCGTAGTGCACGGAACCCTCGGAATACTTGGCATGGGGCATGAGAATCGTCCTTCCCTGACCGGCGAATGATCGTGCTGACGCTCACCGGACGGATTACGGCTTTGCGATGAATTCTCAAGTGGCAATCGCCTTCTGGAATTCCCTCCGAAGAGCCGGGGCGTGGCGCCGGTGAACTCGTTGCCGAGATTATCAGCCGAGGTTCGCGGACGTATCCGAAGCAGCCGGGACATTGGTCCTAGGGCTTATTACCGACCCTCGGAACAGTTCGAGCGGGAATATCCACGCGTTCGGCCGGAGAGGGACTTTTCGCAGGCATCCGCACGGCCATCCGGACACGGCACTGCGCGAAAAGCGGCGCTCACGGCCGGGCGCTGTTCGGGCCCGGTGTGGCCCCTGGGCGGTATGGCCCCTGGGCACGGTCAGCGCGAGCGCCGGTCGGGCCGAGCCGGGGCGGCCACCTCGGTCCCCCCGCCATCGGCCGCGCCTGTCAGCGAGCCGCCGGGCATTCACCCCCGAGGTGATGAAGCGTCTGCCGTACCGATGTCCTGCACGGCCTCGACATCGACCACGACGTCGACCATGTCACTGACCACCACTCCGCCCCGGTCGACCACGTCGTTCCAACTCACCCCGAAGTCCTGGCGGTTGAGGCGCGTCCTGGCGATGAAGCCGGCGCGCCGCCTGGGGCCGAGGTTCTGGCCGTCCTCCCACCAGGGGGTGTCCCACTGGCCCAGATAGGTGACGGCGAAGGTTACGGGACGTGTCACTCCGCGTACTGTGAGATCTCCGGTGACCTCGAACTCGGTCGCACTCGCCTGGCGGACGCGTGACCCGGTGAACGTCCACGTCGGGTGGTGCTCGACATCGAAGAAATCGGTACTGCGCAGGTGGGCGTCCCGGTGGGGTTCGCCGGTGTACACCCGGGCCGCGTCGACCGTCGCCTCGACACGGGCCTTCTCCGGCTCGTCGGGATCGACCTCCAGCGAGCCGTGCATGTTCTTGAACTGCCCGCGCACGTAGGTGACCATCATGTGGCGGGCGCAGAACTCCGTGCTCGTGTGGCCGGGCTCGAAGAACCATCTGGTCATGACCATGGAAGCTCCCTGGTGCATTCCGCCCGGTCGGTACCGGACGCCGGGACCACACGCCCGGCTGCCGGTGACGCACACCGTGTGACGCGGGGCCGTGGTCTCCCTCGGAGGCCGGGACGACCGGCCGAGTCACCGTGGCGCACGGAGGCGCACGAAGCCGGGCGGTGGACGCGGGTCACCGGTGCTCGGTGACGCCCTCGATGACGAGGGAGACGCCGATGCCCAGCAGCCAGGCGTCCTTGGCCAGCGGGAGGCCCTGCTCGGTAGGGCGGAGGCTGCCTTCTTGGCGCATGCCCGGCGTACGCAGATACAGCCCGAGCGTGCCGGCGGCGAACGCGGTCAGCAGGGCTCCGGCGACGGCGGCGGGGACCACCGGCAGGAGCAACGCGGTGGCGATGGCGATCTCTCCCTTGGAGAGCAGCCGGGCGAAACGCTGAGCGTCGAGTCCGGCCAGGAACGGGTAGGTGGCGGCGGCGAACTGCTGCAGGCCCTCGGCGGTGGCCTGGTCCGCGCCGCGTTTCGACAGCCCGGAGTGGAGGAAGAACGCGCCGGCGGTGAGCCTGAGCGGCATCTGCCGCGCTGAGTAGTGCCATGCCGTACCGCATGTCATGCCGGGCCTCCCAATCGGTCGCCCCCTGACCACCCTGACATCCGCCCGACACATGTCAAACGCACAGCACCCGCCACGACACCGAGCACGGCGTGCCACCGCGCGCACGCACCGGATACGCGCCGCCCTCGACCGTGACATCGGCGCAGCGCCCCCACCGGTCCGCAGTGCCCTGAGCGTGCCTCACGGGGACGGGGGTGTCCTGGATGATCCGCACCCGCCTCTCGCTTCCCGCGTGCGCGGGCCCGTCGTGCGTGGATGGTCAAGCGCTGGCGACTGGTGTGCGTGGATCGTCAGGGCCGGAGCCGTCATCCTGGGGTCCGGTCGTACGGGCGGGCATCGGAGTCACGGTGCCGGCCGACATCGGGGAAGGGTCGCTGCGGAGGTGACGGTGATGCTGGTGACGGAGTTCAGCACGGAGAGCGTGAGCCCGCCCGACCGGTTCGACTGCTTCGCGGAGACCACCGCCAGCTGGCAGGTCCCCAACGCCCTCCGCAGCGACCAGGCGGACGACTTCCGGGCCCGCATGCGGATCCTGGACCTCGGAGCCTTCCACGTGACCTCCTTGTCCTTCCCACACCTGGAGATCGACCGCACCCCGTGGCACATCCGCCGCACCGACACCGACAACCTCCAGCTCCACCTCCTGCTTCAGGGCACCGGTGCCTTCACCCAGAACCACGCCGAAATCCCCATGAAACCAGGGCAGCTCGTCATCGTCGACACCTCCCTCCCCTCCCAGGGCACCATCACCGCCGCCCCCGGCGCACCCTGCTCCCTGGTCGTCTTCATCCCCCACCGACTCCTGTCCCTCCCACGCACAACCTTGAAGGCCCTGACCGGTGCCGCCATTCCCCTCGACAGCGGCATCGGCGCCGTCACCGCACACTGGCTCACCGACCTCGTCACCCACGCCCGCCAGTTCCGGCCCTCCGACGTACCCGCCCTGGCCGACGCCACCACCGAACTCCTCACCACCCTGCTCGACCGCCACACCGCCGGCCACAACGCCGCACCACCCGAAGCCCGTCCCCACGCACTGCTGGCCGAGATCCACGACTTCATCCGCCGAAACCTCCACAACCCCGCCCTGACCCCCACCGCCATCGCCGCCGTCCACCACATCTCCACCAGCCACCTCCACCGCCTCTTCCGCGGCCGCGGCCCCACCGTCGCCTCAACCATCCGCACCCAGCGCCTCGAACGCCTCCGCCGCGACCTCACCGACCCCCATCTGCACTCGCACACGATCAGCGAACTCGCCACCCGGAACGGATTCACCAGCGCCGCACACGCAGGCCGCCTGTTCCACCGTGCCTACGGCACAACACCCCGCGACCACCGACACCACACCCCGCCCCACCCCGACACCGGACCCGACGACGACAGGAACATCTGAACCGGACCGGGACACCAACCGGGTCCGGGTCGCAGCGGACCGGCTGCCGGAAGCGGTGCTGCCCGGCCAGGCCGCGCAGTTGGGGATGGTGCGCCCCGCCGCCGTGCCGCTGGATACCGCCTCACCCGAGACCGTCCGCGCCCCCGCGACCGGGGAAACGGGAGCGGTGCCCCCGGACGGGACGGAGGCCGGAGGGGAACGCGGGAACGGACGGGCACCGGACAACCGGCGCGGTGGGCGACGACGCCGACGGCGCTGTGCGCTGGGGTACCCCGGCCCGTGACCGATCGGCACGCGGGTGACGATGGTGCGCCGCGGCACGTCGTTGGGGTGACGGGTGGGAATGAGGTGCCAAGGTGTCCTCGGCAGGCCGGGGGCGATGACCGGGAGGACGGATGACGGAGGTACGTCGGCGTCCGTCGGCCGCCCGCCTGAACGAAGGCGTCGGCCGAAAGCGGGTCGCGCAGGGCGTGCGTCTGCTCGACCTGGTGTCGACGACCGATCACAAGACGATCGGCCGGATGTATCTGGCGACGTCCTTCGCCTTCTTCGTCTTCGCCGGGCTCCTCGCGATGGTGATGCGTGCGGAGCTGGCCCGGCCGGGACTTCAGATCGTCTCCGAGGACCAGTACAACCAGCTCTTCACCATTCACGGCACCGTGATGTTGCTTCTTTTCGCCACTCCGACCTTCACCGGCTTCGCCAACGCGATCATGCCCTTGCAGATCGGTGCCCCGGACGTGGCTTTCCCCCGGCTCAACGCCTTCACCTACTGGGTCTATCTCTTCGGCGGTCTCCTGGTGGTCGCCGGGTTCCTCACCTCCAAAGGAGCGGCGTCGTTCGGCTGGTTCGGCTACGCCCCCCTGAACAGCGCCGTGTTCACCCCCGGTGTCGGCGCCGACATGTGGGTCATGGGGCTGGCGGTCGCCGGTCTCAGCACGATCCTCGGCTCGGTCAACTTCATCACCACCATCATCTGCCTGCGCTGCCCCGGCATGACCATGTTCCGGATGCCGATCTTCACCTGGAACGTTCTCTTCACCTCGATCCTCGCGCTCCTCGCCTTCCCCGTCCTCACGGCCGCTCTGCTGGTCCTGGAGGCCGACCGCCGGTTCGGTGCCCGTGTCTTCGACGCGGCGTCCGGTGGAGCACTGCTGTGGCAGCATCTCTTCTGGTTCTTCGGACACCCGGAGGTCTACATCGTGGCCCTCCCGTTCTTCGGGGTGATCTCCGAGATCATTCCGGTGTTCAGCCGCAAGCCCGTCTTCGGCTATCTCGGCCTGGTCGGCGCGACCATGGCCATCACCGGTCTGTCCGCCGTGGTCTGGGCCCACCACATGTTCGCCACGGGCGCGGTCCTGCTGCCCTTCTTCTCGCTGATGTCCTTCCTGATCGCCGTGCCGACCGGGGTGAAGTTCTTCAACTGGATCGGCACCATGTGGAAGGGCTCCCTGTCCTTCGAGACGCCGATGCTGTGGTCCGTCGGCTTCCTGGTGACCTTCCTCCTGGGCGGACTGACCGGCGTCCTCGTCGCGTCGCCGCCCCTCGACTTCCATCTGACCGACAGCTACTTCGTCGTCGCCCATCTCCACTACGTACTCTTCGGCACCATCGCCTTCGCCACCTTCGGCGGCTTCTACTTCTGGTGGCCCAAGCTCACGGGCAGACTGCTCGACGAACGACTGGGCAAGATTCACTTCTGGACGCTCTTCGCCGGCTTCCAGACCACCTTTCTGGTCCAGCACTGGCTGGGCGAGGAGGGCATGCCCCGCCGCTACGCCGACTACCTGGTGGCGGACGGCTTCACCACGCTGAACACGATCTCGTCCATCGGCTCCTTCGTCCTCGGAGCGTCCACCCTCGTCTTCCTCTACAACGTCTGGCACACCCGTCACCACGGCGCGCGCGTCGGCCTCGACGACCCCTGGGGCTGGGGACGTTCCCTGGAGTGGGCCACGAGTTCCCCTCCGCCCCGGCACAACTTCCACGCCTTGCCACGGGTCCGTTCCGATTCCCCCGCCTTCGATCTGAACCACCCGGAGACGGCCGGGGAACCCGCTCCGGCGCCCGCCGACCGCGCGGAGGACGATCCAGCCCTCGGAAAGGAGCAGCCGTGAAGGCGGAGGCGTGGCTCTTCACCGGTACGGCGCTCTTCTTCGTGGTCGTCGCAACCATCTACGGCGTCTTCGCCCATGAGCCGGCCGGCCTGTCCGCGCTGGTCGTGTCCTTCATCATGTCCGGGCTGATCTCCGCGTTCCTCTGGTGGCAGTCCAGTCGCACGCCCCGGCGGCCCGAGGACCGTTCCGACGCCCGGATCCACGAGACGGGGGACCGCCAGTTCTTCTTCCCCAGGCCCGACAGCTACGCCCCGGTGCTCACGGCGGCCGGGGCCGTCCTTCTCGGCCTCGGCGTGGCCGAGGGGCTGCTGTGGATCTTCCTCGTCGGGTTCGGCTTCCTGGTCCCCGGGGTCTTCGCCTTCGTCTTCGGCGGACGGGACGACTCCGACTGAGCCGGCCCGCTCCTCAGTCGCGCTCACTCCCACGGGACGGGCCGGAGAGAATTCGCTCGCGCTGCTCCGCGTCGGCTGTCTCGCCCGCACGGTCGGCGTAGTACCAGGCGCTCAGCCGGACCCGGAGCCTGCGGGTCCGGCCCTGACGCGTGCTCTCACCCGGCAGCGGGGGAAGCTCCAGGGGCGAGGGCAGTTCCCGGACGAGAGCGGTATGGCGGCGTTCGGCCTGGAGGGGACGGCGCCTGGGGGTGAAGCCGCCCTCGACCCACTGCTGGACCTCGCCGGTCTCCTCACCGTCCGCCAGCCGCCGTCCCTCCCTCTCCTGGAGGCCCAGACAGAGCCGACGAGTCAACCAGAACGCCACCAGCGGCAGCACCACCAGGCATACTCGGAGCGCCCAGGTAAGGGCGTGCAGCGGCAGGTCGAGAATGAAGCTGATGACATCCTGCGCACCCGCGAGGAGCAGGACGGCGTACGCCATCACACCCGCAGCGCACAGGCCCGTACGGACCGGCCGGTCGCGCGGCCGGTCGCACAGATGCCGCTCGCCCCGCCCCGGGGTGACCCAGCGTTCGGCGAAGGGGTACGCGTACAGCACGAGGAAGAACAGACCTGGCAGCACCACCCCGGGAATCAGCGGATTCCAGGACAGTGTGTGGCCCCACAGCCGGGTCTCCACCCCCGGCATCAGCCGGAGCGCGCCCTCCAGGAACCCGACGTACCAGTCCGGCTGAGAGCCCGTGGACACCTGGTCGGCCCGATAGGGGCCGTACGTCCACACCGGATTGATCTGACCGACGGCCCCCATGACCGCGAGAACACCGAAGACCAGGAAGAACAGCCCGCCGGACTTCGCCAGATAGTGAGGGAAGGCGGGCGGTCCCACAGCGTTCCGTCCGGTCTTTCCCCGCCCCGCCCACTGGGTGTGCTTGAGATGGACGATGAGCGCCAGATGCACCGTTACCAGCGCCAGCAGCAGCCCCGGAACGAGCAGGATGTGCATCGCGTACAGGCGGGGCAGGATGTCCTCGCCCGGGAACTCGCCACCGAAGACGAAGAACGAGAGATACGTGCCGACCACGGGCACGGACAGCATGATCCCCTGCGCGGTCCGCAGACCGGTGCCCGACAGCAGGTCGTCGGGGAGCGAGTAGCCGGCGAATCCCTCCACCATGGCCAGCAGGAACATCGTCACCCCGACGGCCCAGTTCACCTCACGCGGCCTGCGGAACGCTCCGGTGAGGAAGACCCTCAGCAGATGGACCGCGATCGAGGCGACGAAGACGAGCGCGGCCCAGTGGTGGATCTGCCGCACCAGCAGGCCGCCTCGCACGTCGAAGCTCAGCTCGATGGTGGTGGCGTACGCCTGGGACACCGGCGTGCCCTGAAGAGGCCGGTAGCTGCCCATGTACACCGTCTGCGCCATCGACGGATCGAAGAAGAACGTCAGGAACACACCGGTCAGGATCAGAACGGCGAAACTGTAGAGCGCCAGCTCACCGAGGAGGAACGACCAGTGGTCGGGAAACGCCTTCCGAAGCGCGGTCCGGGCCGCCTCGTATAACGGCAGTCGCCCGTCCGCCCAGTCCGCCACGCGCTCACCGGGCCCTCGCGTCGACGCTCCCGGCTCCGAGACCGCCATCACCTCACACCCTCTGCCCTATTTGCTCTTATATGCCGGATATTCGCGTACAGTGTGATCGCTGTTCCCGGCGGGCAGGTGCTGACGCGCCGAGCATGCCTGTCGCCGACCGGAGTCCGCGTCGCTCGAGGCAAGGCGGTGTGGGCCCGGGGGCTCGCGGCCGGCGGAGGCTCGCTTCCCGGTAGCCGGTGGGGATTCGGTCAGGCCGGACCGCTGGGGCTCGCCGATGCGGGTTCGGCACCGGTGGCGATGCAGGCACCCACCGGTGCTACGGCCAAGTCGGCGGGTGGACCGTCTCGGTCGACCCCCGGGCGGCCATGTTCAACCCGGCGACCCCGTCCCGGACCGCCCATATGATCCTCGCGGTATTCATGGTCGCGGGCTTCCTCGCGGCAGGCGTCTACGCCTGGGCGCTGTTGAGCGGCCGCTACCACCGCCTCGGCTTCCGTGGCCCCTTCACCGTCGCGGTGGTGGTCACCCCGGTCCGGATCGTCGCCGACGACCGGGCGGCCCGCTTCGTCGCCGACGTGCAAGTACGGGCGTGGGCGCGCGGTCACCGGCCATGCTGCCGTTCACCGCCGGCCGGGGACGGCCCGCCGGCATGTTGCCGACTCCGGCCCCGGCCGGCGGTGATCCTGTGCGCCGGTCAGGGGAACAGCATGATCCCAAAGGCGATCACCACGATGATCGCCAGGATCAGCAGGATGACGAGCAGCAGTGGCAGCTGTCGCGGCCGCTGCCACTCGGTGCCCCCGCGCGGCCTGTCCTCGGGCAGTTTTGCGTCGTCGGGCCGGTCCCGGCGGTAGAATTCTTCGTCGTCCGCCATGGTCGTCACCACCTCTGTGCGCGACGTCCCCCCGGGGGGCCGCAGACGAGGCGTTGCGCGGCGACCCCTCGGAAATCCAGGGTAACCGTCGCCGATGCCGCACTCGTCTTCTCCGGTTCGCCATGTGCGTCGAGGTGGGACCGGCCGCGCATCCGGGGTGTCTCTGGCGTGGGTTCGCCTGGCGAACGGGATGTGTGCGCGGTGGGCGTGGTCTCCGCCGAGGACCCGAAGGGCGGGTGGTGGTGCCGCCGCGCCGCCGGGCCTACCAGTAGTGGCGGCGACCGCCGACCGCGTGGCCCACTGCCCCGAGGACCCACAGCAGGATCCCGATCACCAAGAGGATGATCCCGATCGTCCACAGGACGCCCAAGCCGGTGATCAGACCCAGGATCAGCAGGATCACACCAAGGATGATCATGGCCACTCCTCGATAGATGTGGCGTTTTACCCCTAAATAATGTGATTCCCGGTGGGTGGCGGGGGTAAACGCCGCGCCTGCTCCGGTGCGGCGGCGATCGCGACGCTGGACGGCGTGGCGATCGCCGCCGGGGCATATGCCAACGGACAGGTATGGTCCGGCTGTTATTCTCGATTCATGGTCGAGAATTCGGTGACGTCCAAGCCCGCTTCGCGCCCGGCGCCCGTGCAGCGCCGTGGCATGCAGCGTGTGCAGGCGATCCTTGCCGCTGCCGAGCAGATTCTCGCCGAGGAGAGCTACGAGGCTTCCACTCTCGGTGCCATCGGCAAGCGGGCCGGCATTCCCACCGCATCCGTCTACCACTACTTCGCCGACCGCAACCAGGTGGACGCGGCGCTCATGGAGCGCCACAGCCAGGACATCGAAGAAATCGTCGCGCGGGTGGCGGACAGCCTTGAGGCCGGCACCCTGCGCGAAGTGATCGACGCGTTCATCGACCCACAGCTGGCCTACTGCCGCGAGCGCCCGAGCCTGGTGGAGTTGTGGTACGGCGCGGGGCGCAGCCCCATGCTCGTGGAGGTCAAGGAGGCATGGGGCAAGGCGCGGGCCGAGCGGCTCTGGCGCTATCTGCTCGGTCGCAAGCTGATCGCCGCCGACGCGCCCCTGCTCGCCGCGGAGGTCGCCTACGATGCCGCCGACCGGATCTTCGGCGTCGCGTTCCAGCGATCGCGGACCGGCGACGAGGCCACGATCGACGAGGCGCGGCGCCTCATCACCTCATACCTCGAGACATACGCGCCGAAGCGACGCCGGTAGGGGATTGGTTCTGTCCGCGGTGCGGGGGCGTCGGAGGGGCTGACCGGCGGCGACCGTCAATGGCCGCACGGCCCCGGACCATGGCCGCACGGCCCCGGATCGGTTGCTGGACGCGGCCCCGCGGCTCTTCGAGGAGAAGGGCCGGCGGCGCTCCGGGGTGCCGTCTCGGCCGCCGAAGTGAGCCCCGAGTTCGCCGACCTGTTCATCGCGGGCATCGTGGCCCGCCGACCACGTCCGTCGAGACCCGCTGGCGCCGCGGCGCGCCGAACGGACGCAGGGCCGGGCAGGGCGAGTCGGCCGTACGCGGCGCCTCGTCCTGGAACTCGGTGGCGAGTGTCGCGAGGGCGCGGAGTGCGGCGAGTGCGCCGAGTATGGCGAGTTCAGCGTTCTCGGCCTGCGCCGATGCGTGCGCCTGCACCGGCTCGATGTCCCGTAGCCGATGCGGGACATGAGATAAGTCATCCCGCTCCGCCCCAATTGCCAGTTGACGGGTGTCGGTTGCTCGTGCACTCTGGGCCCATATGAGGTAAGCGACCGCTTAGCATGGAATGGGAGCGCACATGCCCGAAGCAGTGATCGTCTCGGTTGCCCGGTCCCCGATCGGCCGCGCCAACAAGGGGTCCCTGAAGGACCTGCGCGCCGACGAGTTGACAGTCCAGATGGTCGGGGCGGCGCTGGCGAAGGTGCCGGAGCTCGACCCGAGCGAGATCACCGACCTGATGCTCGGCTGTGGTCTGCCCGGCGGCGAGCAGGGCTGGAACATGGGCCGGAACGTCGCCGTGCTGTTGGGGTACGACCACCTCCCCGGCACGACGATCACCCGGTACTGCTCGTCCTCTCTGCAGACCACCCGGATGGCGTTCCACGCGATCAAGGCGGGCGAGGGTCACGCCTACATCTCCGCCGGCGTGGAGTCGGTCAGCCACTTCGCCAACGGCACCAGCGACCACATCCCGGGCCACGACGTGCTCAACCCGGCCTTCGGTAACGCAGGCCGGCGCACCCACGAGCGCTCGGAGGGCGGTGAGCCCGCGTGGACCGACCCCCGCGAGGCCGACGCGCTGCCGGACGTCTACATCGCCATGGGCCAGACCGCCGAGAACGTGCAGCAGGTCATCGGCATGTCGCGTCAGGAGCAGGACGAGTTCGCCGTCCGCAGCCAGAACCTCGCCGTCCAGCGCATCGAGGAGGGCTTCTGGGCCCGCGAGATCACCCCGGTCACGCGCCACGACGGCACCGTCGTCTCCGCCGACGACGGCCCACGTCCCGGCACCACGCTCGAGGGTGTCAGCGGGCTCAAGCCGGTCTTCCGCCCCGACGGCACCGTGACCGCCGGCAACGCCTGTCCGCTCAACGACGGTGCCGCCGCGCTGGTGATCATGAGCGACACCCGCGCCGCGGAGCTGGGCCTCACCCCGCTCGCCAGGATCGTCTCGACGGCCGTCACCGGGCTCTCACCGGAGATCATGGGCCTCGGCCCGGTCGAGGCGATCCCGGCGGCGCTGGAGAGCGCGGGCCTCGGTCTGGACGACATCGACCTGTACGAGATCAACGAGGCGTTCGCCGTGCAGTCGCTCGGCTCCGCCCAGCAACTCGGCATCCCGCTGGAGAAGCTCAACGTCAACGGCGGCGCCATCGCCGTCGGCCATCCGTTCGGCATGACCGGCGCCCGTATCACCGCCACCCTCATCAACTCGCTTCAGTGGCACGACAAGCAGTTCGGTGTCGAGTCCATGTGCGTCGGTGGCGGCATGGGCATGGCCATGGTCATCGAACGACTGAGCTGAGAAAGCGACCGAGCCGAGAAGGAGTACGGACATGAAGCGTCTCGAGAACAAGACCGCGATCGTCACCGGTGCCAGCCGTGGCATCGGCCTCGCCATCGCTCAGCGACTCGTCGCCGAGGGCGCCCGGGTCGTCATCACCGGCCGCACCAAGGACACGCTCGACGAGGCGGTCGCCGCCCTGGGCGGTCCCGCGCACGCGCTGGGTGTCGCCGGCAAGGCCGACGACAGCGAGCACCAGGCCGACACCATTCGCCAGGCGATCGCGGCGTACGGCAGCGTGGACCTGCTGGTGAACAACACCGGCATCAACCCGGTGTACGGCCCCATGATCGAACTCGACCTGTCGGCCGCCCGCAAGATCGTGGAGATCAACTGCCTCGCCACGCTCTCCTGGACCCAGCGGGTCCACGAGGCGTGGATGAAGGAGCACGGCGGCTCGATCGTCAACGTCTCCTCGGTCTCCGGCGTGCAGCCGGCTCCCATGATCGGCATGTACGGCGCCAGCAAGGCGATGCTGATCTCGATGACCGAGCTGCTGGCCGTCGAACTGGGGCCGGACATCCGCGTCAACGCCGTCGCGCCGGCCGTCGTCAAGACGAAATTCGCCACCGCCCTGTACGAGGGCCGCGAGGAGTCGCTCGCAGCCGGATACCCGCTCAAGCGGCTCGGCGAACCCGAGGACATCAGCGGCGTCGTCGCCTTCCTGCTCTCACAGGACGCCGCCTGGCTCACCGGCCAGACCGTCGTCGTCGACGGGGGCGTCACACTCGTCGGAGCAGCCGAGTGAACACCTCCGCAGCCGGGGGGCCGTGATGACCGGTACACCGCCGACCGCACCGGTCGAGGCCGTCGTCTTCGACTACGGCGGCGTGCTCACCCTGCCTGTGAAGGAGTCGATCGCGGCCTGGATCGAGGCCGACGGCATAGAGCCGCATTCGTTCTCCCGGACCCTCAAGGCATGGCTGTCCCGCAGCGCACCCGCCGGCACACCGATCCACCGCCTCGAGACCGGCGAACTGGACGTCGAGGAGTTCGACGCCCTCCTCGCCGCCGAACTCACCACGATCGACGGCCGACCGGTCGATCCGGTCGGCGTGCTCTCCCGGCTCTTCGCCGGGATGCGTCCCGACCCGGCGATGTTCGTGCTCGTCGAGGAGCTGCGCGACCTCGGCATCCGGGTCGCCCTGCTCTCCAACAGCTGGGGCGACATGTACCCGCGCCGGCGGATCGACGCGCTGTTCGACCCTGTCGTCATCTCCGGCGAGGTCGGCCTGCGCAAGCCACTGGCCCCGATATACGAGCTGACCCTCAAGCGTCTCGGCGTCGCCGCCCGGCGCGCGCTCTTCCTCGACGACGCCGAGCCCAATGTGCTCGGCGCGCGAGCCGTCGGGATGCGGGCACACCTGCACGTCGACGCCTCCTCCACCCGCGCGGCGCTCGCCGCCCTCGTTCCGGGCCTGCGCCCCACGCCGAACGGAGCCCCGGCATGACCGACACCCCCGTACCGAACATCGCGGTCGTCACGGAAGCCGCACGCGGCATCGTCTTGGAAGGGCCGAAGGCATGAGGACGTTCAACGGCATCGCCGAGCTGGAGCAGGCGGTGGGCACACACCTCGGCTACTCGGACTGGCGTACGGTCACCCAGGAGCAGATCGACACCTTCGCCCAGGCCACCGGCGACCACCAGTGGATCCACGTCGACACGGCGAAGGCGGCCGAGGGCCCGTTCGGCTCCACCATTGCGCACGGCTACCTCACGCTCAGCCTGGTTCCGATGCTGAGCTGGGAGGTGTACGAAGTGCAGGGTGTGCGCATGACCGTGAACTACGGCGCGAACAAGGTCCGGTTCCCGTCGCCGGTCCCGGTCGACTCGCGGGTGCGCGCCGGCGTCGAGCTCCTTGAGGTGACCCCTGGTGGCGGTGGCCACCAGGTCGTCACCAGGGTCACCGTCGAGCGCGAGGGGGGCGAGAAGCCGGTGTGCGTGGCCGACACCGTCAGCGTGGTGGTGGAGTGACGGCAGGCCGTCACTCGTTTCTGCGGGGCTTCGACCCGGCCGGGCTCGACGGCGTCATCGGGGTCTCGGCGCCGGCCATCCCCGGAGCCGTGGTCGAACCGGTCGCCACGGTGAGCATGTCCTGAGAGTCCGCTCATGGGCCGGTCGCCGCATCGTCGCGCGGCGACCGGCTCGCCGGGCACGTTCCCGTGTGCCCGAGGCGCTCGTCTCCGAAGGTGTCGGGGCGAGCGCCTCTGTCGTCGTACGTTCATCGGCCCTGTGGGCCCTCGGACCGTGCAGGGCGTCTGGTCCGGGGCTTGACGGGATGAACTCCGCCATGAAAAATGAGCAGTCGCATAGTAACTATGCGACTGCTCATTGATTGAGGAGCTACCGTGCGCCGTACCGTCTTCGACGTCGACCACGACATTTTCCGAACCTCTGTCCGGGCCTTCGTGGAGCGTGAACTCCGGCCGCGCCACGAGGAGTTCATCCAGGAGCGGTCAATCGACCGCGCCGTGTGGAAGACCGCCGGACGGCAGGGGCTGCTCGGGCTGCTGGTGCCGGAGGAGTACGGCGGCAGCGACGCGGGCGACTACCGGTTCACCGCGGTGCTGGCAGAGGAACTGGCGAAGCTGTCGATCGCATTCGCGTCCTCGTTCACCATCCACTGCGAGGTCGTCGCGCCCTACCTGGTCGAACTGGCCGCCGAGGAGCAGCGCCGGCGCTGGCTTCCCCGCTTCTGCGCCGGCGAGCTGGTCGCCGCCATCGCCATGACCGAGCCGTCGGCCGGCTCCGACCTCGCCGCGCTGCGGACCACCGCGGTGCGCGACGGCGAGTACTGGATCCTCAACGGCTCCAAGACGTTCATCACCAACGGCTACGGCGCGGACCTGGTGATCGTCGCCGCCCGGACCAATCCCGAGAAGGGCGCCAAGGGCATCACGCTCTTCGCGGTGGAGACCGGGACGCCCGGCTTCGAGCGCGGGCGCAAGCTCGACAAGGTCGGCCAGCACGAGGCCGACACTGCGGAGCTGTTCTTCCACGACGTGCGGGTCCCGGCCGCGAACGTGATCGGTGAGGTCGACCGTGGCTTCATCCACATGATGGAGCGGCTCCCGCAGGAACGGATCGGCGCCGCGGTCACCAACGTCGCGCACGCCGCGCAGATCCTGGACGAGACGCTGGAATACGTGAAGGAGCGCCACGCCTTCGGGCAAGCGGTCGGTTCGTTCCAGTACAACAAGTTCCGCCTGGCCGAGCTGGTCACCCAGATCGACGTGACCCGGGCGTTCGTGGACCAGTGCGTCGCCGCCCATGTCGAGGGCGGGCTGACGGCGGTGGACGCGGCCAAGGCCAAGTGGTGGACCGCCCAAGTGCAGAACGAGGTTCTCGACGCCTGCGTCCAGCTGCACGGCGGCTACGGCTACATGAACGAGTACCGGGTCGCCCGCGCCTGGCAGGACGCCCGCGTCACCAAGATCTGGGCCGGATCGAACGAAATCATGAAGGAACTCATCGGCCGCGACCTCGGCCTGTAAGGCCCGTCATCCCCCATCACACCCGTCACCTTCTTCCTTCCTCCCGATTGGAGCACCTGATGGGCAACATCGCCTTCGACTTCAGCGGTCGCACCGCGATCGTCACCGGCGCCGCACGGGGCATCGGCCTCGAACTCGTCCGCTTCCTGGCCTCGTCCGGCGCCTGTGTCTACATGGTCGACCGCGACGAGAAGGAACTCGACGCCGCCGCACCCGAGCTCGACGCCCGCCGGATCGCGGCCGACGTCACCGACGGCGACGACGTCGAGCGGGTCGTCTCGACGGCCGTCACCGAGACCGGACGCGTCGACATCCTGGTCAACAACGCGGGCATCCTGCGTGACGGTGTGCTGTGGAAGCTCACCGACGACGACTGGGACACCGTGCTCGCCGTGCACGCCGGCGGCACCTTCCGTTTCACCCGCGCCTGCACACCGCACTTCCGCGCCCAGGGCTACGGCCGCGTCGTCAACGTCACCTCCTACACGGGACTGCACGGCAACATCGGCCAGGCCAACTACGCCACCGCCAAGGCCGGGATCATCGGCTTCACCCGCACCGCCGCCAAGGAGCTCGCCCGCTTCGGCGTCACCGTCAACGCCATCTCTCCCAACGCCGAGACCCGCATGGTCGCCTCGATCCCCGCCGAGAAGCGCGCCGAGCTGACCGCCGGCATTCCGATGGGCCGCTTCGGCGACCCGAGCGAGATGTGTGCGGCCATCGCCTTCCTCGCCTCCGAGGAGGCCGGCTACATCACCGGCACCGTGCTGCCCGTCGACGGCGGCCTGTCCATCTGATCCCCAGGAGTCCGCATCGTGAGCATCCTCGACCGCTTCCGCCTCGACGACCGCGTCGCCATCGTCACCGGCGCCTCCTCCGGCCTCGGTGTCGCCTTCGCGAAAGCCCTCGCCGAAGCCGGTGCCGACGTCGTGCTCGCCGCCCGGCGCGCCGACCGTCTCACCGACACCGCCCGCCTCGTCGAGGCGGCGGGCCGGCGCGCCCTGTGCGTCAGGGCCGACGTCGCCTCACCCGACGACTGCCGGCAGGTCGCGGAGGCCGCCGCGGACTTCGGGCAGGTCGCCGTCCTGGTGAACAACGCCGGGGTCGCGGAGGCGATACCGTCCGGCCGGGAGACGCCGGAGCACTTCCGCCGCATTGTCGACATCAACCTGATGGGCGCGTACTGGATGTCCCAGGCGGCGGCGAAGGCGATGACTCGGGGCGGCTCGATCGTCAACATCGCCAGCGTCCTCGGCCTGGTCAACACCGGCCTGCCCCAGGCCGGTTACTCCGCCTCCAAGGCAGGTCTGCTGGGCCTGACCCGTGATCTCGCCGCGCAGTGGAGCCATCGCAAGAACATCCGGGTCAACGCCCTCGCCCCCGGCTACTTCGCTTCCGAGATGACCGCCCGCCAGGATGAGGGATTCATCGCCGACGTCGTGGGCCGTATCCCGCTTCCGCGCACCGGCGAGCACGAGGAACTCGCCGCGGCCATGCTCTTCCTGGCCTCCGACGCTTCCAGCTACGTCACGGGGTCCACCCTGACGGTCGACGGAGGTCTCACCGTCAGCTGAGGCGGGGGTCCGGGAGAATGGCCGGGTGATGACCAGCTCTGTACACGACGACCTGTGGGGCGACGCACGCCCGGGATCGCGCCGGATCATGGAGGCCGCGCTCGCCGCCTTCGCCGCCCGCGGCTACCACGGTGCCTCCACCCGCGACATCGCCGCGGCCGCCGGCCTGAGCCCGTCGGCCGTATACGCCCATCACCGTACCAAGGAGGAACTGCTCTACGCGATCTCCCTGGCCGGTCACCGCAGTGCGCTCGCCGCGGTCGAGCGCGCGCTCGCGGAGGAGAGCACAGCCGTCGGCCGGGTACGCGCCCTGGTGCACGACCACACCGCCTGGCACGCACGCCACCACCAGCTCGCGCGCGTCGTCCAGTACGAATTGGGCGCGCTCGCGCCGGAGCACCGCGACGAGATCGTCACGCTCCGGCGCCGCACCGAGCGGCTGGTGCGCGACGAGATCGCGGCCGGCGCGGCCAGTGGCGCATTCCGGACCGACGACGTCGACGGGGTGACACTCACCATCGTGTCGCTCGGCATCGACGTCAGCCGTTGGTACACCCCCGGAGGGCACCACACGCCCGTCAGCCTCGGCCGCCGCTACGCCAACCTGGTCCTTGCCATGCTGGGGACCGGCCATGAGGCCGCGGCAGGCTGATACCTCCCCGGCTCCGGCGTGAACTCACCGCGTCCGCGCCGCCTCCACCCGGCGGTCGGCGGCCGCGTACGGCCTCGTCGTGTCGCCCGCGCTCCGCCGCTCGTGGGCGTGGCTCACGGACCGCCCGCGAAGGTCAAGTCGGTGGGTGTGACATTGATCGCTGTCAGCGCGCTTCCGGTCCAGGTGGGAGTGGCTGATTCTGATCGAGGCCAAAACTCGGTTCAGCGTCAAGGTAGTGACCGGCCGTTGACGGCAACAGCAGCGAACGGAGAACACTCGTGATTGTCGGAGTCCTCATGGAAGCGCGGGCAGGTGAGAACCGTGTCTCGGCCACGCCGGCCACGGTCGAGCCGATCCGCAAGCTGGGGTACGACGTGGTCGTCGACTCGGGCGCGGGCGTCGCGGCGGGCTTCGCCGACAGCGCGTACGAGGCGGCCGGTGCGACCATCGGCGACGCGACGTCGGCGGACGTGGTGCTGGGGGTCAACGCCCCGAGTCCATCGCAGCTGGACCGGGTGCGGCCGGAGGCCACGGTGATCGCGCTGTTCGCGCCGGCGTTCGACCCGGTCATGGTCGAGGAGCTGGGCCGTCGCCCGTTCACGGCGCTGTCGATGGACGCCGTGCCGCGCATCAGCCGGGCACAGTCGATGGACGTGCTGTCGTCGATGGCGAACATCGCCGGGTACCGGGCGGTGGTCGAGGCGGCACACGAGTTCGGGCGGTTCTTCACCGGCCAGGTCACGGCGGCGGGGAAGGTGCCGCCGGCGAAGGTGCTGATCGCCGGTGCGGGTGTCGCGGGTCTGGCGGCGATCGGTGCGGCGGGGTCGCTCGGGGCGATCGTGCGGGCGACCGACCCGCGGCCCGAAGTGGCCGAACAGGTCCGGTCGCTGGGCGGCGAGTATCTGTCGATCGAGTCCCCGGAGGCCGAGGTCTCGGCGACGGGTTACGCCAAGGAGATGGGCGACGACTACAAGGCGCGCGAGGTCGAGCTCTACGCCGCGCAGTGCCGCGAGGTCGACATCGTCATCACCACCGCGCTGATCCCGGGGCGTCCCGCGCCGAGGTTGATCACCGAGGAGATGGTGGCGGGCATGAAGCCGGGTTCGGTGATCGTGGACATGGCGGCTGCCAACGGCGGCAACGTGGCGGGCACCGTGAAGGGGGAGAAGGTCGTCACGGAGAACGGTGTGACGATCATCGGGTACACGGATCTGGCGGGCAGGCTGCCGGCGCAGGCTTCGCAGATGTACGGCACGAACGTGCTGAACCTGCTGAAGCTGATGACTCCGGACCGGGATGCGCAGCTGGTTCTGGACTGGGACGACCCGGTGCAGCGCTCCATCACCGTCGTACGCAAGGGCGAGTCGGCGTGGCCGCCTCCGCCGGTGCAGGTCTCGGCGGCCCCGGCGTCGGCGAATCCGGGGCAGGGGCCGGAGAAGACGCTGGAGAAGAAGGCGCCGATGACGGCGACGCAGCGGTTCGGCGGGGTGGCCCTCGGGGCGCTGGCGTTGTTCCTCGCCGCCGCGTTCGCGCCGCCGGCGCTGCTGCCTCGTGTGACGGTCTTCGTGCTCGCGATCGTGATCGGCTACTACGTGATCGGCCATGTGCACCACGCACTGCATACGCCACTGATGTCCGTGACCAACGCGATCTCGGGGATCATCGTGGTCGGCGCGATGTTGCAGATTGGTCACTCGACGAGCACGGCCGTGATGGTGCTGTCGTTCGTGGCGATCCTTCTGGCCACCATCAACATCGTCGGCGGCTTCGCGGTGACGCGTCGCATGCTCGCCATGTTCAGCAGGAGTTGAGATGTCTGCGACCACTGCCGCCGAGGCGGCCTACCTCATTGCCGCGCTGCTGTTCATCCTGGCCCTCGCGGGACTCTCCAAGCACGAGTCGGCGCGGCTCGGCAACGCGTTCGGCATGCTCGGCATGGGGGTCGCGCTGGTCGCGACGCTCGTGCTCGCGGCAGCCGACGATCTCGGCTACGCCGACGTCGGCCTGCTGGCCGCGGCCATGCTGATCGGCGCGGCGATCGGACTGCGGCGGGCCGGCCGGGTGGAGATGACCGGCATGCCCGAACTGATCGCGCTGCTGCACTCCTTCGTCGGGCTGGCGGCCGTGCTGGTCGGCTGGAACGGCTTCCTCGACGTCGAGAACCGCCCGGACGGCCACGAGGCGAAGGCTCTGGACGCGCTCGGCACGCTGGGCATCCACCACGCCGAGGTGTTCATCGGCGTGTTCATCGGCGCGGTGACGTTCACCGGCTCCATCGTGGCGTATCTGAAGCTCTCGGCGCGGATCGATTCCAAGCCGTTGACGCTGCCCGGCAAGAACGCCCTGAACCTCGGCGCGCTGGGCCTGTTCATCGCCCTCACGGTGTGGTTCGTGGCCGCGCCGTCGTTGTGGCTGCTGATCGCGGTGACGGTGGTGGCGCTGGCTCTCGGCTGGCACCTGGTGGCGTCGATCGGCGGCGGTGACATGCCGGTCGTGGTCTCGATGCTCAACAGCTACTCCGGCTGGGCCGCGGCGGCCTCGGGCTTCCTGCTCGAGAACGACCTGCTCATCGTGACCGGTGCGCTGGTCGGCTCGTCCGGTGCGTATCTGAGCTACATCATGTGCAAGGCGATGAACCGTTCCTTCCTCTCGGTGATCGCCGGCGGCTTCGGCATTGAGGCGCCCTCGGGCTCGGACGTCGACTACGGCGAGCACCAGGAGATCAGCGCCGAGAGCGTCGCCGAGCTTCTGGGATCGGCCCGGTCGGTGGTCATCACGCCCGGGTACGGCATGGCCGTGGCGCAGGCGCAGTACCCGGTCGCGGAACTGACCTCGAAGCTGCGCGCGAAGGGCGTCGACGTACGGTTCGGCATCCACCCGGTCGCCGGTCGCCTGCCGGGCCATATGAACGTACTCCTGGCCGAGGCCAAGGTGCCCTACGACATCGTGCTCGAAATGGACGAGGTCAACGACGACTTCTCCGAGACCGACGTCGTCCTCGTGATCGGCGCCAACGACACGGTCAACCCGGCCGGGGCCGAGGACCCCGGCAGCCCGATCGCCGGTATGCCGGTGCTCACCGTGTGGGAGGCCGGCAAGGTCATCGTGTTCAAGCGCTCGATGGCCTCCGGGTACGCGGGCGTACAGAACCCGTTGTTCTTCCGTGAGAACACCTCCATGCTCTTCGGCGACGCGAAGGACCGGGTCGAGGACATCGTCGGCGCGCTCTGAGGAGCGTGACGACCGGGGCGAGGGGTGCGCGTACCGACAGGACGGGGCCCGGCTGTTCAGGAACGGTCGGGCCCCGCCCCTGTCAGCGCGTCGAGCGCGTACACCTTGCCGTCCAAGCTGCCGACGTAGACAGTGCCGTTGAACACCGTCGGGGAGGAGCCGATGCCGTCGCCGGTGGTGTAGGTCCATTTCATCCTGCCGGTCCGGGCGTCGACCGCGTGGACTCGGAAGTCGAGGCTTCCGGTGTAGAGGATTCCGTCCGCCACGGCCGGGGAAGAGCGGATGTTGCCGCCGGTCGTGTAGGCCCACTTCTGCCGTCCGGTGGCGGCATCCAGCGCGTGGAGCCTGCCGTCGTCGCTTCCGATGTAGAGGGTGCCGTCCACCACCACCGGAGCGGAGAAGAAGCTGCTGTTGGCGTCGTAGGTCCACTTCGTCCGCCCGGTCGGCGCGTCGAATGCGTAGACCTTGCCGTCGTGGTTTCCGACGTAGAGGGTTTCACCCACCACGACCGGGGAGGAGAGGATGCCGCCGTCGGTGGTGTAGGTCCATTTCACCGTGCCGGTTTGGGCGTCGAGTGCGTAGAGCTTGCCGTCGCTGCTGCCGGTGTAGAGGGTTCCGTTCGCCACCGTCGGGGCGGCGCGGATGTCGTCGCCGGTGGTGTAGGTCCATTTCATCGTGCCGGTCCGGGCGTCGAGTGCGTAGAGCTTGTTGTCCTCGCTGCCGATGTAGAGGGTTCCGTTCGCCACCGTCGGCGCGGCGCGGATGACTTCGCCGGTGGTGTAGGCCCACTTCTGTCGTCCGGTGGCGGCATCCAGTGCGTAGACCTTCCTGTCCCAGCTTGCGGCGTAGAGGATTCCGTTCGCCACCGTCGGGGAGGACTCGACGTTCTCGCCGGTGGTGTAGGTCCATTTCATCGTGCCGGTCCCGGCGTCGAGTGAGTAGACCTTGCCGTCGCTGCTGCCGGTGTAGAGGAATCCGTCCGCCACCGCCGGGGAGGACCAGATGCGGCCGCCTGTCGTGAAGCTCCAGGGTTTCGCCGGAGACGGCGCCGCCGACGGAGTGGGGGACCGGGCGGCGGAGCGGTTCGTGTCGAGGGTCTTGCCGCGGTTGTCCGGAGGGGGGTCCTCCCAAGTGGCGTAGAGAGTGAGGGCGGTCGCCAGGACGGCCGCGAGTCCGGCCGCCTGAACGGCACGCCGACGTCCGCGTCTGGGTACTCCGGCCGCCGGTGCGGCGGGCGGTGCGGTGGGGGACTCGGCCCGGTGTCCGGAGCGGTCCGGTCCGGGCGGCGGCGCGGTCGGGGGCCCGGCGGCCATGGGCAGGGCCTGCGATGCGGGGGAGGGGTTCGCGTGCCGCACGGCCGCTGCCGGGCCGGGGCCGTCCCCGGAACCGGGCACCGCGGTGTCCCCCGGCACGGGAACGGGCACGGCAGGCGCGATGTGGTGCGTGTCGGATCCGGGAACCGGCCTCATGGCCGCACCGGTTCCGGCGGCCGCTTCGGCCCCGGCGGCGGTGAGGGCGTTCTGGAGGCGGGTATGGGTGTCGCGGGCGGTGGCCGGCCGCTCGCCGGGATCCTTGGCGAGGAGGTCCAGTACGAGCCGGTCGAGCGCCGACGGTATGCCGTGGCGGTGGGTGCCGGGGGGTTCGGGTGACCGCTCGATGTGGGCGACGATCAGGGAAACGGACTCCAGGCCGTGGAACGGCTGGCGCCCGGTCAGCAGCTCGTACAGCACACAGCCCAGGGAGTAGAGGTCCCCGCGGCCGTCGCCGACCTTGCTGTTGAGGCGTTCGGGCGGCATGTAGGCGAGGGATCCGATCACCCGGCTGGCGTCCGTGACGGTGGAGAGGTAGCGCGCGATCCCGAAGTCCAGGACCTTGATCCGCCCCTCCGGCGTCAGCAACAGGTTCGCCGGCTTGAGATCGCGGTGCACGATCCCCGCCGTGTGGGCGGCGGCCAGTGCGTCGGCGGTCTGCGCGACCCAGTCCACCGCTGTCGCCACCGGCGGCGGTCCGTCCTGCCGCAGGACGGCGGCCAGGTCACGTCCCTGGAGCAGCTCCATCACCAGGAACAGGTCCCCGTCCGCCCCGTCCCGCCCGAGGTCGTGAACCGTGACGATCCCCGGGTGGGAGAGGGCCCCGGCGGTGCGGGCCTCGCGGAAGAACAGCCCGGCCGCCGTCTCCTCCGGTACGCCCCCGGACGGCTGGTGCAGCAGCTTCACCGCCACATCCCGGTGGATGACGGTGTCGAAGCCTCTCCACACCTCGCCCATTCCGCCGCGGCCCAGCAGCCCCCGCAGCTCGTACCGGCCCGCCAGCACCCGTACGGCCATCCCCGAACACCCCCAGACCAATCCCGTACGACCCCCGGCCCGGTACCCCCCGGTCCCGGACCCCCGCCACACCCGTCACATTCACCGTGCCCATTCCGGCTGCACCGCCGGAACGGCGGTGCAGCCGGAATGGGCACGCACCGCAGTGTAGAACCCCGGACACGGTCAACTCCCCGCTGCCCGCCCACGGTTCACCACGACGGCCGGGTCCCGGTATCCGGGGGCCGACCCTTCCCCGGACCGGCCGTGGTCTCGGCCGGGCTGCTGGTCCGCGACGAGCCGGGCGGCCGTGGCCCGGTCTCCGATCCACGGCAGCTCTGCAGCGCTTCGGCCGGCCCGCTCGCACACCACGTTGGAGGCTGTCGGCGCCGCCCGGCGGTCAGAGGCTGGTGAGCAGGCGGTCGAGTGGGGCGGGGGCGCGGTCGGGGTCGAGGGCCTCGACGAGGACGTGGCCGTAGCGGATCTTGCGCCCCTTCTTCGTGCCGAGGAAGCGCCGCAACTGCTGCTGTGGCGTGCGGCCACGCTGTGCCGGCTGGCGCAGGAACGTCTCGAGGGCGCGCAGGTCGCCCTCCGCCCGGACGAGTTCCTTCACCCGTGTCACGCCCAGCGTGCGGATGAGTTCGTCCTCCAGATCCGCCGCGCAGACGAAGAACTCCCGCTGTGCCGCACCGGCCCGCTCCAGGCCGCGGGTGTAGTAGGGACGCTCCGCCTCGTCGCACAGTCCCGTGAGGTCAAGTCCCAGGCCGGGTGGCCCGAGGAGGCCGGCGAAGCGCCCGACGTTCATCGCACCGCCCATCGACAGGACGCAGACTCCTTCGGTCTCCAGGTCCCGGCCGCGGCGCGCGGCCAGCGCGTTGACCGCCGCGGCGTCGCTCGGCCCTTCCAGCAGGACGGCCGTCCGGACGGGCAGTCGCGCGGCGAGTTCGCGCGCGGGATCGCCGGGGCCGCCGGCCGCCCAGGCGGTGACCGCTTCCCGGAACGATCCCATGTCGGTCATGAGACGAGTCTCAGCCCTTTCCGGCGACAACGAAAGCGAATATCCGCCGGTACGCCGAGCGGTGGTGAGCACGCGGCCCGGGATCCGGCCGGGTGGCGGCACCGTCAGACGGAAGAGGAGGCCGCACCGGCCAGGGCGTCGTCGATCCAGGCGAGCAGGTCTTCGGTCAGGTGCTCACCGCTCTGTGCGATGTCCTGCCCGATGGCGTTCAGGCCGAGGCGGTACACCGAGGTGCGGTCCCGGCCGTGGTGCCGCATGAACAGTCCGATGCCCGCGCCGTCGTCGCCGATCAGCACCCAGTGCGGCGCGTGCGCGCGGACCTCGTGGGCGTCGTTGCGCTCGGGAAGGAGATGCGGTCCGTAGATCACCATGCCGTCGGGGAGGCGGATCCCCGGTGTCGACCGCCACAGACGGGCGATGGCGGGGTTCGGCCCTTCGCGGAGCCCGGCGGCGAGTGCCGTCCGCACCGTCAGGAATCCCGCGAAGGAGTCGGCGAAGGGCTCCTCCTCTCCGGTGAAGCCGTCGCGCCGGACCACCGGGTGCTCATCGCCGTCGCGCGCGTCGAGTGCGAAGGAGTAGTCGTCGCCGCAGTCGCCGTCCTGATGGAACCAGAGCCGGTCACCGCCGGACCAGCCGTCGGTGAGGTCCAGCGCCGCGATGTGGTGGGGCGGCCCCGCGGTGGCGATCTCCTGCCTGCCGAGAGTCCCCTCGCCGTACTCGGTCAGCCACCACCGGTACGACCGGGACAGCGGACCGACGACCGACTCCGCCGCGCGAACGGCCGACTCGGGCTTCCCCGTGCCGGGCCGCGGAACGATCGCCGGAGCCCCCTCGATCAGGTCCCGCAGAAGTACAAGATCCGGCTGCATGGGCGCGAGTCTGTCACAGGGGCGGTCGCTGTCCGCGGGGGAGTGGGCCGACGCCCCCCCCAGCGGAGGGCCGTCGCGCGCGGCGGGCGCCCTCCGCCGGCCGGGGCGCGACGGGCATGGACGCGCGTCACCACGCCAAGGGCGTTCAGCGTTCGTCGAGGTCGTAGGCGAACTGCAGTCCGGCGGTGCCGCCGGTCTCGATGAAGAGCTTCATGAACGCTTCGGCGGTCTCCTCGCGCGCCCAGTCGCGTTGCAGCTCGCACAGGAGCTGGGGCCAGGTGATCAGCCGCGCTCCCGCCTGCTCGACACGCCGCAGCGCCGTCTCGTGCGCTGCCAGGGATGTGCCGCCGACCGCGTCCACCACGGGATACACCTCGTAACCCTCGCGAAGCGCGTCCAGGGTGGGGAACGTCAGACATGCCTCGGTCCAGAGCGCCGCCATGATCAGCTTTCGGCGGCCCGTCGCTTTCACGGCCTCGACGAACGCGGAATCCTCCCAGGCGTTGATCGAGGTGCGGTCGTACGTGGGCAGATCGTCGAGGACTCGCCGCAGCTGGGGTATCGGAGGCTTGTTGCGCCCGGTTTGTACGTTGACGGTCGAGTGGACGACCGGCAGCTCGTACAGCCGACCGATCTTGGCCAGTCCCACTACGTTGCTGACGAGCAACTGCCGGTCCATCGAGTCGATCGAGTTCACTTGGACCGGTTGATAGTCGATGACGATCAGGGCGGAGTTCTTCGGCGTCAGCAGCTCGTCGGTCTCCGGATCGCGGATGGGTTCGCTGGTCATACTCGACTCTCCCTGACTCGCGCTTCTGATGAATCGGACTCGCGCTTCTGATGGATCGATCAACGGGCTCCGCCGCACCGTGCGCCGTCAGCGGTCCCTCACGCGACGAGATGCGGTGCTCATCCGCCCGCTGACGTCGGAGGCCGGGTGTCCACCGCAAGCCGCCGATCCACGAGCACGCTTCCTGTCAGCGGCCGACGGTGATCGCGGCGTCGCCGCCGTGGCTTCGGCCGGCTGCGCCGTCCCGGCGGGGGCACCTGTGGGGCATTCCATTCCGCCGTGCGCTGCCCTGCTCCACTGACCAGCGTGGGGCATATCTCCGCCCGCGCAACTCAGCCGCGGTTCGAGGCCGTGCGGCCCCGCCCGCGCGGCCCGAGCCGGAGCGCGTGGAACGCGCTGGTCACGGCCGTTCGCCGACGGCTGTGACGAGGACGGCATCTCGTCGCGGAGCGTGAGGTCGCCGGGCCGTCCCTCGGCCCGGCTCCGCTTGACCTTGACACAGTGACAAGGTCTTCACTGTGTCAAGGAGGTGGGCCTCATGACCATGGCGAAAGAGGACACGAACATGATGCGAGCGCTCCAGGGGCTGGAGAACGACGACTCCTCGGTGCGGCTCCAGGCCGCGCTGGCGGTCGGCACGACCCCTGACCCGCGGTTCATCGACAAGCTCATCGAACGATGTGCGATCGAGCCCGAGTTCTACGTTCGTGACATGCTCACGTGGGCACTCACCCGCCACTCGGCGTCCATGACGGTCCCGCAGCTCCTCGACGAACTCCGCGCGGAGCGTGCGCAGGCACGGAGTCAGGCGTTGCACACCCTGTCCAAGATCGGGGACCGACAAGCGTGGCCCGCGATCACACGGGAACTGCTGTGCGACGCCGACGACGAGGTGGCCCGGGCCGCCTGGAGGGCGGCGGTCCTTCTCGCGCCCGACGGTGAGAAGCACCGGTTGGCCGTAGTGTTGGCGACGCGGCTCGGGCGCGGCGAGCGGGAGACGCAGCTGAGCCTCAGCCGGGCGCTGATCGCGCTCGGGGAGGTGATGCTGCCGACACTGAGCGCGGCGGCGACGGATCCCGACCCCCGCGTGCGCGCGCACGCCATCGCCACGGAACGGCTGTGGCGCGACCCGGATGCCGGATTCGAGTTCGCGATCGAGGAGGCGAAGCGCGTCGTAGCCCTCGACGGCCGGCCGGGAGCGGAGGAAGACGGTGTTGATCGGTGATGTCGCGCGACGGTCCGGGGTGAGCGCCCGCATGCTCAGGCACTACGAATCGCTCGGCCTGGTGCGGCCGACGGGGCGTACCCACTCCGGCTACCGGGAGTACTCCGGCGAGGACATGCGGCGGATCTTCCACATCGAGAGCCTCCGGTCATTGGGGCTCTCGCTTCGCGACGTCGGCCGAGCACTCGACGACCCCGGCTTCGCGCCCGCGGAGCTCGTCGACGACCTCATCCGCCAGACGCGAGACCGCATCGCGGCGGAGACGGAACTGCTCACGCGACTCCGCCGGATCGGCGCCGCGGGACCCGCCGACTGGGAGGACGTCCTCCAGATCGTCGCGCTCCTCCACGCGTTGGGGTCGAAGAGCGCGGGGGCGCGGCAGCGCGCGGCCCTGTCCTCGGTCGAGGAGGTTCCCGTACCGGTGGAAGTACTGGTCGAGGCCGTGCTGAGCGAGCCGGACCCGAACGTCGCCGGAGCCCTTCGTTGGGCTCTGGCGCAATCGGGCGAGGACGGGCCGGCACTGCTGGCCGAGGGCCTCGGCTCACCCATGGCCGAGGTCCGCGAACGTGCCGTCCGGTCCATCGCCGAGATTCCGAACCGTGAGGCGACCGCGGTGCTGCGGGACGCCCTCACGAACCCCGACGTCGTGGTCCGCAGGTACGCGGCTCTGGCGCTCGGGACACGTGAAGTGGCCGACGCGGTCCCGACGCTCATCGACATGGTCGTCGAGGGTGCGAATGACGTCGACGCTGCCGACGCACTGGGCACGCTGGCGAGTGACCCCGCGCTCGCGGATCAGATCGCCACCAAGCTCGTCGACCGCCTCGCCCACGGCACCGTCGCATCGTCCGCACGTCGACGGCTGACACAGGCGCTCGCGGATATCCCGGGAAACACGACGTCACGTGCCCTCGCGGATCTGTCACATGACGAAGACCGCGCCACCGCGCTTACCGCGGCCTACCTTCTCAAGCTGCGCAACGCACCATAGCGAATCTCCCCTGGAGCGCTGTGCGCGTGGCACCCACTTGTCGCCGGTCACCGCCGACAGGTCCACGGCATCGCCGATGCCCCCGGCCGGACCGCGCCTTGCCCCACGCGGTACAGACGTACCGCTTCGGGGCGGGTGGATACCCCGTCGAATCCGGGGGAGAGCATCCCGTGGCCCCTCTCGGGCCTACGCCGTCGATCCTCCGACCTGCTCCTCGGCCTGCGTGTTGAGGCACTTCTCCGCCCATCGGCCGAGTTCCGCCATCGCGGGCTCCAGGCCCGCTCCCGCGTCGGTGAGCCGGTAGCGCACGCCCAGCGGCGGGCCCTCGACCACCTCGCGCACGATGAGCCCGGCGGCGCTCAGTTCGGTGAGCCGGTCCGACAGCATGCGCTCGCTGATGCCCCGGACCCTGCGGCGCAGATCGGCGAAATGGACCGGACCGTCGCCCATCAACGTGAAGAGGATCATCCCCGTCCAGCGCTTCCCGAGCAGGGCGAAAACCTGAGTCAGACGCTCGTGCGCCCCGCTCCCCTCGACGCACCCCTCCTCGCTCATGCGGTCAGTCTAAGGGTTGTCCCTTCGTCCCCGACGGGCACGCCGCGACGGCCACGGCACTTCCCCTGGGCCTCGCGGCCCGGGAGGCGCCCCCGCGCCGAGCTGTCGGAACCTTCGCATACGCCCGGTGTGCGAACGTCCCTCCGCCTGGCGAGGCACCGCATCCGGGTGCGCGAGCGGTGCCGCATCCGGAACCGCCCGCGCCGACCCGCCACGGATCACGGGACAGCCCTCGGTCGACCGTGGAGCGGCCGAATCCGATGGCTGCGAAAAAGTAAGCCCCTGTGGTATTCATAGGGGCGGCAAAATCCGCCGCCCCTATCTGTACGGTCAAACGGTCCACTGGAGTCCGCCATGTTCATCGCCACCTTCGTGCTGTCCGCGCTGCTCGCGCTCGCCTTCCTCGGAGCGGGAAGCGGCAAGGTGGCCGGCAACAACCCCAAGATGCTCGAGTCCGCCGCGCACCTGGGCTATTCGGCGCGTACCTACCAGGTGATCGGCGCTCTGGAGCTGGCCGGAGCGGTGGGCGTGGCGGTCGGGCTGTGGTGGGCCCCCCTCGGGATCGCGGCGGCGTCCGGACTCGTGCTGGTGATGGCCGGAGCCGTGATCAGCCACATGAAGGCCAAGGACGCCTTCGCGCTCACCGCGCCCTCGCTCGTCCTGGGCCTGCTCGCGGCGGCGACGCTCGTCCTGCGGATCGCGACGGCCTGATCGCCGCGGCTCGCCGCCGCGCCTCGGGGGGACGCGCCTCGGGCGGCGTGCCTCCGGTGGCGCGGCTCGCCGCCGTGGCCGGAGGTCTCCGGAGCCGTCGGGCTTCCGCGCCGCACCGCTGTCCCCCTCCGCCCGTTCAGACTCGCCGCTCTGCCTCCTGCGCCGCTGTGCGCGGTGCCCCCGGGCGGAGCGGTACGCCCGGCCGCGGGCACCTTGTCCCGCTCAACGCGCAACGGACCAGGGCGTGTTGAAAGGCCGTTTGCCGGTCCCGGCTGTCGGCGACGGCCCGTTAGGGTTGCGGGAATGAGCAGCAAATGGGAGATGAACGGGGCGTTCACGGAGCCGCAGCCCGGTGTGCAGTGGTACTACGAGCAGTACGCGGAGGCGCTGGCGGGCCGCTACGAGGGAGTGGCCTTCGACGCCGTCTACGGGGACGTACTGGCCTGCCTGCCCGAACCGCCCGCCACAGTGGCGGACATCGGCGCGGGCACCGGCCGGGACGCCGCGGCGCTGACGCGGCTCGGGTACCGGGTCACGGCCGTGGAGCCGGTGAACCAGATGCGGGAGATCGCGGTCCGGCTGCACCAGGAGGAGGTGACCTGGCTCGCGGACGCGCTGCCCGAGCTGAGCCTCGTGGAGGGGACGTTCGACCTGCTGCTGCTCTCCGCGGTGTGGATGCATCTGGACGGGGACGAACGGCCGGTCGCCATGGCGCGGCTGAACGACCTGCTGGTGGCGGGCGGTCGGCTGGTTCTGACCCTGCGTCACGGAAGGCCGCCGCGGGACCGGCGGATGTTCGACGTCCCGGCCGGGGAGACCGTGGAACTCGCCGCGGCCCATGGTCTGCGACTGGTGTACAACGGCGGCGGTGAGGATCAGCTCGGGCGGGACGGAGTGACCTGGAGCCAGCTGGTCTTCGAAAAAAGGGGCATACGGCCGAGCTGAACGGGTGGCACGCGGTCGATCCGACGGCCGGCGGGCCGGCCGCGCCGCTTTCCGCCCGTGTCCTCTAGGGCGTCCCGCCCGACCCCGGCGGGACCCGCCACCCTCCCCGTATGCGGACCGCGTACGGCACCGGGCGGCGAGGCGCTCCCCGGCGTCGGACGCCCGGTGCCGGAAGCTCCGACTCCCTCGCCGGTTCCGGCACCGTCCACGACCGAGGGGCGGACGGCCCCTGGTGCGGTGTGCCGTCCGCCGCGCGTCGTCCGCCGGGCGTTGTTCCTCGCTCCTCGCTCCTCGGTCAGTCTCCGGACATGGCCGCGGCCATCCGCAGATGCGGGGCCGCCTCCGCCGCCCGCCCCTGCCGCTCCAGGGTGCGGCCGAGCATCAGCCGTGCGTAGTGCTCCACCGGGCTCAGCTCCAGAACGGCGCTCAGCTCCGTCTCGGCCCGGCCCAGCTGGGCGGAGTGGTAGTACGAACGGGCGAGCAGCAGCCGCGGCGCGATCTGCTCCGGGGCCTCGGCGACGAGCCCGCGCAGAATACGGGCGGCCGTCTGGTACTCCTTGGCCTCGAAGAACAGCTGCGCACGGTCCCACCGCTCGGCGGCGGTGCCGAACTCGTAGTAGGTCTCGCTCACTCGTCTCACCCGTCTTCGGAATCACTGCCGGTCGTTTGCATTCGCCTCAACGGAGGCGGATAGTTGAATATTCCACTATCGTCCGGCGTGTGGGGGCTGACCTCCGCCGCCCCGACAGGAATAGGTTGAGCGCCATGAGCAATCTCGATCGTCAGGCGGCGCTCTCCGTCTGCGGCGGCCGTGGCTTCGTCGCCGCCGAGCCCGTACGCGAACTTCTCAGCCCCCGCAAGGTCCAGCTCGGCGAGTCCACCGAGGTCCGCCGACTGCTGCCCAACCTCGGCCGCCGTATGGTCGGAGCCTGGTGTTTCGTCGATCACTACGGTCCCGACGACATCGCCGACGAGCCCGGAATGCAGGTTCCGCCGCATCCGCACATGGGCCTCCAGACCGTCAGCTGGCTCCATGAGGGTCAGGTGCTGCACCGCGACAGCACGGGCAGCCTCGCGACCATCCGCCCCCGCGAACTCGGCCTGATGACCTCCGGTCGGGCGATCAGCCACTCCGAGGAGAGCCCCAAGTCGCACGCCCGGTTCCTGCACGGAGCCCAGCTCTGGGTGGCGCTCCCCGACGCCCACCGCCATGTGGAACCGCACTTCCAGCACCATGCGGACCTCCCGACGGTCACGGCCCCCGGTCTGACCGCGACGGTCATCCTCGGCACCCTCGACGGCGCGGCCTCGCCCGGCACGACCTACACCCCGATCGTCGGCGCCGACCTGAAGCTCACCGCGGGCGCGGAACTGAACCTTCCCCTCGACCCCGACTTCGAGTACGCCGTCCTGTCCATGTCCGGCGAGGCCCATGTCGACGGGGTTCCGCTGCTCCCCGGCTCCATGCTCTACCTCGGCTGCGGCCGGGCAGAGCTCCCCCTGCGTGCCGCGTCCGACACCGGTCTGATGCTGCTCGGGGGCGAGCCGTTCGAAGAAGAGCTGATCATGTTCTGGAACTGGATCGGCCGTACCCAGGAGGAGATCGTCCAGGCGCGCCAGGACTGGATGGAAGGAACGAGATTCGGTGAGGTGAGGGGATATGGCGGGGGCCCCCTGCCTGCCCCCGAGCTGCCGCCGGTGCCGCTGAAGCCTCGAGGAAGAGTGCGCTGACCTGTTTGAACGACGGCACGGTCGAGGTGGACAAGTGACGTGCCACGGTGCGTTGCTCTCTCGTCCCGCTTGCCTGCGCGACTGCCCCCGGGACTGCCGTTTACCTTGTACCCGGCCCCCGGGGGCAGTCTGCGCTGTGGTCGGCTGTGGCAGAACGCTTGCTGACTTTTGCTGACTTTCCTGCCCTCGGCCGACGCGTGCAGTGCATGCGCCCCGTCCGCCCGGCCCCAGAACCCGGAAGCAAGCAAAAACTCCTCACCGGAACCACCCACCGCGCGAGCGACATCGAGCGAGCCGCATCCTCCGTCCGCGACGCCTTGCGCCAAGTCGGCCACATCACCGACATCCCTGCCCCCTCCGGGTGCCGTGCCTGGGGCGCTGCGATGCGACACTTGACCTTCGAGTCGGGTTGAAGGTTTACCTTCGGTGGCGTGACGACCTACCGCATCTCGCAACTGGCCGAACGCTCCGGCGTACCGGCCACGACGCTTCGCTTCTACGAGGACGCCGGTCTGCTGCCCGCTGACCGCACACCGTCGGGGTACCGGGTGTACGGCGAGGACGCGGTGGAGCGCCTGGCCTTCATCTCCTCGGCCAAGATGCTGGGCCTGGCCCTGGAGGAGATCCGCGAGCTGCTGGAGGTCCGGGAGGAAGGGGTGTGCGCGTCCGTACGGGCGAGGATGCTGCCGCTGGTCGCCGACCGGATCACCCAGACCGACGGCCGCATCGCCGAGCTGCGCGCGTTCTGCGCACACCTGGCCGGTGTCCACGCCGAACTGTCCGGGCCCGCGCCCGTAGGAGCGTGCGGTCCCGACTGCGGCTGCACCACGAACCCGGCGGCCGGGCCCGTGCCGGTCGCTCTGTCACCGACCCGCCTCGAGCAGGCCACGGAGTCATGGCGGGAGGTACCAGTGGCCTGCACACTGGGCGGCGCCGAGCTGGGCGAGCGCACCCAGCAGTGGCGGCAGCTGACCGGCAAGGCCGAGGGACGCGAGAAGATCAACGACGGCGTACGCCTGTCCTTCCCCGCCGGCGCCGAGCTCGCCGGCGAGGTCGCGGCCCTCGCCGCGGCCGAGCAGGGCTGCTGCGCGTTCTTCGACTTCCGTCTGCACCTGACCCCGACTGCTCTCCAGCTGGAGGTGCGGGCACCCGAGTCCGCCGCCGAAATGCTGGCCGACCTCTTCGGAGTACCCGCATGACCACCTCGCCCCCTTCCCGCTCGTCCCGGCCGTGGGGTGCCGTCGGCGCCGGCGCGGCCGCGATCGCCGCCTGCGCGGTGTGCTGCGCGGGCCCGCTCCTGGCCATTCTCGGCGGCATCGGCGTCACCTCCGCGATCGCAGCGCTGTGGGTGCCCGCCCTCGCGGTGCTGGCCGTCGCCGCCGGGCTGGGCGTCCTGGTCGTGCGGCGGTGGCGCCGGACGGCAGCCTGCCGGACCGCTCCGGCGCGGGCCGACCTCGGCATGCCGACCCTCGGCCCGCGCCCGGACACGGACAGCCGCAAGGCCCCTCGCTGAGCGGGAGCCGCAGCCTGGCCGCCACGGTGGCCTGTGAGGATGAAACGCACGGCCGCCGCGAGGCCGCCGGCACAGCACGAAGGAGCAGTTCGGGTGTCGCAGCAGGGACCGCAGGGTCTGGTCGAGCGGATGGAACTCCACCAGGTCGCGATCTATCTGGCGGCGCTCGCCGCCGGGGGGCTGCTCGGCTGGACGGCCTCCGGCCTCGGGCCGGGGCTGGAGCACACGATCAACCCAGTGCTCGGTGCGCTGCTGTTCGTCACCTTCCTCCAGGTCCCGGCCGCCGAACTGCTGCGCTCCCTGCGCGACGGCCGGTTCCTGTCCGCCGCGGTGCTCGTGAACTTCGTGGTGGTGCCGCTGGTCGTCGCCGCGATGTTCACGTTCCTGCCCGCCGACCAGGCGGTCCGGCTCGGTGTCCTGCTGGTGCTGCTGTGCCCGTGCGTGGACTACGTGATCGTCTTCTCCGGGCTCGCCGGCGGCTCCAGCCGCCGTCTACTGGCCGCGACTCCGGTCCTCCTGGTCGCCCAGATGCTGCTGCTCCCGGGCTTCCTCTACCTGTTCATGGGCTCGGAGCTCGCCGACATCGTCGAGGTGGGCCCGTTCGTCGAGGCGTTCGTCGTCCTGATCGTCATCCCGCTCGCCCTCGCCTGGGCCCTGCAGGCGTGGGCCGCGCGCCGACTGGCCGGACAGAAGGTCTCCGATGCGGCGACCACCACGATGGTGCCGCTCATGGCCGCCACGCTGCTGGTCGTGGTCGCCTCCCAGGTACCCAAGCTCGGCGACAGCCTGACCGACGTCGCCGCCGTTGTCCCGTTCTACGCGGCGTTCCTCCTGGTGATGGCGTTCGCCGGGAAGGCCGTGGCCCGCCTGTTCCGGCTGGACCCGCCCGCGGGCCGGGCACTTGTCTTCACCGGGGCGACCCGCAACTCCCTCGTCGTCCTGCCCTTGGCCCTGGCGCTGCCCGACTCGCTGGCCGTCGCCGCGGTCGTCGTGGTCACCCAGACGCTGGTCGAAGTCCTCGGCATGGTCGCCTACGTCCGCCTCGTGCCTCGCCTGGTGCCTTCGGAAGAACCGGTCGGGGCCGCCGCGCGCTGACCTCGTCATGGCAGCGAGGTCTCACCGGGGCGACTTGGCCGTGCGTTCGGGATGGGCAGCGGTGATGTAGCGCATGGCGGCACCGTCGCTGAGGTCGATCCGTTCTGCGCTGGCGACTGGAAGGCGGGGGCGCCACGAACGTCTTCGTGACGCTGTCGATGCCTCGGGCGTTGCCTCGGGCGGTCCTGTGACCTGAAGGAAACCCTGGCTTGCGAAACCGTGATTCCGGTCATGGTCCGTCGCTCAGGGGCGTGCTGGGGTGGGTGACGTGTGCATGCCGTTTATCGAGACTGGGGTGAGGAATGAGACGTTTGATTCTGTCAGCGTGGAAACATGCGACTGGGGCTGCCGCGCTGACGTTATTAGTGGGGGCGGGTGTCGCAGCCGCGTCCCCTGTTCCCTCGGTGTCAGGGCCGGAAGCCTCGCCGGCTGAAGTGGCGGCGGCCGGACCAGAGGACCCGGCGGTCACTGCCGCGGCAGCCAACCGGCCGGTGTCGGGCAGGACCCCGTCGGCCGGCCCCAAGTTCTCCAAGGCGGGAACTGTCTGGCGGGTCATCACCCCAGAGGTGGTGCTGCGGAACACGGTGACCGACGCGGACGGCGACAGGGTGAACCTGACGTTCCAGGTGTACACCACGAACGCGGACGGTACTCCGAAGGCGCAGGTCGACCTCGATGGTCCGGGTCAGCATGGTGTGCTGGTGTCACCGTATGTGGCCTCGGGCGGCATAGCGAAGGTGCCGGTGCCCTACGGCAAGCTGAAGCCCGGGGTGCTGTACACGTTCCGTACCTCCGCCTACGACGGCAGCCTGTACGAGACGACATGGTCGCCGTGGGCCGACTTCCGCATCGACCCGTATGTGAAGTTCCCTGCGGCGCAGACTTCGTCAACGATCAACTCGACCGCGCAGGAGATCATCGAGTTCAACCGGTCGGATCCGGGGCCGGCCCTGCCGGCATTCGCCGCGAACGGTGCGGTGAAGCGCAAGGCCACGCAGGAACGTACCTGCGGCAAGCCGGACACCGAGGGCCGCAAGATCTGCATCGAGCTGTCTCCTCCCACCGCGGAGTCGAAGGCGCGCGCCAAGAAGCGCGCCGAGGCTCAGGTGGCGACGGCCGGCAAGGTCGGCAAGTCTCCTGCCGCGGCGGCGCCTGCTGTGGAGCTGGTCGACTGGTGCTGGGCCAAGCCGGTGGGCAAGGACTACATGACCCGGGGAGAGGCGTGCCTGAAGAACGTCGGGTCTGCAAACCTGGTGTTCGTCGACACGGGGCAGAATGTGACGATCGGCTTCGCCAAATTCGACTTCGAACAGCGCATCAAGGCGTATCCGAACAAGGGCGCCTCCGGGTCGAACTTCGCCGAGTTCGACCAGCAGATCGCGATCGTGCCGGTCTCGATCGACAAGGCGCTCAAAGGCGTCACGATGAAGTGGAACATCGGGTCGACGTGCTCGTCGTGTGTGACGTCGAACGTGAAATGGACTGACGCGCAGAACAACCCCGCCGGGCCGGCCGCGTACTGGAACGTGGACGGCTTCGATCCACCGTACGGCGATCGGTGGGGTCGGGTATCGACCACGTGGAACGGCACGGGCAAGGAGGTAATCGACCTGGGCTGGTCGGTGACCGCGACCGTGGACGCCAGCGCCACCGCGACGGCGACGGCTGACTTCGGCACCAGCGGTGACGTGCGGGTGAGGGAACTCGCGCCGCGCTGCGACGACATCGTCGGGGGCTCGGCGCCGGGCTGCGTGCTGCCGTTCTTCAAGACCACCTGGACGGTGGACACCAACCTGTATCCGGCCGCCGGAGCATACTACTGGTACATGCAGCAGGTGATGCCCGATCATGCCGGCTCGGCGCGGTGGGACTCGCTGATGCACTACCTGGGACCGGACACCCCGGTCAAGAACAGCTCCGGCGGTACGTGGACGTCGGACAACAGCCGCGCAGTCGTGTGTGGTCCCAGCTCTGGTTGGAGCGTGCATCCGGCCGATGCGTCGGTGGGGACGGTTGACTGTGACGAGTTCGCGATGGCCTCGACGCACGAGTCCGGCGGCTACCCGAAGAGCGTGAACCTGGTGACGTCGGGCAGCAAGTGCGCCCAGTTGTTCACCGACAAGATGGGCGACGGTTCGGCGGACTTCGGCGTCCTCGCGGACACCCGCACGGCGACGAACGGGCCGGGCGGGACGGAGCGGTGCGGGCGGGCCGCGATCCCGAGCAGGCAGAACCAGATGGCGTTCAGTGGATTCCCGGCCCCGAGCTGGCGGATGCTGGACGGTGACGGGTTCTTCGTGACCCTTCCGGGGTTCGAGCACTGCCCGTCAACCGCGACTACCTGCACGTGGCGGAAGGTCGGCTGACGCAATCTGAGCGACAGGCTCATGAACACCGGCAGGGGCCAGCCCGCGGGGCTGGCCCCCTGTTCTTATGCATGGTCAGCCGGTCAGGGGCTGCCACCGGTCTTCCTGTGCCGGGTCGATACTGCTGAGCCACACCAGCGCCCCGCCGATCAGACCGGGCCTGTCCCCCGTGGCCAGGACCGGGGCTTCGAGCATGTCGGCAGCCTCCTCCAGGTAGGTGACCAGGGTGTCGAGTACTTCACCGGGGCCTTCGTTGTAGCGGGACCACCGGCCCAGATAGCCGCTCTCAGCGTCCAGGTACAAGCCCGAGGTCCTGTCAGACGGGCCCAAGGCCACAACGGGAATCCAGGTGGCCTTCCAGACAGTGATCCGTTCGACTTCGGGGCGGCCGGCATGGAGTGCGTCCTCGTGGGCCTGGGAATCCATCTTCAGTCGGTAGACGGCGGCCACGGCGTCCAGGGTCATCAGAGCCTTGTTGCCCGGAAGACATCCCCAGCCATCGCCCCCGTCGTCGCCCGCTGTCAGAAGCCACAGGGCGTGCAGCTCAACGGGTATCCGGATGCCGAGATCGTCTTCCAGGCCGGCGATGGCGGCGGGGCCGGCACCAGCGCGGAGCGCAGCGTAGGAGTCGGGGGCGTGGTGCTTCAGCCAGCCGGTGATGCGCTGCCAGGCATCGGCGATCTCTCGTACGGTGACCGCGTCGGCGGCCGGGTCGGCAGGCCCGCCCTGGTCCTGGTCCTGGTCCTGGTCCTGGTCCTGGTCCAGGACGTCCGCAGCGTGCTCGGCCGAGGTGGCCGGGTTCACGTACCGGACCTCGATCCGCTCCGGCTCGCGGATGTAGCCAATGACCAGAGCCGGGCAGTCCTCAAACAGGTCGCCATCGACTGTCACGGTTAAGACGCCAGGCAGGCCCGAAGGCAGACCCATATCCGGGTCGTCCGCCAACTGGCCGGCCAGAACCTTCAGGGCGTAAGGGACGCCCGCCCCGAGCTGAATGGCGGTGTCACGTACGTGCTGCGGGATCTCAACGTTCACGGCCTGGTGCTCCTCGCTGATCGGATGGAGGACGGTGCCTCTCACCACTAGGACGCCCGCGCTCACCGGCGGGGCACAAAGGGTACTGATCGTTGGTCTGGGCGCGCCGTTGAACGACGGCACCGCGTCTGGCCTCCGTGGTCGAAGTACAGCGACGGCCGGTCGCCCGTCGCGCGTCGCCTGCCGGACGTCGGCCTCTGCGATCCGCGCGTGGGACAGACCCCGGCACGGAAGGCCGCGCAGGCGGCACGCGGGCAGCGGCCGAAGGAGCGGTCCGGCAAGGCGCAGCGCTCCGCGTCCCTCGCTCTCCAGGAGGCAGCCCCAGCGCTCGGTGTGACCGACCATGGCACCGAGCTCGCGGCGGGACAGCCCGCGCCGCCGCCGGTGCCACTCCACCCGCTCCCCGACCACGCTGGCCAGATGCGGCTTAGCAGCCGGCGCATCATCCACGGCTCCGTTCCCCCGTGACACAATCGGACGTCCTGAGTATGGCTGTGCTGCCGCGCCGCGGCGGGGCCGACCGGCGAACGGAAGGAGCCAGGCGATGCACGGTGGGGAGCCGGTTCTGTACGTGGTGGCGTGCGGCGGGTACCCCGCCGAAGACCTGCCGCGATTCGTCGACTGGGCACTGGACCAGGCATGGAGAGTCTGCGTCGTGACCACGCCCAAGGGGCGGGACTTCGTCGATTCCGACGCACTGCGCAAGCGGACCGGATTCCCGGTGCGGCACGACTACAAGCAGCCGGACGAACCGGACGTCCTCCCGCCCGCGGACGTCCTGGTGGTCGCGCCGGCGACCTTCAACACCGTGAACAAGATCTCGGCGGGGATCTCCGACACCCTCGCGCTCGGACTGGTGAACGAGGCCATCGGCCTGGGACGCCCGGTCGTTGTCGCGCCGTGGCCCAACAAAGCGCTGGCCACGCGCCGCCCGTTCCGCGAGAGCGTCGAACGACTGCGCAGCGAAGGTGTCCGATTCGTTCTCGACGACGGCAATCTGCCCGAGCCGGCGTCCGGACGTCCCGGCGCAGCAGCCTTTCCCTGGACAGAGGTACGGGCTGAAACCGCCCGCCTGCGCCGGACCTTCGGCGGCTGACCGCACCAGGACCGCGCCCGCTCGCCCTGGCCGCCTGGACACGCGAAACCGGAAGGCGAACCCGGCCGCACCGGGGAACGAATCCTGCCGCAGAAACCGCACAGGCAGTGGAACGTGGTCCACCTGACGTTGACCTGACACAAACGAAAGAAGGAGGCCGGTCCGTGATTTCGATTTCGATTGGCCTGCTCGCGTCAATCGCGGGACTCGCCCTCCTCTGTAATTTCAGAAACGTTGCCACCAGAATATTGGAGTTCTTCGGGGACTTCATGCCGATGGGAACAGCGACCGCTGGTACCTTTCGTGGCGTGGGAGGCATGGCGATTCTGGTCGGCGCATTCTGGATCGTGACTTCTGTCACCGAACTCTGATGCTGTCCATCGAATCGAATGCACCCGGCCCGACGCTCAAGGGTCTTCAGCACCATCGGCAGCAGCCCGAGCCGGTCGGTCGCAGCACCCTTGCCGTACAGGACAGGCCGACACCGAGGCTGCGGCACCCACCGCATCGAAGCGCGCACCGTGTTCCGCGGTTCCTGACGGCCTCTGACCACTGTCATGGGACGGCGTGGGAACGCCGTCGCCGCCTCGACCAGGCAGGCCGAGGCTCTGGCGCTGTTGCTGCGTGCCCGGCACCAGGGCGGCGGCCCGCCCTTGCGCGGCGTTGGCCACAGCCGTCGAAGACCGCTTCATCCCTTCCGTGCTCTCCCGCGGCGCCAACGTTCGTCCGCTGAGCCGCCCGTGGCACGGAGCGCGGTTTTGTAGGCGCTACCTTCATTCGTCAGGTGCGAGGAAGGTGTGCCAGATGGTGGAGTCGCGTCTACGGGTGATCGAGGGCCGGACGTTGCCCGAGGTCCCTGTTGCCTGGGATCCGTGGCAGTTCCAGGATCTGTGCGTGGAGGCTTTCGTGGCCTCCTGGCGGGCCCGGCGGTTCAGCCCGGTGACGGTCGAGAACGACATCGGCCTGCTGGAGCGGACGTTGAAGGACTTGGGACGGCCGACGTGGGATGTCACGCCCGAGGAGATTGACCGCGTGGTCGGCGGCCTGGCCGCTCAATGGGCTCCCTCGCCCGCGCGCTTGAGGACTTGTTCACCCAGCGAGACCTCGCCCTTGCCACCGACCACGCCGAACGACTCGCAGCCGGTCGCCGCCAACGCCGCATCGAGGCCACCCCGCTCCCGCTTCGACCCCAAGTACAGGCGTTTGCCGAGTCCCTGCTGCGAGCACGTGAGCGGGCCCGGAGGGCCGGCACGGTGCCTCGCGCCGACAGCACCATCGACGCGGCCCTGGCCATCGTCCGCGACCTCGCCCGCTTCCTGACCAGCACCCGCGAGAAGCAGGACCGGTCTCTGACCGATGTCCATGACATCGAGGCATTCCTGGCGGCCATGCCCAAAACCCGCCGGCGCCGGCTGACCGTGCTGCGGCAGTACTTCCGCTTCGCTCGATCCCGCAAGGTCGTACTCGTCGACCCCACCCGTCGAGTCGAGGCCCGAAGTCCAGGTCGACGGTTCTGGCCTCGCGTTCTGACCCAGGCCGATCTCCCTCGCGCTCACGGCCGGGCGTGGGCCGTACGGGTGATGGCCCCTAGCTCTCCTGCAACGTGTCCCGGCGGTCCTGATCGGGCAGCCGCAGGAGTGAGGCTCCGAGTGGGGTGAGGGTGTGCAGGACGGTGTTCGCATGGCGGTGGCTGGTGATGAGTCCCGCGTCGCGCAGCACTGTGGTGTGGTGGCTGGCGTTGGGGGCGGACACCGAGACCGCTCGGGCGATCTCCGAGTTGGTGGCTCCGTACCTCACCGCGAGCAGTACCGCGGCGCGGGTACGTCCGAGCAGTGCCGACAGCGGTGCCTCGCACGGGCTGGGCCGGTACGCGCGGTCGGCCTGGGCCAACGGGTAGAGCAGGACGGGCGGCAGGTCGGGGTCGGCGAGGGGGACCGGCTTCTGCCAGCAGAAGTACGAGGGGATCAGGAGCAGACCGCGACCGCCCAGACGCAGGTCACGATCCATGCCGCCCACAAAGTCGACCTCAAGGACGGGCGCCTTCCAGCGCATGGACGGTCCCAGTCCCCCGAGCAGTCCCTCCGCTCCGCCGTGCAGCAGAGCGCGGCCCTGGCGCGCGCGTTCGGCGTCGATGCGGGCCTGCATGCGGTCGTGGTAGGGAGCGATGGCAGCGTCGTGATACCTGCGCAGCGCCGTGACCAGGTCCGCGCGGATGTCGTGGTCGGCCAGGCGGTGCATCTCGCTCGGCACTCTCCGCACCTGGGCCAGCAGACCGATCTCGTGGCGGACCCGGGCGGGCGGTGTGTCGAGGATGGCGTCGAGCCCGGTTCGCAGCCCCTGGTGCGCCTCGGCCGGCGTGAGGAAGTCGGGGAAGTAGGACGCGCGGGGGAACAGCGGAAACAGCAGGGTACGTACGGTGGCGCCCAGCTTCTGGGTCGCGATGGCGGCGCGGGCGTCGCGGTACCAGGCGGCATGGGCCCAGCGCCCTGCCCGGGTCTGTAATCGGTGCAGGCTGGCGGTGATCTCCCATAACGGGTCGGGGCGTTCGGCGAGTCTGGTCCGTGCGAGATCCTCCGCCGTGAAATGGATACGCAGCACGGTCCCCCCATGCGTCATTCCTGCCCGGTGGGGTTGAGAATGCCCCACCGCCCCCATGAAGGCAAAGACGGGACCAAGCCATTCTCGGCCGTGCGCGACGGCGTCGTCGGGGCCGTGGTGTACGGCCGAGCCGTCATCCCGGTATCAGGGCGGCCACCTCCGCGCGTATGGCGGGCAGTTGGGACCGAACCGTTCCCGGGCAGTCAGTGGCCGCCCAATGGAGGTGACCGCCGATGACGGGCGCCGCGCGGGTGACTCCGCTCACCGGATTGCGGTAGCGCACCTTGCCCGTCGGGACGAGCGCGTGGCGCCCCGCGAGGTCGGTCAGGAGCCGGACGAGCGCGGTGCGCGCAGCGGTCGTCGGGGGCGTGGTCGTGAACGTGCCCAGCAGGGCGATCCCGAGGTTCCCGCTGTTGCATCCCTGGACGTGCGCGCCGGTGACCATCCGCCCTGTCGCGTCGTGGGCGGCCGTGCCGTCGGTACCGGACCAACGCCCTTCGTACACCCGGCCGTTCCTGTCGATCAGGAAGTTGTACCCGATGTCGCCGTAGCCCTTGCCCACGGTGTCGTTGCGGTAGATCGCCCGCACCACCGCGGCCGGATCCGGATCGGTGCTGCCGTCGGCGGTGTGGTGCACGGTGAGCGTCTGGACCGGGTAGTACTCCGGCGGCCAGATCTCCGTACCGCCGGCGGTGTACCGCAGGGTCTCGTCCGCGCCCCAGTCCGTGCGCGACAGCAAGGTGTACGCGGCGGAGGCGGCGGCAGCCGCAGGCAGCCGGGGTACGACGCTCAACGCTCCGGCGGCTCCGAGGGCGCCCAGGAACACGCGGCGCGGCACCAAGGGCACCGGGTGGGCCGGGCGTCGGGAACCTGCGGAGTTCGGGTCCGTCATCGCGGGATTCCTCCTGTGGGGGTGTCCGGGCCGGTCGAAGCTGTCCGCTCCCTCGAACGGAAGCGGACAGCTGGTGGAACGGAGGAGCGCCGCAAGGGGCCTACAGCGCGCAGGCGGGCTTGGGGTTGTAGAGACGGAACCATGTGCTGGGACCCACGATGCCGTCGGCGCCGCCCACGGTGCCGTTACAGGTCTGCACGTAGAAGATGCCGGCCGCGGTCTTCTGGCCGTAGTCCCCGTCCTCCTCGATCCAGGTGGGGTAGTTGCTGTAGTGGTTGATGAGGCACTGCACCTGGCGGACGTTGTTGCCTTTGTCGCCGGGGCGGACCGTGGGCCTGGCGCTGTCGGCGATGTAGTTGCAGTGGGGCTCGGCGGCGGTGGCGCCGGCGGAGGGCGCGCCCGCGAGGACTCCTCCGGCGGCGAGTACGAGGGCGCCGAGCAGGAGGGCTGAGCGGTGGGTGCGCATGTCGTCTCTCCCGATGTGAGCGTCTCCTGTGATGGGAGAAAGAGTGCGCGGTGGGACGACGACCGGTCCACGAGATTCGAACAGGCCGAAAGAACGCAGGTCAGGGCAGACGACCCGGACGGCCACGTCAGCCGTCCTCCTGTTCCTCAGGCCCCCTTCGTCTTGCATGGATTCTCTCCCCGCATACCGGCATTCGGGATCTCGTTCGCAGACGATTAGGGTCTTCCAGTTGCGCCGGTCCCGCTGCCGCCATCGCGAGAGCAGCGTTCACAAGCTCCACGCGGACAAGCCGAATGACATCCCCGACCTCCGGAAATGGGTCCGCGGGAAACGAATCGGCGTCCGCAGCGCCCGTACAGAAGCCTTCAGACCCAGGCGCTTACCTCACAGCTTGGGGACGACGGGGGAGGGAAGCCGGGCCGCCCACTCAGCGAGTGCCCCGATGGCGTGGTGCTGGAGATCTCCTGTACTGACTTCGGCTCGTTAGGGTGACGTCGGGTCGTCAAGGGTGAGGCCGGTGCCGGCTATGAAGCCGTTGAGGGTTTCGGGCCGGTACTGGAGGCGTTTGAGTCGGTTGCGGACGAGGGTTTCGAGCCGGTCGAGGGCGACGACGGCGAGGCTGCGTTTGACGTGTGCTCACACGCCCTCGACGGGGTTGAGGTCGGGCGAGTAGGCGGGCAGGAGGAACACCGTCAGCCATTCGCGTTCGGCGATCAGCTCACGCATGGCGTGGGAGACGTGGGTGTTGAGCCGGTCCCGGACCAGCACGAGCGGGGCCTTGACGAGGTGGTGGGTGCCGTCGGTCAGTGCGATGAAGTCGCGCTCGGCCATGCTGCGGCGTGTGCCCCTGCCCGCGGGGTGGGTGCGCAGGCGGTGGCACAGGCGGGTGCGGGAGCCGGGCCGCATGGCGATCAGTCCGGCCACGGACAGGCGTCCCGGGCGGCGGTCGCTGACCGTCACGACCGGGGTGCGGCCACGTCGGCCCCAGGTGCGTCCCTGGGGCGGTCGGCGGGTGAAGCCTGCCTCGTCCTCGAAGCAGACGTAGCCCCCGCAGGCCGCCCGCGCTCTTCTACCTCCGCCCAGGTCGCCTCCTTCCACACGGTCACGGCCCGCTCGTCGCGCTCGGCCACCCGCCGGGCGGGGACCTGCGGGCTGAAGCCGAGCCGGTGCATCAACCGGGTGGCGCCCGAGACGCTGTAGGACACGTGGAACTTCCGGCCGATCAGCGTGGCCACCCTCGCCGCGGTCCACACCTGGTCCTCCACCCAGCCATGCGCGGCAGGCCCCTCATCGAGGTACGCGGCCAGCTTTTCCAGGCAGCGCGGGGACAGACGGCACCGTGATCCGCTCGGGCCGCGCGAGGCCAGAGCCCGCACGCCACCGTCCCGCCACAGCTCGTGCCACTGGTAGGCCGACTTCCGGCTCACCCGCAGACGCCGCGCCACTTCCGACGGCTTGATCCTCTGCTCGAACAACTCAGCCGCCTGCATCCGCACCCCCTCACGGCGCAGCCGAGCCGCAGCGGTCAGCCCGCCCCCATCCGCATACCTCACACACCACGGGATACAGACAACACTCCCGGCCCATCAGCGACTTCGAGAAAGATCAACCTAACGAGCCGAAGTCAGTAACTCGCCCGGCGCGTCGGCTGGAGCCGTCTGCCCCCGGAGGCGGTGACCGCCGACCGGACGGATTCGGCCGGCGGTCACCGTGTCACCGTGATGCTCCGTCGAATGCGACGTGGGTGCCGAAACCGCGGGCGTGGTAGGTCAACGGGGCTCTTGCGCCGACCTCGGCCCGTACGACCGTGCCGAGCACGATGACGTGATCGCCTCCGTCGACCAGTCCGGACACCGTGCAGGCGAGCCAGCCGCAGACCCCGTCGAGCCGGGGGAGACCGTCTTCCCGGTGCCAGGTGACCTCGGCGAACTTCGCCGCGCCTTTGCGGGCGAAGCTCGTCGCGAGCGCGGACTGCGCACTGGCGAGAACGTTCACGCCGAACCGCCCCCCGGCGCGTACCAGTGTCAGAAGGTCCGACCGCTGGTCGAGCGAGACGAGAATCATCGGCGGGGACAGCGACAGCGAGGTGAAAGCGCTCACGGTCGTGCCGTGCGGGCGATCCCCGTCCATCGCGGTCACGACCGACACCGGAGCCGGCACCGCGGCCATGACGTCGGTGAAGGCCGTGCGCAGATCATCGGATGTGGTCATCGGTGTCTCCTTGTCACGTCAGAAACGTCCTGGACAGAGCACCTAGGCCGCTTCTGATGGATCTTGCTGGGCTCGCGTGCCCTGGCACCGCACTCCCCCTGGGCCTGGCGGCCCGGGAGGTACCCCCACGCTGCGTTGTCGTCGGTCACCTATGGCCCCCTGGGCCTAGCGGCCCGGGAGGTACCCCCACCGCATGGACTCCCTCCTCCGCCTTGCGATGCACGGCACCAGACCCCGCTCTCTGATCCAGCCTGATCCATCAGAAACGACCTAGAGCACGAGCATCGGCCGCTCGTCACGGCCGAGCAGTGCCTTGCCGTGAGTCTCGTATCCGAGCTGCGAGGTCATCGCCGCGTGGCGGGAGGCGACACCGAGGTCACGCCAGATCCGCTGCAGCGTGTTCGACTCGGCGAAACTTCCCGAACCGTGTGCGCTGACCAGAACGTCGACCGCGCCGCGGAGCAGGTCGCAGATCCATCCGCACTCGGCACGGATGTGGGCGCGCCGCTCGTAGGGCAGCCGTTCACCGTTCGCCGCCGCGGTGTCGATCTCCTCAGCCGCCCGGTAGGCGTGCAGATGGGCGGACTCGATCCGCAGTGCCGCGTCCCCCAACTGGATCTGGAATCCGGGCGATTCGGCCTGCAGACGGCTGGTGTAGCTGATGCCGCGCCGTGGCGCCGCCTCACGGACCAGCTTCAGGGCCGCACGGGCGAGACCGAGCTGTGCACCCGCGATGACGAGGGTCTGCACCGGCCCGAGTGATGTCCGGTACAACACCTCGTTCCCGTGCTCGGTGGGGTGCTCGCCCTCGATCGCCCGCAGGGCCCGCAGCACCCGGTGCTCGGGGACGAAGACATCCGCGAGCACCAGGGTGCTGGACCCCGTCCCGCGCATGCCCGTCATGAACCAGGTGTCCTCGACGGTGCCCTCCGAGAGCGGGATCAGGCCGACCCCGAGGTCGGTCTGCTTGCCGTCGTCGTCCACCAGCGGGAACCCGACGTAGGCCCACTGGGTGTGGTAAATCCCGGAGACATAGCGCCACTTGCCGCTGATCCGCCAGCCGCCCTTCACCCGTACGACGTCCTTCACCGGCGCCATCGTGCCGCAGAGAAGGGCGGACGGTTCGGCCTCCCAGACCTCGCGCTGCGCGCGGTCGGGATACACGCCGCCCATCACACAGGCCCCGTTGATGTTCTGCGCCACCCATCCGGTGGAGCCGCACGCCTCGGCGAGTGTCGAGGACACCTCCAACTGGGTGCGGATCGTGGTCTCCTGGCCTCCGAACCGGCGGGGGACCCCGAGCGACAGCAGACCGGCGTCCTGGAGTGCCCGGACGTTCTCGTCGGGGAGCCGGCGCTCGGTGTCGGCTCGGGCGGCGTTCTGCGACAGCAGCGGCTGCAGCTCGACCGCGCGACGCACAAGTTCCTCTGGACTCACCGGGGCGGATTCGATGGCAGACATGCGCGGCACTCCTTCGCATTGTGGTGTTCTCGTGGCGATCGTCATCCGGGCGACCGTCCACCGTCAAGATTGACACCTCAGTAGACTGAACTGTAATCTAATGTGATGCGATCGAGTCAAGAGGTCTTCCCGTCCGACGAGGGTGTCGCCCGCATCCGGGGCACCGACCCCTCCTTCGATCCGGGCGACTTCGAGCGCCGCGCAGGGCAGGCGTTCTTCCTGCTGGGACGGGCGTGGCAGGATCGCGATCCGGAACTGGCGCGGCCGTTCATGAGCCCCGGCGCACACCGGGACTGGAGCGCCAAGGTCCAGATGTTCATCGACCGGCGTAGGCGCAGCGTCCTGGAGGGCATGCGCCTCGACTCGCTGGACCTGGCCGGTTTCAGCCGCGCCGACGGCTTCGACCGGGTGATGGTGCGGATCGGATTCACCTGTGCCGCCTACGAGGTGGACGAGGACACCGGCCGCATCCTCTCCGGCGACCGGACCCCCGGGCCGGTCACCGAGTTCTGGGAGTTCCGGCGGGCGGTGGGCGCCCGGACGCCGGACCGCCGCATCCTGGACGGGGAGTGCCCGAACTGTGCATCCGCGTTGCGGGTCGGCCGGCTCGGTGAGTGCCGCTCCTGCGGGGCGGCGGTGGCCGGTGGGCGGTACGACTGGGTGCTGTCCGGTCTCCGGTCCGAGGGGGCCACTCCGGCTGACGAGGGGCCGGTGGCCAGGCCGTAGGCTCTGTCCATGCAGCCACAGGACCTGTGCTTCACGATCTTCAGCACCTTCGTACGCGGTAAGGGCCAGCTCGCGTGGTCGGGCGGCCTGGTGCGCTTGCTGGGGGAGATGGGTGTCCCGCAGGACGGTGCCAGGGCGGCGCTGAACCGGCTGGCGCAGCGGGGCCTGATCGTGCGGACGAAGCGTGGCCGCGAGGTGTTCTACGGTCTGACGCCGGAGACTCAGGCGCTGATGGAGGCGGGTGACCAGCGGCTGCGCCGGTTCGGTGAAGCGGTGGGGGAGCTGGGGACCTGGACGGTGCTCTGGCATTCACTGCCCGACGAGCTGCGTTCCGAGCGGACGGCGCTGAGCCGCTGGCTGCGGTTGATGGGTTTCGGTTCGGTGCAGCACGCCACCTGGTTCGCCCCGCACGACCGCGGGGAGGCGGTCGTCGAAGTGCTCGGCAATCTCGGTGTCGCCCAGCATGCCTGCGTCCTCGTCGGGCAGCCGATGCCGCAGCTCGACCTCGACGTGGTGCTGCACGAGGCGTGGGACCTCGGCGACGTGCAGCAGCGTTACGGCCAGTTCCTGGAGGAGTTCGGCCCGTACCGTACGAAGACCGCGCAGCGGAAGCTCGACGACAGTGAGGCGTTCGTCGTGTGCACCCGTGCCACGCAGCAGTTCCGCGGGTTCCCGTACCTCGACCCGGAGCTTCCCGACCGGTTCATGCCGCGGCCGGCGCTGCGTCCGAAGGCGATCGCGCTCTTCCGCTCGCTGTACGAGGGGCTGCTGCCCCAGGCGACCCGCCACTTCACCGAGGTCGCCGGAGACAAGGAGGAGGCGGAGGGGTAGGGGCCCCGCCCCGTCCCTTATCGAGCCCGGGGACGTACGCCGGCGGCTGTGTCCGTCCGCCGGCGTACGTCCCCGGGCTGTGTCCGTTCCCCGGCGTACGTCCCCGGGCCGCACCTGTCCGCGCCCCCCGCCCTGCCGCTGATCGGCCAGGACCCTCGTCCCTCCGCTGACCGTCTCGCGTCCTCGCTCGATCGCGTCGGCGGCCGAACCGCGCCCGAACAATGCTTGACACCTCAGTTGACTCAGCCATAGCGTATTGATGTCACATCATGGCTCGCCCTGTCACGCGAGAACCCTGCGCAGCGACGGAGCACGTCTTTCGAAAGGGGTCGGCCCAGTGGGCTACACCATCGCAGTGGATGTCGGTGGAACCTTCACCGATGTCGTCGCCACCAACGGGTCCGACGGCGTGTGTACGGGGAAGGTCTCGTCCCGGCCGCATGACGAAGCGAGTGCGGTACTCGACGCGGTCGAAACCGTCGCCGGTCACTACCGCACATCCAGCACGGAACTCCTGGCGGAAACGGAGTTCTTCATCCTGGGCACGACGGTCGTGACGAACGCGATGCTGGAGTACAGCGGCGTCGCGACCGGCCTGATCACCACCAAGGGATTCCGGGACATCCTGGAGTTGCGCCGGGGCTACAAGGAAAACCTGTTCGACCTGCGGCTTCCGGCTCCCCAGCCGATCGTGCGCCGGCGGCACATCAAGGGCGTGACGGAACGGATCGACGACGCGGGCCGTGTCGTCTTGCCACTCGACGAAGCCGAGGTGCGCGAGGCGGCCAGGGAACTCAAGGCGGCGGGGATCGCGTCGATCGCGGTCTGCCTGCTCTTCTCCTTCGTGAACGACGCCCACGAAAGGCGGATCGCGGAGATCGTCCGCGAGGAGCATCCGGACTGCTTCGTGACGCTGTCCTGCGACGTCCTGCCGCAGATCCGCGAGTTCGAGCGGGTCAGCACCACGGTGGTCAACGCGTACACCAGCCCGCTGCTCGGGAAGTACCTCGGGCGTCTCGACGAGGGGTTGCGCGCTGCCGGGTTCACCGGCGAACTCGTCGTCGTGCAGTCGAACGGCGGTGTCATGGACGTCGGTTACTCGGCCGGGCACGGCGTCGACGCGGTGCTGTCCGGACCCGCCGGGGGAGTGGTCGCGGCGGTGGCACTCGGCGAGCGCTCCGGCTACCGCAACCTCATCACGGCGGACATGGGCGGTACGAGCTACGACGTCTGCCTGATCCACGACGGCAAGCCGGAGGTCGGCGTCGACAACTGGATCAGCCGCTACCGCGTGGCCGTGCCCCTCGTCGACATCCACACGATCGGGTCCGGCGGCGGGTCCGTCGCCCGGGTCGACGACGCGGGCGCGCTGCGCGTCGGCCCCGAGAGCGCGGGCGCCTCGCCGGGACCGGCCTGCTACGGCCGGGGCGGCACCCGTCCGACGGTGACGGACGCCAACCTGTTGCTCGGATTCATGGACCCGGACAGGTTCATGGGCGGCCGGATGGCACTCGACCGTGTCGCCGCGGAGGCCGCGTTCGCCGAACACGTCGCCGATCCCCTGGGCATCTCCGTGACCGAGGCGGCCGTGGGCGTCTTCCGTATCGCCAACAGCGACCTGTCCAACGCGCTGCGGTACGTCTCCGTCAAGCGCGGGCGCGATCCGCGCGACTACGCGCTGATGGCCTTCGGCGGGGCCGGCGCGGTACACGCCGGGGTCCAGGCCGTGGACCTGGGCATCAAGACGGTGCTGGTGCCGCGCAACGCCTCGGTGCTGAGCGCGTTCGGCGGCCTGGTCGCCGACTTCAAGGTCTCGCGTGTGCAGTCGTACGTACGCACCGTGGAGGCGGTGGACCCCGAGGAGCTGACCGGCGTGTTCGCGCAGGTCCAGGAGGACGCGGAGGCTTTGCTGCCACCGGCCGAAACGGTTCGCCTGGAGCGGTACCTGGACATCCGCTACGAGGGCCAGGTCCACGAGGTGATCGTGCCCCTGAACACCCGCACCCGGAAGATCTCGGCCGTGGCGCTGTCCAGGGCCGTCCAGGACTTCCACGATCTGCACGAGCAGCTCTACGCGCACAAGCGCCCGGCCGAACCCGTCCAGATCGTCTCCGTCCGGCTGGAACTCACGGGCCTTCGCGGCATGGACGCGGTGGTCACACCGCGCAAGTTCGGCGACGAGGACGCGTCCGCCGCCCGGGTCGGCAGCCGGCAGGCGTACTTCGAGCGGCTCGGCGGATTCGTGGACACACCGGTCTACGACGGCGAGCGCATCGAACCCGGCAATGTCGTCACCGGTCCCGCGGTGATCCACGAGCCAGGCACCACCATCGTGGTCGGTGCCGGACAGGAAGCGATGCTCGACCAGTACGAGACCTATGTGATCGAGGTCGTGAACTGATGGCCACCGCCCCGCCGAACGAACAGATCGAGCTGGAGATCCTACGCACCACCCTGGGAGCGTGCCCGGACGAGCTGGGTGCGGTGGTGGCCAACACCGCCCCGACCGCGCGGATCAGCCAGGACCGCGAGTTCGCGGTCGCGATCACCGATGCCAGGGGCGCGATCGTGGCGACGGACGACCCGCTGCAGGTCGCGTCGATGGCGCAGACGGTCGCGCATGTCGCCGCCCACTTCGAGTTCGACCTCGGTGAGGGCGATGTGATCCTCACCAACGACCCGTACGCGGGCGGCACGCGGCTGCATGACGTGACGCTGGTGGCGCCGCTGATGGCCGACGACGAACTCCTGCTGTTCCTCGCGGTGCGGGTGCGCGTGGGAGACGTCGGCGGTCAGGTCGGGGGAAGCCTCCATCCGGACGCGACGGAGATCCTCGCGGAGGGACATCCGTATCCGCCGGTCAAGATCCATCGCCGTGGCCGGCCGGTGCGCGACATGCTCTACGCCTTCCTGCTGAACGGCCGGCGCCCGCAGGAGACGCGGCGGACCCTGGACGCGGCACTGGCCGCGCTGGCACTGGGGGACCGGCGGCTGGGCGAGCTGGTCGGCCGGCACGGCGCGGACACCGTGCGCCGCGCGCTGGCATACACGCAGGAGCACAGCGAGCAGTTGGCGCGCACCGTGCTGCGCACCTGGGACCGGGGCACCTACCAGGGCGAGCAGGCACTGGAGTTCGAGGACCACACCGGAGACCCGGTGGTGATCCGGCTGACGGCGACCGTGGACGAGAACGGGCTGGACCTGGACTTCACCGGCAGCGACGACCAGCTCCCGCTCTTCGTCAACAGCAGCGCCGGCACGACCGCCTCACGGGCCCTCAGCGCGGTCCTCGCGATGCTGGGAGAGACGATCCCGGCCAACAGCGGCCTGCTGCGGGCGGTGCGGACCAGCACCCGCCCGGGCACCGTGGTGCATCCGGTCGAGCCCGCACCGGTGGGCTGGGGCTCAGTGCACTGCGGCAACGAGGTCACCGAGGTGGTCGCCACGACGCTGAGGCAGGCGGGCGGGCGCCCCGTACCCGCCCTGACGGTCCCGCGGCCCCTGCTGCTCAGCCGCCCGGAGAGCGACCGCAGCGATCAGCTCGACCTCGCGCGCTGGGCAGTCGGCGGCGCAGGCGCCATGTCCGGACGCGACGGGTGGGGGCCGCCGCAGCTGTCCACGCGCGCGCAACTGCACTCCGTCGAGCAGTGGGAGACCACTCAGGCGACGCGCGTCGAGCGCGTCGAGTTCGTCGAGGACAGCGCAGGCGCCGGTCAGTGGCGCGGAGCGCCGGGCGTGGAGACGATCCTCTCCCCGGCTCCCGACAGGCGGTACACCCTGTGGACCCGCACCGTCGGCAACCCGGTGCCCGGACTCGCGGGCGGTGCGCCGGGCCGGGCCGGCGAAGTGGCGTTCCACACCGGGGACGGCTGGCGGCCCGCGCCCTCCGGAGCCACCGACGCGGAGATCACCGGAGGCCGGCTGCGGATGCGTCTGGCGGGCGGTGGCGGCTACGGCGATCCCGCCCTCCGCGAGCGGGCGGCGGTCCTCGACGACCTCGCGGACGGGCTCATCTCCGAGGCCGCCGCGCGCGACATCTACGGCCTGCGGGTCGACGAGCCGAACGGCGGAAACCATGACTGATCCGATCACGGCGGAGATCGTCCGCAGCCATCTCGACACCACGGCGGAGCACCTCTACGAGACGATCTGCCGCACCTCGCCGAATCCGATGGTCAACGAGGCCAAGGACTGCGGGGGCGGGATCTACCGCTACGACGGCACCACCGCGAAAATGGTCGCGCGCGCGGGCATCATCGCGCACTCGTTCGCCCTCTCGACATCCTGCCAGGCCGCGGTGGACTTCTTCCGCGGTGATCTGCACCCCGGCGACGCGCTGATCGTCGGCGACCCCTACCACGGCGGCAGCCACTGCGGTTGCTGGTCGGTGGTCGTGCCGATCTTCTTCAACGGACGGCCCCGGCTGTTCACCGCGGCCCGGCTGCACGTGCTGGACCAGGGCTCACCGACACCGAACGTCAACTTCGACTGCCGCGACGTATGGGGCGAGGGACTTCGCCTGCCACCGCTCAAGCTCTACGAGAAGGGTGAGCGCCGGGGCGAGGTGTGGGACCTGATCACCGAGAACAACCGTGTCCCCTTCGTGGTCGACGGAGACATCGAGGCGATGATCGGCGCCTGCCGGATCGGCGAGCAGCACATCCGCGAACTCGTCGACCGTTACGGCCTGGACACGGTGGACGAGTCACTGGAGTGGATCCTCGGCCACTCCGAACGCAAGTTCCGCCGGCAGATCCACGAGTGGCCCGACGGCGTCTATCCGGCCGAGTTCCTCGTGGACACCGACAACGCTGGCCACGACGACCTCCGGATCCAGGTCGAGATCACCATCGACGACGACCGGATGGCCATCGACTTCGAGGGCAGCGACCCGCAGACCGACGGCCTGGTCAACAGCGCGAGACCGAACACGATCGCCTACATCGGCATCGTCCTCTCGGCTCTCTGCCCGGACATCCCGGTCAACGCCGGGTTCTTCGAGCCGCTCACCATCCGCCTTCCCGAGGGCACGATCGTGAACCCGGTCTCTCCGGCGGCGACCATGACAGGAACCGTCGTCTCCGGCTGTCAGATCGGTCAGGCGCTGATGAAGGCGTGCGAGCAGTTCGCCCCCGAACGGGCCGCGAACGTGTCGATCGACATCAGCGGCCCGATCGTCTACGGAACGGACGACCGGGAGCACCGGTTCCAGACGCATTCGGCGCGGAACCCGCGCTTCTTCATGTTCATGGACATGTCCATGGTCTCGATGTCCAACAGCGCGGTGCACGGGCATGACGGATGGGGCATGTGGGCGACGCCGTTCAGCGTGGCACGGCCGGTCAACGTCGAGGTCACCGAGGTCCAGCAGCCGACCCTCTACCAGCAGACCGAGTTCACCACCGA